>JARLIY010000018.1 GCA_031291475.1 Xanthobacteraceae bacterium
CGCGCCGCCTCGACCGGGCCCATGTCGGCGACCTCCCAGCCGAAATCCTCGACCAGCTTCGCGACGGTCTTTTTGGCCCCGTCGGCGTCGCCACAGATGAACATCGTCGGCTTGCCGCCGGCAAACTGCGGATCGACCATCTGCCCTGCCCCGACCGAGTTGAACGCCTTGACGAAATGCGCCTTCGGATAAGCCTTTTGCAGCCGCTCCATCAGCGAGTCGGTCAGGCTGGTGAAATACGACAGCACGCCATGGACCGGCGGGCCGCCGCCGATCGGGTTGGTTGCGTCGATCACCGGTTTGCCGTCGATATGGACGGCGCCGATCAGTTTCAGCGCGTCGAGCGCCGCCCCGCCGGCGACAGCCAGGACGACGACCTCGCCGAAAGCGGCCGTCTCGACGAAGCCGGCGACTTTCGCGCCCTTGTGTTGGCCCGCCCAATCTTTCAGCTTGCCCGCATCGCGCGTGCCGATCGTCACCGCGTGGCCGTGCTTCAGGAATCCGGCCGCGAGGGTCTTTCCGACCACGCCGGAACCGATGACGCCGATCTTCATGCCTTCCTCCTCCGCCCTTCGCGGCGCTTACGCCCCGCTCCGCGCCGATGTGGGGCGCGCCCGGTCCGTCGGCAAGGCGCTTTTGCTCCTACAGTCTTTCGCATCGCGCTTGCGCCTGCGCCGCGGCGCCCCTATAAAACCGCCGGCGCTGACCGCGCCGTCGGAGTGTAGCGCAGCCTGGTAGCGCACCTCGTTCGGGACGAGGGGGTCGGAGGTTCGAATCCTCTCACTCCGACCAATTTCCCTAGAATCGTTGCAGCGATTGATCGCGTTCGCCCAGCGACGCGCGCGCGCGCGCCGGCGCGGGCTCGCCCGCGGCAGGACTGGCTCAATACTCGTTGCAAAGAAGATGTGTCGGCGGCGCATCCTCGATGATCGCCGGGAAGCGCGCCGGCGCGTCGAGAACGAGATTGTCGGACGCGTCGTCATTGACCGACGAGACCTCGCCGACGATCGCGGATCGCAAGCCTGGCGCGGCTTGGAACTCGTGATAAAGGCGCGGCGTCAGCCGGATCGATTCGCCAGGGCGAACGACGAAGCGATGCGCCGCCGGCGCGGCAGATGATGTCTTCCTGCTTGATCGCGTGACAATGCATCGGCGTGCGCTGGCCCTCGCCGACGACCATCGCCTTTTCGCAATGGACGGTGCGGCGATAGGGCGGCGCGACGCCGCCGTTGCGAATGGTGAAGGCGATCAGGCCGCCGCGGGCGAAGTCGCCGGAGGCGAAATCGGTGACGTCCCAGCCGAGCTTGCAGGCGCGGATCTCGTCGCATTCCTCGCCCTTGCGCCGCCATTCCTCGGGCGTCCAGAAGGCGAACGGCGGCAGATGAAAGCCGTTGACGCGCAACACCGACTTCGCGCGCTCGATGGCGGCGTTGATCTCGGAGCGCAGCATCCTGATTCTCCTTCTCTCCCCGGCCGCCGCCCCCGCGAGGCGACGCGTCGGGGCGAAGGGCCGGGCCGCTCGCGCCTACTCGACGATGCCGAGCAGCGCTCGCTCGCTCTTGTGTTCGAATAGATAGAGGCGGTTGGGCGGGAAGGTCGCGTACACGGTCTCGCCCTCGTGGAGCCGCGCCTTGCCATTGATCAGCACACTCAGCCGTTTGTTCGACGCCATCTTCGCCCTGACCAGCGTCGTGTGGCCGAGCGGTTCGACCGTGTCGACCGTGCCGACGATGCTGAGCAGGCCGCTTTCGGCCGGTCGGTCGGAAAAGATGATGTGCTCGGGGCGGATCCCGATCGTCACTTCGCCGCCTTCGGCGCGCGTCAGCGCGGCGCGGGCGGCGCCGTTGAACGCGAGGGCGGTCCGCTCTTCGGGGAGCGCGACGCTGTCGCCCTCGACGCGGCCGTGGAGGAAATTCATCGGCGGGCTGCCGATGAAGCTCGCGACATAGGCGTTCTGCGGCTGGTCGTAGAGCTCTGTGGGGCTGCCGATCTGCTGGACGCGGCCGTTGCGCATCACCACGATGCGGTCGCCCATACTAAGCGCTTCGACTTGGTCGTGAGTGACATAGAACGTCGTCACCGCCAGCCGCTCCTGCAGCTTGATGATCTCGGCCCGCATCTCCATGCGCAACGCCGCGTCGAGATTGGAGAGCGGCTCGTCCATCAGGAACACGCGCGGTTCGCGCACGATCGCCCGCCCGAGTGCGACGCGCTGGCGCTGACCGCCCGACAACTCGCGCGGACGGCGCTGCAGGATGTTCTCGATGCCGAGAATCTGCGCTGTCCTCTTGATGCGTTCCTCGATTTCGGCCTTCGGGCGCTTTCTCAGCCGCATGCCGAACGCCATGTTGGAGAACACATTGAGGTGAGGAAAGAGCGCGTAGTTCTGGAAGACCATCGCCACGTCGCGATTGCTTGGCAGCTCGTCGGTGACGTCCTTGTCGTCGAACAGCACGCGTCCCTCCGAGGCGACCTCGAGGCCAGCGATGATGCGCATTGTCGTCGTCTTTCCGCAGCCCGAAGGACCAACAAAGACGATGAATTCGCCGTCCTCGGCGACAAGCGAGAAGTCTTCGACGGCGACAATGTCGCCATAGCGCTTCCAGAGGCGCTGGAGCTCCACCTTGGCCATGCGCACACCCCCTCGTCGGCGGCGGCTTCCACACACAAGCGCGTCGCCGCGCTCTGTCCGCTTGTTTGAGTGCGATTGTTGCACCCGCGCGCCGACGCTGTCCACACGCGATCAAAGCGATTGCGCCGCTTCGTTGCGCCGACGGCGCAAGCTCGACGCTTCCCGACGCGATTGACGCTGTCGGACAGCGGGACTAGCGTTCCCCCACAAAGACGTTCGAGCGAAGGGGGGTGAACGCCGCGGAGTCCTCAGCAGGGTTCTTCGTCGCAGGCGCGCGCCCGCATCACGGCGCGGCGCGGCGAAGCGCACAATTGCCAATGAAATGTCGTCATCAAAGCGAGCGTCGCCAGGCGCGGCGCAACGGTTCGGACGACGCCTGGCACATCGCAATGCGGAGGAAGCAACCATGACGAGACCGAATGAGGCCGACAAACTGAACGGTCTGTTGCGCGACTATCTTCGTGGCAACATCGACCGACGGCGCCTCTTGATTCTCGGCGCGCAAGCCGGACTGTCGGTGAGCGCGCTGAGCTGGCTCACGCGGCCGGCGCGGGCGGCGAACCTGATCGACAGCGACCCCGTTTCGCCCTTTGAGTCGCCGATCACGCCGGAGCGCGTCGCCTTCCTGAAGACCAAGCCCTACAAAGGGCAGACAATCAATGTGCTCGTCTGCAAGATCACGGTCGGCGACTGCGTGAAGTGGCACGCGCCGCATTGGGAGGAGGCGACCGGCTGCAAGGTCAACATCGCCGAAGTGCCGATCGAGACCCTGCACCAGCAAATCTTCTCCGACCTGTCGAGCGGGCTCGGCAAGTACGACGCTTACATGCCTGGCTGCTGGTTCTACGGCGACTTCTTCGTGCCGGAGCAGCCCTACATCGTCCCACTCGATCAATGGATCGCCGATCCGAAGCATGGCTATTGGGATCCCGATCAGTGGCTTCCGTCGATGCGGAAGATCTATTCGTGGAACGGCAAGATCTACGGCGGGTTGATGGACGGCGACGGGCAGGCGCTCTACTATCGCAAGGACATCTTCGCCAAGCAGGACATCAAGGACAAGTTCAAGGCGAAGTTCAACTATGACCTGCCGACCCCGCCGAAGACGACGAAGGAATACCACGACGTGTGCGATTTCTTCACCGGTTGGGACTGGAACGGCGACGGCGAGAACGACTGGGGCCTCTCGCTGCACGCCAAGGTCAATGAGCAGGGATTCTTCCACTTCCTGACGCTGTCGGCGCCCTTCGTCATCTCCCCGGACAACAAGTACTACTTCTTCAATCCGGAGACGATGAAGCCGCTGATCAACTCGGAAGGCCACCTGCGGGCGCTTGAGGACTACGTCAAGTTCCTCGCCAACGGACCGAAGGAGCAGATCGCCTGGACGCTCGGCCAGGGTTGGAACCTGTTCCTCGCCGGCCACTCGGCGACCGAGCCGACGTGGGGCGACCTGCCGACGCTGGCGCAGGATCCGAAGACCTCGAAGGTGCAGGGAAAGGTCGGCGCAGCGCCGTCGCCCGGCACCACTGAGGCGTTCAATCCGATCACCGGCGAGTGGAAGAAGTACGACCTCAACATGGTCGGCAACACCAACGGCGGCACCTGGCACCTGGTGATCTCGAGCCTCTCAAAGAAGCAAGAGATGGTCTACGACTTCCTGTCGTTCATGGCAAACAAGAAGAACGCGCTTTGGGCCGTCGCGACCGGCTGGACCGGCGTGCAGCCCGGCATGAAGTACGAGTACTTCCCGCCGAATGGCAACGGCAACGTCGCCGAATGGACGGCGCAGGGTTGGAACGAAAGCGACGCGCTCGACTACCTCAGCGGCTATTACCAGGCGCTCGCCGCGCCAGTGCAGCAGGAATACCTGCGCATTCCGGGCGCTGCGGAATACTGGCACGAGCTCGACGTCAATTTGTCAGCCGTTCTCGGCGGCCAGATGAAGCCGAAGGATGCGCTCGACGCCACCGCGGCGGCTTGGGAGAAGATCACCGACCGCTACGGCCGCGACAAGCAGAAGGCGCTCTACAAGGCGTCGTTCTCGTGAGCTGACAATTAGGTCCGCGGCGGTTCGCCGCCGCGGGCTTTTCATGCAATGGGGGGACGAGCGTGGCCGATCGCGTTCGAAAGTTGGAGAGCGGCGGCGCGTTCAAGTACGCGCTGCTGCTGCCCGCGGTGATTTGGGTCGTCGCCTTCACCTTCGCGCCGCTACTCGCGGTCTTTCGCTACAGTTTCGCTAACTACGTGCTTGGCCAGGGCATCACTGGCTACGTCGGCTTC
>JARLIY010000133.1 GCA_031291475.1 Xanthobacteraceae bacterium
CGCACATAATCCGCTATCGTGTCAAGATAGTCAATCGAAACCAACGACGACGTGGCACTACACTTTTGCGAAACTCGCCGTTCGATCCAACAATATCAATGGTTTACGGCCCGCATCGGCTCGCAAGTGTAGAAGATCAGCTTGAGGGGCGGCGCCATTTTTCGGCGCGAGGTTTCGTTTTCAAAGGATTGCGGGGAATTTTTCCGCCGCTTCGCGGCAGGCGCTCGCTCGCGGAGAGGGAGTGAATCTCTCGTTTGTCGCTCAGTCCGGAACGGCGCAGTTGGGCGAACAGCGGTCGTTCAGGGCGGAGCAGCCCCACGGCGGCTCAGCGCCCAAACTCACCGTTCCGCTGATGGATGCCGCTCGTCCGAAGCGGATGCCGAGGCGGCTGTTCGTCTCGGATGCCGTGGGCGGTTTACGATCCTTTGATGCCGCGGCTCGCCTCCGGCTTACTTGAAGTTGAAGATGCCGGGCGCAGCTGGAGCGAGAGCGGGACTCACCCCCGAGCCGCCATAGAGATTGATCTTGATATCGCGAATCGCTTTCTCGTAGTCCGGATCGAGGTCGTAGCCTTTCGTATCCAGATCATCGAGTAATTGTTGCGCCTGCTTCATCTCCGCCTGGGGTACCGGTTTATCGTGCACTCGACTGTCAAAGACGCGCTCGGCTAGTTTTTGAAGTTTAGTCAACTTGGCCTTGTCGGCCGGTGTCATCTTCCTTGGTGTGTAGCTCTGCTGGTCGTACGGATTTGATGCGGGCGTCTTATTTCCACCTCCGCCTCCTCCGCCGCCGCCACAGGCGGCCCAGGCGCTCGCGGGCGTTAGCGCCGCGGCACACCCCGCGACGAGAACCAAGACAGCCGCCAGCCTTGCTAGCCGGTCGATAGGCAGTGCGCGATTTCGAGTTGACATGTCCGCCCCCTTCGCATGAGCGCGGCAAACACATTCAACGTTCATCAACTACCAGTTGTTAGCGCTCGATATTGTTCGCGGCGAGACAGCTGCGCGCGACCTTTTGTCGCGCCGCGCAGTCGAAAGCCAGAATATCGCGTTCAAATACGTGAGCGCTTTTCAGCAGCGATAAGCGCGGTTGGCTCATCGGCTTTCAATGCGCGCACCGACTGCTTTGGGCCGCGCCTGTCCGTCCGGGTCTCAGCTTTCGATCGTCCGCATTCGCCTCCGATCGCTCGCAATCTGCCATTCTGCCGTCGGCCAAACCGTGGCGTTCGTGTTCGGCCGCGGTGGAAGAAGGCATCGGCGTGGGGCTGAAAATCGATTTGTGGGCGCGGTCGCCGACCGCGCCCACGAGCGCTTTCCGTTCAGCGATGGCACTTGCTCGCTTGCGCGTCGAAGACCATGCCGATGAACGGCAGGAAGGTCGAGGTCATCGCCTCCTGGCTGGTGAGCTCGCGGCATTGCGTGTTCCAGATCCAGGCGGCGTTGACCATCACGCCGACCACGCCGACGATCACTGTCACCGCCGGCCATGGCGAGCCGCCATGCCCTGTCGGACAGGGGATGTAATTGGCGGCGTAGGCGGTATCGACCGTTTGGCATTGAAGGTAGTCGAACTGCGCGCCGCATCTGACGAGTTGAGCCTTAACCGGCACGACCGACGGCGTCCAGAACGCCACCGTCGCTGTCGCCAAAACGGCAACCAGCTTTCGCATTTTCATGTCGCCCCCCCCCCCCACGTCCTGACCGCACCGTCCGCGCCCCTCCGCGCGACCGCCCGGCTCCCCCGCGCTAGTTAACAGACCGCCGCGGTCGGGCCAACGGCGCACGCCACCAGGGATGCTGGCGGCGATCTCCGGCGCGCTGTGGGACCGGATACCATGGCCGTGCACGGCGTCCGCTTGAGCCGCGCCGCAGGGAAAAACGAATCCTGCACAAACAGCTTCATCGCCGAAAGTTAAGTTAGCCCGGCGATGACGGCCCCAGCCTCGGTGGCTGGGCGGCGGTAACCGGTTTCGGTCGACGGCCGCTACGCCTTTGTAGCCGACGTTGAGCCGGCAGGCCGGCTCGGCTGTTGGGCGCGGTTTTGGTCGTCTGTCCTTTGGGCACCCGCGCGAGGCCACCATTTGGAGCAGTTTCACACAAAGCAAGCCCCGAGCAAGCACGGCCTGGTTCATTGCTGCTTGATCGGCCTCGCTGATCGACGTCCTAACTTGTCCGCGCGATCACCTAGCGCGTGCGTCAAGGTCTGGCTGATTGGCATACCGAGCAATTCGGTCGAAAAATCCGAGGCGCTGAAAGCGAGAGCGAGAGCTAGAACGACGACTGGTGATCACGATGGAATACTTCGTGAGATACGCCAAATTTCGGCAATCCGGCGTTTCGACCAAGTCCGGATGGAGAGTGCGCATCTTCGCCACCGCGAGCGAGGCACACGCTTTCTCCCAGCAAATGAGTCTTGCCGGATGGAGCATCGAGGCAGGTCGCTTCCGCGAGACGCGGCTGCCACACTACGCGGAAGAAAGTGGCCACTTTGCAATTTCCCGATGACGGGTTGCACGACATAATGTTTTCGACTCGGACAGCGGTTCCAGCTAGTTCCTCGACATCGCCAACGGACTAACTTTTGGCGTCCGATCCTGGGGCTCGAAAGGGCGAGAGCTGCTACAACGCTTCGCAGCAGCGAGCGTCCTCTTCGACATTTTGATCGCCCGAAGCGGCCAGTCCGTTCACGGCCAACATCAGTCATTTGAGAATTGTCGTCGCGGCGTCCGTTTGGGGTCGAACTCGGGCCTCCCGAACGACCCAGGATTGGCATTGAATGTCTCTCGCGAAGGGACTCCTGGGGACGGCACCGTCGTCACTCCGCCGCCGTCTTGCGCGGCCGGCCGCCTTGAGCTCCGTTCTTACGAGCCGCGGCGGCTTTGGCCGGCGACTTGGCGCGGCCGGCGGTCCGCGCGAGTTCGCGCGCCATCCAGGCGCGCGTGCCGAAAATGCCGGCGATCAACGCCGGAACGTAGAGATCGACGTCGAGGGCCGGCCAATGCAAATTGAAGCCGAGGCCGTCGACCTCGACATCGCCGAGGTCCCGTTCGCTTGCACCCTGAAGCTCCTGCGCCAGCCGCGCGGGAAAGGCGTAGGAACATCCATTCAGCAAGTCGATGACGATCCGGCCGGTCGCCGGATCGTAACGCGCCGCCGCGGCGCGCGGCTCGCTTTCCAGCATCGCGCGCCCGAGCTTGTCAGCCGCCTTGAACTGTTCATCGGTCAAGCTGGCCATGAATCCACTCCCATTCCTTCAACAGCGCATCGCGGCGCTGGTCGATTTCAGCAAACAAGCGACGTATGTCGGAACGTTTGATTCCGACGCTCCACACCAGCTCGGGATCGCCATTGGGTCCAAGCAGATTGATTTTCGCCTGCCCGGCGCCAGTGATATGGACATGCGCAGGTTCATGGTCGTGCGTGTAGATCACGAATCGAAAGCCGTGAGCGCGATGGACGACGACCATTTGCGA
>JARLIY010000134.1 GCA_031291475.1 Xanthobacteraceae bacterium
AGATCGAGCGCGCGCGGATATCCATGATGGCCAGGAGCTCGAACGCTCCATCAATGGGCCGGATACAGAAGCGCAAGACCGACTTTCTCCAAATCATCACTTTCGGCTTGCAACGCGCGGCCGGTCCATACAGATGGGCCATGAGGCGGCATTCCGGCACGTCCGCGTAGCGTCCGCTTTGCTCCACGAGTGGGCCCCGGTAGGATTAGTAGGTTGCGCGTCCGCCCGATAGATCAAACACTGCGCCAGTGCTAAAGCTACATTCCGCGGACGCCAGCCACGCCACAAGAGCGGCAATTTCCTCCACCATGTTGAACCGGTTCATTGGAATTTTGGAGAGCATGTATTGGACATGCTCTTCGGTCATCTGCTGAAATATCTCGGTCTGCGCGGCGGCTGGGGTCACGCAGTTGACAAGCACGCCGCTCGTCGCGAGTTCCTTGCCGAGAGATTTGGTGAGCCCGATCAGGCCGGCTTTAGCCGCGCTATATGCGGAAGCGTTGGGATTGCCCTCTTTGCCGGCGATCGAGGCGATGTTGACGATGCGTCCATAGCCAAGCGCAATCATCCCGGGAATGAGCGCACGAGCACAAAGGTAAGCGCCAATCAAGTCGATCTCGATCACCCCGCGCCATTCGCCGGGTGAATATTCCCAAGTCTTTTTATTCGGTCCCGTAATGCCGGCATTGTTGATAAGGATATCGACCTTGCCCATGGTGCGGACGGTTTCGGCGCGGGCGGCCTCGACCGATGCCGCATCGCTGACGTCGGCAACCTGGGCATGAACGCTGCCCATAGCCTTGAGCCTTTCAGCTGCTGCCCAGAGCGTCGTGGGATCGACATCCCACAGCGTGACGATGGCACCCGATCGCGGGAGGCGCGCCGCGCAAGCGTAACCGATGCCACGGGCGCCGCCAGTGACAACCGCGGCATTGCCGGAAAGATCGATCGCGTTTGCCATGCGGGCGACTATCGATCGAATTGAAGCGTTACCATGCCGAACGCACCGAAGTCCGCTGCGAAGCGGCTTCCCGCTTCGGCGGGTACCATTTTCGCCATGGCGCCACTCATCACCACGTCGCCGGCGCGCAGACGATCGCCCAGCCGCGTCAGCGCGCCGGCGAGCCAAGCCACGGCGTTTGCCGGATTGCCCAGACAAGCTGCGCCGCGGCCCTCGGCGCAGTCGGCGCCGTTCAAGCGAACCCGCACGGCAACGTCGGCAAGCTTCGGCAAAACCGGCTTCCACTTTTGGCTGCCGAGGACGACTAGTCCCGACGACGCATTGTCGGCGACGGTATCTTCGAAACGGATGTCCCACCCTTTGACGCGGCTGCCGCAGACTTCGACGGCAGGCACGACATAATCCGTCGCCGCGATAACCTCTTCCGCGGTGAGATTCTCGCCGGCTAAATCGGCTTTGAGCACGAACGCAACTTCCGGCTCGACGCGCGGTTGCAATACCGCCCGCGACCCGATGTGTGCGTCGTTCTCCAGAATCATGTCGCTGAACAGCGTCCCATAATCGGGCTCGTGGACGCCAAGCTGCTCCTGCACCGCTTTCGAGGTCAGCCCGATCTTGTGGCCGGCCGGCTTGCGCCCCGCCTTGATCCAGGCGTCATATGTCGCCCGCTGCACGGCGTAAGCCGCCTCCAATCCGGAAATCTCTGACCGCACGGGGGCGATCGGGACGCCGGTTTCGTAGGCCTTGAGGATTCGATTGGCGACTTCAGTGGTGGTCATTGTAATTACTCATCGTTGTCATTAGGCGTCGAAGGCGGCCGGGCACATCGTCGCGGCCGGGGAGCCGATAATTTCCCCGGCCGCTCTTTAGCGCGAACTTCAGTGCGCGTAGGCGCCGAGGCGCTTGAGTGCGTTCTGCGCAAAGCCCGCATCGACTAGCGTCTTGGCATCGACCGGCTTGCTGCCCAGGACGCTGGCATAGTAGTTCGCCATGTCCTGCAGGCCGGTCATGTCGATACCCGCGTCGGGAGCGGCGTAGGCGAAGACGATGCGGTCATAGAGCGCGCGATTCTTGACCGGCGTGTATTTCACGAGAATTTCGGCCATCTCGCCGCGGCCTTCGGGCTTCTTGAGCGCGTCGAGGTAGTCGCGGGCGCCTTGCATGTAAGCGGCGATGACGCGCTCGCCGGTTTCGCGGGATTTTTCCAAAAGATTGGTCCCGAATTGCAGGACGGCAACGGTCAGCCCGTTCGGCGCATAAGTATTGACCGGCTTGAACTTCACTGCTGCTTGCGCGTCGACGGCGATCGTGGCGAGTGGCTCCGAAACATGCGCCGCGTCAACGCCGCCGGTTTTCAGCGCGGTGATCATACTGGGGAAGGGCACATTGACGGTCTGTACGTCGTTGAGCGTTAGACCGCCGAGCTTGAGATAGCGCGTCGCGAAGTAATCGGTGAGGTTCGGACGCGGTTCGATGATGGCGAGCTTGAGACCCTTCAGATCGGCAAAATCCTTGACCTTGCCCTGGTCAATAAGCTCCTTGCGGACCATCAGGAAGCCCGATTCAAACCCGGGCACGTAGCTGCTAAGGCCGCCCGCGATGCGCACGTTAACGCCGCGCTCGACTGCATTGATCATCTCCGGACCAAACGCACCCCCGACCGCGTCCACTTGTCCGGTCGCCAACGCCGGAAACGCGTCAGGACCAAACAGTCCCTTGACGAATTCGACGTCGAGACCTTCCTTGGCGAAGTAGCCGTGCTCCGCAGCGACGTAAAGGCCGGCTTCGGCGAGAATGCCGATGACGCCGATCTTGACCTTGTCGGCTGCGTTCGCCAGCGACGACTGCAGGATCAGGCCGAATACAACGACGACCGCCTGCACCAGACGTCCGTTACGCGAAATTTTCCCTGACATGTTGGTCTCCTTTCGTTTCCTCCGAGTTTGTGACGACTTTTAGTAGCTCCATCGGCGCGCCATCACCTCAGACGCCGCGCAGCCTGAACGAAGTCGCTACGGAATTGTCCTTCGGACTGGTAGATTAGCGTGTCGTGCTCATTGAAGATCCAGCGCGACACGTTGACGATCGGCGAACTCAGCGGAATGCCGAGCAGGAAGGCGAGCTCGGCATCGGCGGTGCCAACCGAAATAAGCTGATCGCCACGCACGGCATGAAAGTGTCGGGATGTTTCGATGACGCGGTAAAGCGAGCTGGTCTTGAAGATGTCGGCGCCGACTTCATCGACCACACGCCGGTCGACGTAAGAGATACCGACCAGATAGGGTATCCCGCCGCGGCGCAACAGGCGGCGGACGACGTGATAGCTGGGCGCGAGCTCGCCGCGTTCGGTTTGCGGCACTTCCGGGAGACGCCCCGGCCTCGCCAACTCCAGAACGTCGCCTTCGATCCTGTCGGAGTCTTTGACGAGGTCGGACCAGGTATTGGGAACCGGCTGCCATAGCGTTTCATGCGGCTTGCCGATGACTTCGGTGCCACGTCCGCGGCGGCTGCTGAGCAAGCCTTCGCGGTGAAGAAAGCCGATCGCCTGCCGAACGGTCGCGCGCGTCACGCCAAACTCGGCGGCAAGCTCATGCAGCGGCGGGATGATCTGGTGCTGGCGCCATTTGCCGGTTTCGATTTGATGGCGAAAGTGAACGATAAGCTGGACGTAGATCGGTGTAGCGTTGCTAAGCTGCAGATCGACGCCGTTGCCACGGCGCTTCTGCTGCCCGCGCGCTTTCGATCCGGCCGCCGTTTTGGCAGATTTTCTTTTCACCGACGCCTCACTTGGCTCTTTTTGCGAAGCTGATCGGCTCGAACATGCGTATCGTGTCGCCGCGGATATAGGCCGTCGATTCGAAAGAGCGCAGGGAGTGCTCGTCGTCGACCGACAAATGAACAATCGCGAGTGGCGCATTGAGCGGCACATTCAGGAGCTGTGACATCTCGCCGTCGGCGATGCCGAACCGCAGCGTTTGATCCGCGCGCTTGATCCGCACAAGACGATCGACAAACTTGATCGACGGTGTGTTGCGCAGCTCGGCGCGGTCAACCTTCTGGCAAATCCGATCGTCGAGATAATTGTCCTCGACGATGAGCGGCACGCGGCCTCGACGATATAGGCGCCGCAAACGGCGATAACGGCGAGCCGACGAACCAGCGGCGCGCAGCCGGGAGGGAATCTCCTTGACGTCCTTGTCGTCGAGCAACTTGAATGCCAAGCCGTCGTAAGCCCGCAGCGCAGCCGACCAGCTTGTCGCAATGTCGTACCAGTGCGCGTCCGGCGGCTTTGCGATGACAAAGGTTCCGCGCCGACGCGAGCATTTGACCAATCCCTCCGTCTCCAGCGCGCTGATGGCCTTGCGGACGGTTGCCGGATTGACACCGAATTGCGCGGCTAGCGCTTCCTGGTTCGGTATCCGCTCACCCACCGTCCATTGATTCCGTACGATGAATCTGCGGAACAACGTCGATAATTGCAGGTAGATCGGCGCATAGGTGGTCGATAGATCGACCATCGGGTCGGCAAGCTCGGCGAGCGACGGCGCCTCTGGCGGAGCGGAGAACGTCATGACCGTTTCCACGGGATCAACCGCCGTTCGGTAAAGTCCAGCAGCAGCGACGCGGCAAAGCCGAGAATGGCGGTGACAAACAAGCCGACATACATTTTCTCGACTTCAAAGACCTGCCAGCTCGTCCAGATCAGATAGCCGATGCCGCTTTTCGCGGCGAGCGACTCCGCCGTGACGATGACGATGAGCGAAACGCCCATGCTGACTTTCATTCCGGTGACGATCGACGGCAACGCACCGGGCAGCGCCACGTCGGTGAACATCATTAGACGGCTGGCGTGATAGTTGCGCCCGACGTCGAGGTAGATACGTTCGATTTGCCGCACCCCTGCCGCGGTATTGATGATGACGAGGTAAACCACCGAAATTGCGATGATCGCGTATTTTGACGCCTCGCCGATGCCGAAGAGAATAATGACCAGTGGCAGCAGACCGACCTTCGGAATCGGGAAAGTCGCATCGACCAGAGGCTGCAATGCGGCCGACACGGTCGGAATGAGCCCGATGGCGAGCCCAAGCACGATACCGACCGTCGTACCGATGAAAAAGCCAATCAGAATCCGCGTGACGGTTGCCATGGTGTGATACAGCAACTCACCGTCGGAAAGCATCAGCCAAAACTGAGCGAAGATCCGGGTCGGCGAGGAGAAAAAGCGGGTATCGATCGCATGGGTCCGCGCCGCCACTTCCCATGCCGCAAGCAAAAGCAGCGGCGTCGCCACCGAGATGAGCCGATTGACGACAACGTTGGCGCCGCGCGATGTCATGCCGCCTGCTCTATAGTGTTTGCGCCGGCCGCAACTTCGTTGCGCAATTCACCCCAGATGCGGGCGAACAATTCGCCGTAGCTCGGATTTGACTTCACGATCGCGACGTCGCGCGGCCGGCTGAAAATCCCGGCAATATCGATAATCTCCTTGACGCGGCCTGGCCGCGCACTCATCACCAGCACTCGGTCGGCAAGCGTGATGGCTTCATCGATCGAATGCGTGACGTAGAGGACGGTTTTGCCCGAGGCTTCCCAGATGCGCAGCAGCTCGCCTTGCAGAATGAGCTTTGTCTGCTCGTCTAACGCTGCGAACGGCTCGTCCATCAGCAGGATTTCCGGATCGTTGGCGAAAGCCCTCGCCAGCGCGACGCGCTGCTTCATGCCGCCGGAAAGCTGGTAGGGGAGGGCATTCTCGAATCCGGCAAGTCCCGCCCGCTCGAGAATCGGCTGCACCATGGCATAGCGCTGCCGCTTGCCGATGCCACGGGCTTTCAGCCCGAACGCGGCGTTGTCGCGCACCGTCATCCAGGGGAAGATAGACTCCTGCTGGAACACCATGGAGTTGACGGGCCGCGAAGCCGGCTGCGCGCGCACGACCTCGATCGTCCCGTGAGTCTGCGTATCAAGGCCAGCGACGATACGGAGCATCGTGGTCTTGCCGCAGCCGGATGGCCCGACGATGGCAAGAAATTCGCCGGCTGTGATATCGAGGCTGACGCCGTCGAGCGCTTCGAAAGTGCGGCCGTGCAGCACGAAGCTGCGGCGGAGATCCCGCAAGCGGACTTTCGGTGCAGCAACGCTCACGACGGCAAGCTCTGCGGCGCCAGCGCGATGACGTCGAGCGCGTAATGCGCCTTGCCTCCGGGCGCCGCATTGGCGTCGGCAACGCCGACCGCAATGCGGGCCGGAGGATCCTTTGGAAAAAACTCCATCCAGGCTTGATGGAATTCCTTACGCCGTTCGAGATCATGCATGTAGAGCGTCACCTTGACGACATGGGCGAGCGTTGCGCCGGAGGCGGCAAGCACTGTCTCGACATTGCGCAGGGCTTGCCGCGCCTGCGCCAGCGGCTCCTCAACCATGGCGCCGGTTTTCGGGTCGCGACCGCGGACGGCTGAGAGGAACAGAAAGCCGCCCGCGCGCACACCCGGCACCATGCCCTCCATGCGATCGGGGGCATCCGGGGATTGTCGCATCGGTTGGCGATCCAGTCCGCTCACGCTCGCTCTCCGCCGATCTTTTACGTCGCGCGTCAACTGCGCGCGAAATTCCGGATAATCTCCGCCGACTCTTTCGGCTTATCCGTCTGCACTTGATGGCCGGCACCCGGCACCCAATAAAACTTGGTATTAGGGACCGCCTTTTCGATGGCTCTGCCGGTCTCCGGCAACGCAAACGTGTCGGCTTCGCCCCATACGAAGATGGTCGGGATTTGCTTGGCGACAGCCGGCAGCGACGCGCGCAGGTCGAATTGCAACGCCAATGCCGGGTTCTTGCGGGCAGCACCAGTGTTCTTGACGAAGTCCTTCATCGCCTCCACGGCTCCCGGCCGTGTCGCCGATTTCTGCCGGCGATCGATCAGCGCATCGGTGATCTTCGATTTGTCGGAGACCACCGCCTCCAGGAGTTTTCTCATTCCCTCGCGCGTGCCGTCGTAACCCTCCAACGCCGCTAATGCCGGCGTTCTTGGCTGATCGATGCCGAGCCCCTGCGCGATCGTCAGCGACGATATCAGGACCAGCTTCTCGACCCGATCGGGATGCAACAAGGCGTAGCGGACCGCAGCCCAGGCGCCCTGCGAATTCCCGGTCAGCGTGAACTTATCGAGGCACAATGTATCCGCGAAGGCCTCCAGCTGGGTCGCACGATTGATCAAGCCATAGGGAGCCCGAGCGTAGGGATCGGTATCGCCAAAGCCGCCGACGGAGTCGGGAGCGATCACGCGGAAATCGGATGCAAGAAACGGCATCACGAGCCCCATGCCGGATTCGCCCGACGATCCCGCGCCGCCGCCGTGCAAGGCGACGATCAACGGACCGTTGTCGCCCGCTTCGGTGTAGTGCGTGTTGACACCGCCGGCCATCACGCGGCGTGACCGCAATCCATCGTTCGCCATGTTGTCTCTCCCTGCTGCCATTTCTTATCGAGTGGCTTTGTCGCTTCACGTCGCGCGCGGCGCTGCCGGCGCGGACAAATGCCGTGCCAGAAATTTCAAGGTGCGTTGCCAGCTCAGTTCAGCGGCGGCAGCGTGATAGTTCGGATGGCTGTCGTCATGATAGGCATGGTCGGCGCCCGGATAGATGTGAAACTCTACCGGCTGGCCGGATTTCTTCAGCACTTCGACCATACGTTTGGCTTCGTCGAGCTTGACGGCGCGATCGGCCTCGCCGTGATGGACGAGCAGCGGACATTGCAGCTTTTGTCCATTGTGAATCCGGTCCAGCAGTTTGCCGTCGGCACGGGCCTCGGCCTGCACCGTCGGGGCGCCATAGAACACGACCGCGGCCTTCAGATTGCGGCTACGCCCGCAAATCCACGCATAGAGCGTGCCGCCGCCGGAGCAGTAGCCGATCGCGCCGATGCGATTGCCGTCGACCTCCGACAAGGCGGAAAGATAATCGCACGCCGCCTGCAGATCGGGAACATATTGCTCGTCGGGGGTTGCCAGAAAAGCCTTCAGTCGCCGCTCCTCCGGGCTCTTGAAGTCGCGCGGCGATTGACCGCCGATGCGGCTATAGGGATCGATGGTGAGAACGGCATAGCCGGCCTTGGCCAGCCGGCGCGTGACGTCCTGCCGGTGCTCGATCATGCCGAGATTTTCCGGCGCCATTACCATCGCGGGGAGGTTGCTGCGGCCTTTCGGCTTGGCGAAATAGCCGCGGATTTCGTCCTTGCTACTCTTGAAGACGATCCAGCCACAGTCGAGGTCTCTCTCCCATTTGGGCGGCAGCGGAAGAATATGCTCGGGCATATCGAAGCGTCCTCGGGCTAGACCGCCATCTCGATATCAAAGAGCGCCGGCTCGGCTTTCAGCTTGATCTCCACCCAATGCAGCCGGGCGCATTCCGGGCAGGCGTAACGGATCGCCTCCAGCTCTTCATGCAAGGCGATGCGCGGTCCAAGTTCAGCCGCGGTTGTCGTCGCTTGGCGCGCATAAGGTTTCCAATTCTCCGAAGCAGGCGCCATCACGCAGCCGCAGTCGCAGCGCAGATAGGCGGCGCCGCCGATGCGCGCAACCTTGGCGCGGTCGCCCCAGAGCGAGATCACCTGGAACGGCGCGTTACGCGGCGGCGGATTACCGAGGCGTTTCTGCTGCGGCCAGCTCTGGCGTTCCTTGCGGACCGCTTCGCGCCGCGCCACGGTCGCTTTCTCATCGAGCGAGCCGTCGGCTTTGACCGCAACGCCGTAGATCTGATGCGCCATCGCGGCAGAGACGGCGTTGTCACGGATGTCGGCAACAACCAGTGCCGGATCGCGCTCGATGGGGTCGCCCCAGCCGCCGCCCGCGGACGGCGTCGCCTCGTGATAATCGCGATCGGTGAATTCCAATGTGCCGCGGGTCTTGGCCGGCAGGATTTGCAGCTTACCTTCGATCGCGGCGGAATCGTATGGAATGTGGCCGCTATCGATGATTGCGCGCGCCGACGCTTCCTTGAGCATCCGCCGCGTATTGCACGCTGCGGGGTAGCCGCCGAACATGCCGGTCGCGATCGGCGACTCGTAGCAGTGGCAGGTGAACCGCGTCTGCATGCTCTTGACCTGGCTCAGCACGTAAGCGTGGCCGACCGAGATGCCGCCGCGGTTGCGGCCGGCGCCCGCGGTGTCTGGAATGAATTTCCGATAGATGTAAAGCAGCGGCAGATGCGATTCGTTGCGCTCGACGTTTTGCAAGCGAATGGCGGGAATGTGCCGGTGCCCCTGCGGCGACAGCCCATCATGATCGACATAGGCGCCGCCGCCAACATAGATCTGGTCGAGGTTGCTGCCGGTCGCGCGCTCGCCGTGCTGGCTGATGCCGTAAACCGAAAAACCGTCGGGGCCGCCGTTGGGACCCGCTTGCGCTTCGACGATGTATTTTTCGCTGGTGGATACAAGGAGTGACAACGCTTCGATGACGACCGCTTCGACGAGCCACATGGCGCCGAGGGGGCCCTGGCTCACCGGCGCCGGGAAACGCGCTGAAACGATCGAGCCCGGACGTGTCAAGACCTCCATCGGCCTGAACACGCCTTCATTCCATGGCAGATCGTAGGCGAGAATCGGCAACAGCGCAGCGCGGATGCCGGCGAGCAGTCCACCCTCCGCGCAATTCATGAAACGGTCGACCTGGTCTGCAGATTTTGAGAAGTCGAGGATCAGGCGGTCACCCTGCTTCGTCATCTCGACATGGATGCGGAACAGCTTGTTCGCGGTACCGTCGTGATCGAGATATTTCTGCGAGCGATAGACGCCGTCGGGCAATTCGCGCAACCGTTCGCGCACGGTCGTCTCCGATAGCTCGATTGCCTCGTCAAAGACCGAGAGCACAGTATCGATGCCGTATTGGTCGATGGTGTCGGCGAAGCGGCGGACGGCGACGCGGTTGGCGGCGATCATGCCGCGGAAATCGAGCGCGACGTTTTGCGGCAGCCGCGTCATGTTGAGAATGGTCGCCATGATATCGCTGCGCAACTCATCGTTCTCGACGATGCGCAGCGGCGAGACCAGCATGCCTTCCTGATAGATTTCGGTGACTTCGGCGCCGCCCAGGCCGCCGACGTCGAGCTGGTGGCAACAGACGCCGATCCAGGCGATCAACGCACCGTCGTGGAATACCGGGGCGGCGATGCCGAAATCGTTCTGGTGGAGCGCGCCTTTGTAGGGATTGTTGACCACGAACATGTCGCCTGGGCGGATGCCCGGATTCGGATGGCAATCTACGATAATGTGCTTGATCATCTCGGCGACCGAGGCAGCGTGAAACAGAACGGTCTTGCCGAGCGTGATGATCTCGCCGTGGGCGCCAAAAATCCCGGTGTTGTAGTCGGAGGCGTCGTTCACCAGCGGCGAGCCGGAAATGGCCGACAGGGTAGCCGCCTGCTCCTCGCCGATGGAGATCAGGCGATGGTGGATGACCTCGAACGTGATCGGGTCGACCGCCACCCGCTTGTGCGGATAGAGAATGGATTCGTAGGGCGAGCGATTAGACATGAGACCGGATGCCACTCTCGGTGAGGCGGAGGATGAAGTTGCCGTAGGGCTCGACTTCGAGGCTTTGATTGAGCCCGACGACAATGGTCGTGTCGGGCCGCTCGACGATGACCGGCCCGCGCAACAGTGTTCCCGGACCCAGACTTTCCGAGCGGTAGACCGGCGTTTCCTTAAAGCCGAGCCGGTAGAAATAGACTTTTCGGGTCGATAGCGGCTTCGGCGAAACGTCGCGCTTGGGCAAAAGCGACAGCACGGGTTTCTGAACCGGCGCCACGGCTTCGGCGCGCAGCACGTTGAACTCAACGCCAGTACCGCGCAGCGCAGTGTTCTTGCCGTAGATTTGCTCGTACCTTTCGACGAAGCAGTCGACGAGAGCGTCGAGGTCGGCCGGCGTCAGTTGCTTGCTCGGCGCTTCAACCGGAATTTCGTGAACCTGAAAGCGAAATCGCATCGTCACCAGGTGCTCGATGCGGGCATCCGCTCCGAGCGCTGTCCGGCAAAGCTGATCGAGCTTGGCGAAACCGTCGTTCATCCCCGCGACGTCTACGTGATCGGATGCCTTCTTGAATCGCGGCGGCGCGTGATGGCCGAAAGCAATGGAGAAGGACCGATGGCGGTCGGCGGTGACCGCGCCCAGCGCCGAATGACCCGATGCGGTTGTCGGCACGACCGCAGCGGAGATTCCGGCAATCGATCCGTAAAGATGAGCGTGCGTCGGCCCGGCGCCGCCGTAGGCGAAGATGGTAAAGCCGCGCGGATCATAGCCCGAGCGCGTCGTCACCCGCCGCAACAGGTCCGCCATTTGGTTGTTGGCGACTTCGCGAATGCCGGCGGCTGCCTCATGCAGATCGAAACCGAGCGGCTTGGCGATGCGTTCCATGATTGCGTCTTCGGCGAGCGCCGCATCGAGCTTCATCTCGCCGCCTAGGAAGTAGTCCGGATCGATGATGCCGAGCACGACGTCGGCGTCGGTGATGGTTGGATCGGTGCCGCCGCGGCCGAAGCAGACCGGTCCCGGCTCGGCGCCGGCGCTGTCAGGTCCGACCGTGAGATGCCCGCCGCGGACGCGAGCGATCGAGCCGCCGCCGGCGCCGATGGCTGTGACCTTGATCGCCGGCAGCGCAACATGAAAGCGGCCGACCTCGCGCGAGGTCGCGAGAATCGGCTGCCCGTCGACGATCAGGCCGACGTCGAAACTCGTGCCGCCCATGTCGCTGGTGATGATATTCTTGAAGCCGAGCCGCTCGCCGAGCTTTTGCGAGGCGAGCACGCCGCCGGCCGGTCCGGAAGTCAGCAAATTGGCGGCTTGGAACGCCGCTTCGCTTGCCGGCAACACGCCGCCGCCCGACTCCATGATGGAGATCGGGCCGTCATAGCCGTAACCGCGGATCGATCGTTCCAGCCCGTTGATGTAGCGGTGAATGACCGGCCCGAGATAGGAATTGATCGACGTTGTTGACGCCCGCTCATATTCGCCGAGGATTGGGATCAGCGCCGCCGACGCAGTCACGAACATTTCGGGCGCTTCTTCGCGCACCAATTGTTCCAGGCGCTGCTCGTGGACCGGATTACGAAATGACCACAGCAAGGTGATGGCGATCGCCTCGACGCCTTTGGCGGCGAGGCGACGGATGCTTTCACGCGCGGCCTCTTCCACCAGCGGAGCGATGATCTTGCCGCGTTCGTCGATGCGTTCTTCGATCTCCTCGATCAGATCGAGCGGAATGATCGGCACCGGAATCGTGCGTTTGGAAAAATGCGCGATCTCGTGATCGGCAAGCCCGGCCCAGCTCGCCATGCAGCGCTCGATGCGCAACGTATCAGCAAAGCCGCGGGTGATCAGCAGCCCGGTCTTGGCGCCCTTGCGCTCGATGAACGCATTGGTGGCGGCCGTGGTGCCGTGAGCGAAATAGGCAAGTTGTCCGATCAACGACTTGGGTTCGACGCCCAGACGCGCAGCCGCTGCATCGATCGCATGCAAAACGCCTTGCGTGCGATCGCTGGGCGTTGTCGGCGATTTGACGATCATGACCTCGCCGGCTTCGGACAGCATGACGAGGTCGGTGAACGTACCGCCGATATCCGTGCCGATGAAATATCCCATGGACCTTTATGGCCCTCCTTAAGGTCTGCGGCTTTCGATTAAAGGCGCAAGATCGCGATGGCGCGCAAGCAGCTTGCACTCCGCCGCATTGATCGCGGCGGCTCATCGTCTCCTCCCAGAATGCGACACTAACGAAGCAGGCAAAGCTGTCAATCTAAAATCATTATATGACTATACTTTTGACTTTTGTTTCTTTTGCGCTATATCATCATCATCGCTAAGAAAAGATGGACATGGGGCGAAACGTCTTTCATTCGGCCCTCGCTTCTGAGGTTTTGCGCTTCTATAGTTTTGCGCGAGGCGGCGAGCGTGAGTGACCGCGACAGCTTATTGGCCGAGCTGCCCGTCAGGCTCCGATGGAGGTGAGAAATGGCAACAATCGTATGGGGCGCATGCACCGCACACACGGCGGCGATGAATCGCCTTCCGCCCGGCACCGACCCCGCCCAGGCTGATCGTGTTTTCGCGGCCTTCCAGCAGTTGCATGGCACGCTGATCGCATCCAAGCCCGACGCGCTGGTGGTGGTCGGTACCGACCATTTCATGACGTTCAACTATAACGCGGTGCCCACCTTTGCGATCGGCACGGGAGATTCATTTCAGAGCTGGGGCGAGGGCAATTCGCCCAACCGGCGCTTCCGCGGTCACGACGCGCTTAGCATCGAGCTGGTAGAAGGTTTGGTGGCGGCGGATTTCGACGTGCTTCGCGTCGACGAAATGCGCGTCGATCACGCCTTCGCGACCCCGTTAGGATTCCTTTTGGGTGATACCGAACTGCCGGTGATTCCGATCTATGTGAATTGCACGGTGACGCCGCTACCGAGCCATGCGCGCTGCCGCGCATTCGGTCAGGCGCTCGGCAAGGTGCTGCGCGCGCAGGATGCCGCCGCCCGCGTCGCCGTCGTCGGCACCGGGGGGCTTAGCCATTGGATCGGCGTGCCGCAGACGGGCGACATCAACGAGAACTTCGATCACGATTTTCTCGATCGCTTCGTGGTCGGCGACCTCTCTGGCCTGGTGGCGCTTGATTCCGACTGGGTCATCGAGCAAGCCGGCAATGGCGCGGCCGAGATTCGCAACTGGATCATTGCCTCCGAAGCTATTCGTCCGCAGCGCCGAACCCAGCTCGCCTATGAGCCCGTGCGCAGCTGGAAAACCGGCATCGGGGTTGTGGAGCTCACGCCGTGAACCGCCGCCGCGCGCTCGAACGCCTGTTGGCAGCTTTTGACAAAGACGAAAGCCTGCGCGCTGAACTTGAGACACGACCGCAGGCCGTCGCCGATCGGTTCGGTCTCGCGCCGGACGAACTCGCCGCTGTCCTAGAACGTAATGTTGCGCAACTCTACAATTGGGGAGTGCATGCACTTCTCATCCGCAACTTCGCAGGGTTCAATGGGATTGATCTCGCTGCCGCGTACCGAATCGCTGGCTTAAAAAAAGGTGCATAGGAATAGACGACCGAGTTGGGTCATCAACAGACATTCCGCGCTCTTCGCGTCACGTCCGCTTTACCCCCTGTAAGCAGACATCGCTCGCGAAGACCGAATACTTTCCTGTTCGTCGAGAAATTTTCCCTGCAATCGACTTGAAAATTCCCTGTTCTCTTGAGTAGGGGGTATAGTGATATCGGGAAAAGTAGGCCACTAACCCGGGTTTTTTGAAAACTATACCGGTGCACTCAGGTAGCGAAGTAACATTTGCCCAATATCTGTCGGGACAGCTCTTGCGCCTCCTTGGATCCGGTGCGCTTCGATGAACCGCCCGCTAATTAGCTCATTTATTGCATGCTTTTCGGCTTTGCACATACAGGCCCCACGAGTTGATGGTCAGCCATGATGACTAGCCATCGTCGGATGTTTCCAGGTTCCGTCATAAATCCCGTCGTAAGTCGGGCCTTCGCCGTTCGTCCCGATGCCGAGCAACGAGCGGAACGCGTTGAACGGATAGAACCGACGGTTAAAGCGGAACGTGAACTCGTTCAGATAGGCTTGCAGGTGCTTGGGGCTGACGCGGCCATGATGCGTGCCTTGCAGCCAAGCCTTCAAATTCGAGAAAACAAGGTGGACGATGGGGAGATATTCTTCGGCCACCGCGGGGTTGCTGCTCTCGACAACGGGAAGGTGCTGGTAGCCGAGATCAGCGAGCGTGTTGTAGCCGCCCCAGGCGTCCGTAACGACCATCGCGCCTGGCTCTACCGCCTGCTCTACAAAGGCCGTCAGAGACTTAGCGCCGCGCGTTGGCACGATTTCCAAACGCAAGCGCCCGGCATACCGGCCACCGCGCCGCATGGGCTTGTCGCCCTTCTTAGCGGGCCGGGTGCGGACCTCGACAGCAGCCATGATCAGCGTTTTGTCCTCAGCATGAACGCCCTTGCCTTGGCCGCGCGTTTCCCCGCCGATGTAGGTTTCGTCAATCTCGACATGATCGCCACGGGCCAGATTGCCGCCGATGCGGTCGCGGTTCTGCCGCACCATTCCCGCGCGGAGCTTGTGGAGGATTTGGAAAGCCGTCTCGCGGGTCAAGCCGAGCTGGCGCTCGAATTGAACCGTCGAAATGCCGGGCGTCATGGTCGAAACCAGATAGGCACCCCAAAACCACGTCGTCAGAGGCGAGTGCGTTCGCGCCATGACGGTCCCGACCGTCAGCGACGTTTGCTTGCGGCATTTGCGGCAAGTCAGGACGGCCTTCCGCGTTGCCATGCGAAATGGCTCGCCCTTTTCGTGGCAGTGCGGGCAAACGAAGCTCTTGGGCCACTTGGCCCCTTCGAGCCATCGGGCGCAGGCGTCATCGTCCGGGAAAAGCCGCTGGAAGTCCCGGAGCGACTTGGGGAACGGCAGGTGTTCCCATTGGAGAACGTCGGCAAAGGGCGGCATGGCTCAGGCCACCTTCGCAATAGGTGCAGACACTTCCCGCTTGGCCCATTTTTCAAACTCCCGCAGAAAACATTCGTGGGTAGAGCCGATAACCGCTTGAGCGTGCGAACTGATTACCCGGTAGGTGAGTTTGTCGCCCTCAACGCTCAAGACTTGCCGCTGATGAAGCAGCGATCCCGACGTATAGGTGGCGCCAATTACGAGGTTTATGGCCCGTCGCGCGCGAGGTTTCGACTCTTCGCTCGGTGTACGGCTCGTCTCCCATGCGGCGAAGCATTTAGAGCAATATCCGCACTCCGGATCATCCCGAAAGTCGGGATCGCCGTCGTCGCAAAGCATCTTCGCGCCGCAACCGCCGCAGAATTTATCCCATGGCTTGTTCATCTGTCTCTCCATCACCGGGCGGCTTGCCCAATGACGAAACACTAGCATTGGAGGCTGTATGTGTCAAACCGAAAAGCATGATTTATTGAATGCCCTATACGATCAGCCGTCCCACGATCAGCAATTCCTTTTGCCAGTGCGTACGCCTGCGCAAATTCAGCCAAATAATCTGAAGTTATCTTTGTCCCGATGCTGGTAGATGTTCCTAGGGGGAAGTTTGGCCACGAATTGTGATCCGCTAAAATTGTTAGCGCCTGAGGTGTAAGCTGCTCGATTACCGAAAGCGCATATCTGTGTTCCTTAAACAGTTTCTCGAATTCGCTCTCAGCTATGAACTTCAAAGCACTAGCGAGGTGAGACATCAATTCCAAATCAGGTGGGCTATCATCAAGTATTCTCAAAATTTTATTGAAAAGTGTATTTCCTTGGGGATTAGTAAGCAAATTTTTTAACTGAGTTACCGCAGCTTCATTTTCCTCGTTCTTTTCAAAATATCCTTGAAGGAGAATATCTTTTTTGGCCAGTTTCAATTTGTCCGCAATATCATCATTCAACTTGAAAAAAGCGTTCGCCAAATCTCCAATCTTAAACAATCCAAGAAGTTTGTCGCGTATGATCTTCAGCGTAACGTCACCTGCAATTTTTTGTTCAACGCTTTTGTCCAATTTGATTTCATTGAGCCTTTCGTCAAGAGTTCTTCTTTGTTCGGCGAAGTAATTTTTCGGACTAATAATCAAATCTTTTTTGTCTGTATCTGCTTTTGTCATTGTGCGCCGCCCATAAAAAGGAAATTCCGCATACCCTATTGGATAAGGTTCCTAAGGCTTTCGCCGCCACTTTGTCAATCGGCGTTGGATCGGGACCCCAGATCAGCATCCAAAAGGGACCCCCTCGTTTTGCGTTTCGAACGATTAGCGTTCGCCCCGTCGGAGCTGGTCGGGGTTGCGGAGACGGGGCGAGCGCGGGTTGTCGGTTGATC
>JARLIY010000135.1 GCA_031291475.1 Xanthobacteraceae bacterium
GTGCCGGTCGTCGCGTTCTCGGTCGGCGAAGAAGAACTGCGCGGCATCGATACGAAGCCGCTGGTCGGCAATCTCGCGGCATGGAACTACTTCATGTCGCTGCGCAACCCGACCAACGAGAAGTTCAAGAAGCAATGGGCGGAATGGGTCAAGGACAACAACCTGCCGGGTGGCACCAAGCGCGTGACCAATGACCCGATGGAAGCGACCTTCGTCGGCATCCATATGTGGAAGCAGGCCGTCGAAAAAGCGAAGAGCACGGATGTGGACAAGGTACGCGTGGCGATGGTCGGCCAGACGTTTGCGGCGCCGTCGGGCTTCACGCTCGAAATGGACGGCAATCACCATCTGCACAAGCCGGTGATGATCGGCGAAGTACGCGCCGACGGCCAGTTCAACGTGGTGTGGCGGACCAAGACCGCGATTCGCGCGCAGCCGTGGAGCCCGTTCATCGCCGGCAATTCGAGCAAGCCGGATGTAGTCAGTTCGATTCCGGAGTTCCTGAAGCGTTCGCGGGTTGCCTGACAGGACGGAACGCTGCGATGGTGTGGTTAGCCGTCGCCACGATCCAACGCGATCTCTCGATGGGCGCGCGAGACGCGCCGCCCGTTCGGACCGTGAAGTTGGCGTCTGGGTTCGGCTGGTGTCCGATTGGTGTTGGGTCAGTCAGCCTCGGCTTCAGGGCCGAACTCACGGACCGGTTGCGGCAGGTACTCCACTCGCCGCAACCGCTCCAGCCGTAAAGGATTCACGGAAGCGGATCCGCGGCAACCGACCCGCGGCGCGGTCTCCGCGCGCAGCAACCCGACGGCGCGGCAAGCGGCTCTTCAATTCGATGCCGCGCCGCTCTGCCGGTTTCTCTTCAAAGGCCATCATGGCGTTTTCATTTCCGAAATTCGCACGACGCAACATCGGCGGCCTCGCGCTCGCGCTTATCCTTGGCGCGCCGCTTGCCGCCTTCGCGCTCGCCCCGGCCGATGTCGCGCCGCTCGCCGGCGACGACTTCGATGCGAAATCCGCGGCAATCGACAAGCTGATTGCCAACCACGA
>JARLIY010000136.1 GCA_031291475.1 Xanthobacteraceae bacterium
CGCTCTTGCGGCTCTTCGGCATCAGCGGCTCAAGAAGAGCCCATTCGTCATCGCTCAAATCAAATCGCATGACCCACCTCCGAGCACGGTGAATCACGATCATTGCAATTTTTCAAGAAGCTATGTGGGTACAGACCCTAGTCCGGGCCGCGCACGGTCGTGAGCGACGAAATCGATCGGCCGCGGATGTCGTATAAACGCGCATAGATTACGCCATCGCGCACGACGTCAAACAGCACCGGCGCATCGAGCTTGGCGCAATAGAATTCGCCGAGCATCATGGCGAAGTCGGCGCCTTTCGGATCCCAAATGGCGGAATATTGCGGACCCAGCGCGACGCTGACCGCCGGATGTGGTCCGCAGACCGCGACGACCCACTTATCGCCACGCGGCGTCTCGCCCCGTTGCGCCAACAGCGTGCGCAATTGCTGCGACGCTTGTTTCATCGACAAGCCCCAATAGTCGATCATGTAGTGCGATCGCGCCCCCGCTACACCGCCCGTCAAGCGATTGAAGTACGTGTACTCGTAGGGATGCAGCCGCACCATCTCGATAACCGGAGAGGCAAGGCCGACGATTAGCACGATCATACCCGCGGCTATGGCGGCAGGCCCGTAGTGTCGGAGGCGGCCCGCGATCCAGGCGGCGGCAAGGCCGCCGAGCACGGCAAATGGCGGCATCAGGAACACGAAATGGCGGATGCCGTTATACATTGCCGGCCGCGTTGTGACCGTCACCGCAACCGGTAAAGCGGCCGCGAGCACGGTGGCAAAGAGCGCGGCACGAGGGCCCGCAGCCGCGCCGACGCGACCGATTTCGCCGCGCACGATGGCGATGACGACGCCAACCGTTCCACAGAGCCCGAGCGCTAGCATCAGTTCGGGGAGCGTGAGCGCGACGAGCGTAGGCACATAGCTGCGCGGCATATCCGGAACGAGGATTAGCCGGCCGTCGAACAATTCGCGCCACGGCTTTTCGAAGAAGTTGGAAAAGTATTCGACGGCGCGAAAGAGGTTGAGCGGCGAAACCGCGGCCCAGGGCCATACCAAGCCCATGACGAGATAGGCGAGGATTGCACCGGGAATGAATGGTGCGAGGAATGAGCCCCATTCGCCAAATGCGGGCCTGAGCCCATTGGCGCGCGATCGCAGCATGAGAATGAAAAGAAGCGGCAATAGCGCATTGATCACCGCGAAGCCGCCCATCACCCGCGAGCCGACCGCAAGCCCGACGCCGATACCGCACAGCGCGACGGTTGCCGGCGTGGCGCGCGGATATTCCTCGAACGCACGCACGATGCCGAGGAGCGCAATCACCATGGCCACCGCGAACGGCGCGTCCTTGGCGTTCATGAACATATGCCCGTAGTAGAGCGGGCAGGTGGCGAGAAGGACGAGCGCGATCAGGCCGGCAAGCGGGCCACCGAGCCGGCGTCCGAGGCGCCAGGTGACCAGGAGGCCAATAAGGCCGATAGCGGCGCCGACCAGTCGCCGCGTTTCGAACAAGCCGAACGGTAAAATCTTCGCGCACAACGTGGCGATGAGATCGTAGCCGCTGCCATACATGAAGAGATTGACGAATGTGAACGCGCGTTTGTCGGTAAAGCCCGATGCATAAAGCGAAACGAGCAGATCGCCGTATTGCGAATGCGTGTAATCGTCCCAGCCCAGGCCGTAGTCACGGAAGGTGAAAGCGGCGATTGCGGCAACGATCACAAGCGTGCAGATCGCGAATGCATCGAACCAGCGCGTCAGAGCGCCGTTGTCCGAGGAGGAGCGCGTGGCCGTGGCCGTGAGAACAGACGCAATCGGCCCGCGAACCGGCGACCGCTTGGTCGTGACGTTCAGCACGCGCTTCTCATCGGCATCCCGGAGCATGCCTCATCGTGCCGATGGATGAGGCGGTTTCGCGGCATCTTGTAAAAGCGGGGCGGCCGGCCCCGCTCACGACAAATGCCTTCAGCGCGGTCTATTTCATTGCCGCTTCGTACATCTCGGCCACGTAATCCCAATTGACCAGATGATCGAGGAACGCCTTGAGATAGTCCGGACGGCGGTTGCGATAATCGATGTAGTATGAATGTTCCCAGACATCGCAACCGAGAATCGGCTTGGCGCCGTGCACGAGCGGATTCTCGCCGTTCGGAGTTTTCGTTACCGTGATCTTGCCGTCCTTGACCGCGAGCCAGCACCAGCCTGAGCCGAACTGGGTGACGCCGGCCTGAGCGAAATCCTCTTTCATCTTGGCGATGGAGCCGATGTCGCCGGTGATCTTCTTTTCAAGCTTGCCGGGCAGCTTGTCGCCGCCGCCGCCTTTCTTCATCCATTTCCAGAAATGAATATGGTTGTAGTGCTGACCGGCGTTGTTGAAGAGGCCCGGATTTTTGCCGAAGGTGCCCTTGAGCACTTCCTCGACCGGCTTGTTCTCCCACTCGGTGCCCTTGGCGAGGTTATTTCCGTTGGTCACGTAAGCTTGGTGATGCTTGTCGTGGTGAAATTCCAATGTCTCGCGGGACATATACGGGGTCAGCGCGTCATAGGCATAGGGCAGATCGGGTAGGGTGAATGCCATTGGTCTACTCCTCAATGTGAAGCTGGAACGAGAGCGCAACGGGGGAAAACTGCCCGGCGCGTACAAGGTTTCCTCTAAATACGATTAACCGGCGGGTTTGGGCAATGTCCACCTCGTCGCGCGAGGCGGTGACCTCCAGGAGTGGGCGTCGCGCGCCGATTTCTTTTGTCGCTCAAGGAATTACTGCCATTCGGCAAGGCGCGAAACTACGGCCGAGCGTGGGTTGCTTGGCGCGGCCTTCCCGTGGGCTGCTTTTATTTAAGTTCTTGCGCGTCTCCGGGAGGGCCGCCAAAATAGATTTTCTTGCCGCCTCAGGCGTTTGATCGAGCCTGAGGAAGGCGGGGTCGGGGCAGGCTTATGTCTGTAGTTTTGTTGCTTTTGGGTGTTGTGACGACGCTTGCGGGTTTGCTACTCGCGGCGTCCGGCGTGAGCATCCGCGACGGCACGTTCGATACCGAAGTCATTACCCCCGGCACGATCGCCACCGTCGGTGGGCTTCTACTCATCGGGATGGGACTTGCCGTCCGCGAATTGCAGCGTATTGAACGAGCGCTTGCGGCTAAGCCAATGCCGCGCGCGACGCGCGCTGGCGAGTCGTCCGCGACCAATACCGAAGACGCCCCAGTGCGCATCCCGTTCCCGCCCAAGCCAAAGAGCAATCCGGAGCCTGTGTCGGCCGATGCAAACCCTGCCTCGACGCTAAGCGAGGATGCGGCGGTTGAACGCGTCCGCCTTAAATTCCCGACGGCGGCACCGGATGAAAGCGCGCCGGCTGTGGAGGAAGCCTCGGGCGTAGTGAAAAAGACCGCGGCTGTCGGTCGCGCCGGCAACGGCGCCGCGCCGGCGCGCATCGTGCCTCGGCTTGATGTCAGGGCGCGCCCGGTTCCGGCGCCCGACAAGGCAAAGGCAAGCGGGCTCGCTTCCTTCCTGGCGCGGGGACCCCGGCGTGAAGCGCAGACTGCGGCGGCTGAGCTTGCCGTGCCGACGCCACCGCCCGCCGAGCCGGCATTGGCCGAGGCCGTTGCGGATCCGAGCCCCACGGCCGCGCGGCCCGCGGCAATTTCCGTCCTTAAGTCCGGCGTCGTCGAGGGCATGGCCTATACGCTTTACTCGGACGGATCGGTCGAGGCGCAGCTCCCGCAGGGTACGTTGCGGTTCGGCTCAATCACCGCGCTTCGCGACCACATCGAGAGCGGCGCCTAACCGGCGTCGGTCGGCCGCGCTTGCTGGAAGCAGTGATTTTTCTGTGTAATTTGGCTTGGCTAGACTGACTGAGCTTTGGAAAGTCAGTAACGACAAAGTTATTTATTGAATATTCATGCCGGAGCCCTCTTTATTGCTTCACTTCTCGATGTGTTCTATCTCTAGAACTATTCGCAACTACAGGCATCGTGAGTGGCAACTGCCTATGTGACGTAGCGACGTAACCGGTGCGGGGGCGGCGGCTACTGTTTAGAGATCAGGCCTGACATGGCTGAGAATCCCGGCGGCGAGAGCAGCTATATTCAGCTGACCGCAAACATCGTATCTGCGTATGTGAGCAACAACACAGTTCCGAGCGCGGAGATACCGACCCTTATCGGTCAAGTATATTCCGCCTTGATGCGGGTTTCGAGCGGTCCGGTCGCGGCTCCGGCGGAGGCGCTAAAGCCGGCGGTCCCGATCAAGCGGTCGATCACCGCCGAATACCTCGTCTGTCTCGAGGACGGCAAGAAATTCAAATCGCTCAAGCGTCACCTGCGCACGCAATACGACATGACTCCGGAACGGTACCGCGAGAAGTGGGGACTGCCGCCCGATTACCCCATGGTCGCGCCGAATTACGCCGCAGCGCGGTCGCAACTCGCCAAACAAATGGGGCTCGGTCAGCAGCGCCGCCGTCGCAAGTGAAGCGCCGCCGAGCTTCAACGCTGCAATATACCGATCACCCGGTTGGCGAGACTGAGCCGCTCCGCCATGACCTTGACAACGTAGGCGAAAAGGGCCTGGCTCAGTTGCGGCTGCTCGATCTTGATCCGTTCGAAGGCGTCCGCATCGAGTTCATAAAGTACGCTGGCGGTCTCGGCCTGGATCGTCGCGCTGCGCGGCGAGCGGGTGATCAGGCCCATTTCGCCAACGGTGGTATGCTCTCCGAGGCTGCGCACGCGCATGGTTCGCCCATCGGGCAGATCGACGATGATGCCGACGCGGCCTTCGAGGATGAAATGCATCGAAGCCGCCGGGTCGCCTTGCCGGGCAATGATGTCGCCCGGTTGGACTTCGAGACGCCGGCAATGCTCGACGAGGCGATCGGCAAGTTGCGCGTCACTAAGAGCTTCCGCCATCCACAAGCGCAACGAGCGCGACTCGGTGACTTCGGCACGATGCGCCTCGATGATCGCGTGTTCGCAGGTTTCCAGCGCGCGATCGAGGTCGGAGGCGACAGTAACGTCGTCGGAAATCAATCTGGCGCTGCGAAACGGCCGCTCCAATTCCGGCGTGAGGTTGACGAGAATAATGCACGCGCCCGCTTCAGTCGCCGCTTGCTTGATCTGGGCGAAGCTTTGCGTCGCCGATGAATCGATGCCCGTGACGCGGCGAAAATCGAAAATCACGAAGCGGCATCCCGGCTGCCTGTTCAGCAGGGCCTTGACGTGCTGGTAGAGGCGGTTGGCCGAGCCGAAGAACAAATAGCTTTGCAGCGCCATCCCCTGAATTTCCCGACCGTGATTGGTCAGAAGCGCCAGCTCCTGTCGGCTGCGATCGAGCGATGATCGGTATTCCGAACCGTCAAAGCCGAACTTGATCGCATTCACGCGGCTGGCGCTCAGCGCAAAGGTGGCGCAGCCAATCACGACGCCGATGAGAACGCCGGCAATGAAGCCCACATTGACGATGAGCAGCGCGATCGCGAGCAGCGACAGATAGTCTATACGCAGCAATTGTCGCGCCGACTGAATCAGCCATTGATAGACCAGTCCGGCGCCGAGAAACATCAAGAGGCCGGCCAGGACGTATTTCGGCACATAACCGAGGAATGAAGGGCCGGCGACGAGCATGGCTGCCGAGACCGCCGCGACCGTAAAGCCGGATATTCGACTGGTCGCTCCAACGCTTCGGACAAGGAGGGAGCGGCTCAATGACGTGCAGCTCACGTAACCGCCGAATGCGGCGGTTACGATGTTGGCGAATCCGACCGCTTTGAGATCGCGCTCGATGTTGGCTTCGGTTCGGGTGGCGATTTCGATCCCGGTGGTATTGAGCAACAAATTGATGACGGTGACGAACATCACCGCAAGCAAGTCGCCGGCAAGCGCGGGCAATGCCGTCCAGGAGAAGCCGCGCAATGCGCCGGGTTGCCACGGCGCGATCAGTCCAGCCGCCGCCCGCGGCCGGAACATCCAGCCCTGTGCTTGCGCGTCGCCGAACGAAAAGCCTGTCAACCACATCGCGACATAGGTCGCGACGAATGCCGTGAGCAAAACGCCCGGCAGTACGAACGGATGTTTGGAGCGCCGCAGCGCCAGATGCAGTGCGACGGCGACGATCAGCGCCGCCGCAAGCTTGGTAGCGAGCCCGCCATCGACAAAAGCGCCGACATTGGTGAGCGCCGGCTGTTGGTCAGTGACCACCTGGGCGGCGCCCATGATCATCAACCAGCCGGTGGCGCCGAGAAAACCGCCGATCACCGGAAACGGAATGAAGCGGATCGCGCGGCCCGCATTTGTAAACCCGAGAATGCACAGCAAAAGTCCGGTCAGCGCCGTCGTCAATGACATCGCGATCAGCGTCGGCGCCAGAAGCTCGGTGCCGCCATGGGTGGCAAGGCGGTGAACGAGCGTTGCCACCATCGCCGCCATGACCACGGAGACGGAGCTGTCCGGCCCGGCAATAGTGAAGGGCAGAGAGCTCCGCCACGCTACGATGGCGCCGCCGATGGCGGCTGACAGGAACGTCACCGCGACTCCGTAAGAGAGCACCGTGTCGAGCGGGCCGGTGAAGATCAAGGCCGCATATGACAGGCAATAGGCGATCGAAAGTACGCTGCAAATCGTTCCGGCAAATACGTCCGTCAGCGCCGCGCGGAACTTTTTGTTACTGAACGTGCGGTCCAGCTCGACACCACTGGCGGCCATCGTTTGACCTTCCCGAGGCGCTGCGCACCAGCCCCTAAAAAGATTTATAACACGATTGCGCTGGAGGCCAGATTGCGTAAATCGGCAAGCTCGCCGCTGCCGATTGCCGTTCATTGCGTACGCAGCGTCACATGCCGGTCATATGGCGGTCATACGGCAGCGGCGGTTAGCGCCATCCGCGCATCCGAACGGATCCGCTCCACCATGGAACGGAATCCGTTCGAGCGTTGCGGCGTGAGGTGCTCACGCAAGCCCATGCGTTCGAATAGCGCCAGCGCGTCGGTCGCCAAAATTTCCTTGGCATTCCTGCCGGAAAATATCGCGAAAAGGACTGCGATTAGTCCACGCACGATGTGCGCGTCGCTGTCGCCCGCGAAGGTGAGCACCGGCCCGCTTGCGCCATTCGGGCGCACGCTGGTCTCCAGCCAAACCTGGCTCGCGCAGCCCTGCACCTTGTTGGCGGCGGAATGCGCGGCTTCCGCGAGCGGCGGCAGTTCCCGTCCCAGCTCGATCAGATAACGATAGCGATCGTCCCAATCTTCCAGGGTCGTGAAATTGTCGAGGATTTCGTCGATATCCGCCATCGCTGTGCCGGTTGTCGTCGCCCTTATATAGAGCGGCGCACCGGAAACGTCGATGTTCCCACGCAAATTATGCGGCGCGCTTGCCGTCCTTGCGCGGTGTGGGCCCGCGCCAGGCGGGCGCCAGGTCGGCCGGGGTCAAGGTGCTCTGGCCGGCGGATTTATCCAACGCCGTTTTTGCGTTGCCCGCGTGCCGCGGCGCGATATTGGCGAGTGAGCCGGTTTCGCGCGGCGCCATCGCTTCGCTCAAGGCATCGTAAAGAATCTTGGCGCCGGCTTGCGCCCGGTAGCCGATCGCGGTGGCCACCTGCGAGCCGATCGTGCAAGCGTCGGGCTGGCGGCCACAGAACCCGCGCAGATCTCCGACTGTCGCCGAGGCCGCTGAAATCGCCTCGGAGGCGCTGACCTCGCTCGTCGGCGCTGAGCTGCGCTGGGCGGCGCCGAACGGCAACAGCACCAGCACAAGTCCGAGCCAGAACGTCATTCGCAAGAGGAAGAACATGAGACCGGCATCCCCCGCGGCCTGCATCGCCGCATGTAGGCGGACCCTAGCAGGCAGCCTTAAAAGGCGCGTTGGCGGTGCAGGAACGTTTTTGCCCATAATCGAGCAGAATAATCCGCAAATTTTCGCGCAACTTGAAAAAATGCAATTTAGCTAAAATTTGCACGAACGCGCCGGATGCCGCTGGTTGGCGGGGTTTTGACCACCCTTGCATGCCCGGTTGTCGGAGCTTTTTGCGTATAGGGCGAGCACGGCAGGCCGGTAGCAACGACCCGTTCACCATGATGGGGGAATCCGCGGCCGTCCAAAGCGGCCCCACACAATCGCGGCCCAGCACTGCCATACCGTTTAGTGTTCGCTTAAGCGCCGTCTGACACGATCCTCCGACAGAAAAATGGGGAGCGCGTCTGCAAAGTCGGGCGTGCGATCGGCATCGTGGGCTTCTTGGCGCCGCTACGAATTTATATCGAATCGCTGGTGCACCCGTCCGCGCAACAGGATGCGCTGACCGCGGCGCGCCATCGCGCCTTCATCGCGCCGCGCCTGCTCGGCAGCATCGTCGCGCTGGCTTCGTTCCCGGCCTACTTGATCGCGCGCGGCGCGCCGAATGCGCTTGAACTCATCGGTTTCGCCTGGCTCATCGCCCCGATCCTCATCGCCTACTTTCTCTCCCGCACTGGCCGTTACGAGAGCGCCCACGTGCTGTCGTCGCTCGCTCTGGCCGGGTTAGTGACAACGGTGGCGATGTTGACCGGCGGCATCGCGTCCTTCGCCGCGATCTGGCTTGTGGTTGTGCCGCTCGAGGCATCGCTCTCGGCGTCCCGCCGCGTCGTTGCCATCGCTTCGACCTTTGCTCTCATTGCCGCCGGTTTATTGGTGCTTGTGAGTGAGCTCGAGTTGCTGCCGGCGCCGGCTCTAGGCGGATATGCGGGGTTGGCTACACTCGGCGTCGTATCGGCCGCGCTCTACGCAACCGGGCTTGCGCTCGGCACCGAGGCGCTGACGCGCGTCAGCTTCTGGCTCCTTTACGCCGAAGAAGATCGCTATCGGCTCCTGGCACGCAATATGACCGACGTGATTACGCGACACCGCCGTGATGGCGCCGTGCTGTTCGTATCGCCGGCCGCGCACTCGCTGTTCGGTTGCGGCGTCTCCGAGTTGCGCGGACAAGGCCTCTTCGGCCGCGTCCATGTCGCCGACCGGCCTGCTTATTTGACCGCGCTTGGCGACGCCGCGGCGCTGAGCGAAAGCCGATCCGTCGAGTTCCGTGTGCGGCGCGAATGTTTCGACGCCGAGGGCCGCCCGGCCGCGCGATTCGTGTGGATCGAGATGCGCTGCCGGCCGCTAGAGCAGGTGGGCGCTCACGACCGCCGCGAAGTCGTCGCCGTGCTGCGCGACTTAACCGAACGCAAGCGCCAGGAGCAGGCGCTCGAAGACGCGCGCGCCGAAGCCGAGCGCGCCGATGCCCGTAAGAGCCGCTTCCTCGCGACGATGAGCCATGAATTGCGCACGCCGCTCAACGCCATCATCGGCTTTTCCGACATGCTGATGCACGAATCGGCGCTCATGCTCGATGCCAAGCGTCGTAACGAATATGCGGGGCTCATCAACGACTCCGGCCAGCACCTGCTTGCCGTCATCAATGGCGTCCTCGACGTGTCGAAAATCGAGACCGACAATTTCGCCATTACGCCGGAACCGTTCGCGCCGACCTCGGTCATCGCCGCCAGCTGCGATATGTTGGCTCTGCACGCGAACGAAGCCGGCGTCGCGTTGGAGAGAGTGCCGACCGCTGACCTGCCGGAAATGAACGCCGACAAGCGCGCGCTCAACCAAATCCTGCTCAACCTCCTGTCCAACGCGATCCGTTTTACCGACCGTGGTGGCAAGGTCACGATTGGAGCGCGCGCCGAGGCCGGCAGCATTACCTTCGTGGTCGAAGACAACGGCGTCGGCATGAACGACGAGGACCTGGCGCGCGTCGGCGAGCCTTACTTTCAGGCGCGCACCACCTACGACCGCCGCCACGGCGGCACAGGTCTCGGCCTGTCGATCGTCAAGGGCCTGGTGCGGCTGCACGGCGGCGAGATCGATATTCGCAGCCGACTTGGCGCGGGCACGCGCGTCAGCGTCCGTCTGCCGCTCGATTGCGAGCGCGCTCAGCCCAGAAAAGCGCGTACGGCTGACGCTCCAATCGACGTCATGCACTATTTGACTGCGCCTGCGCCGAATGATTGCGCGGCCCTTTTGCTCGTCCATGCCAATCCCACGCAGCCGATCGACATCCAGGTGAAGAAAAGTGCCTGAGCACCGCGCCATCCGTCGCCGCGCCGCCCGGCGCTCGGTCGGACCGCTCGGCAAAGCCGTAGCGGCCGGACAGCGGCTATGGGCGAAGGCGACGCATCGCCCGGTTGATACGGTCGCTATCCTGGGCGCGATCGCCGCGAGCTCCGTCATCGTCGTCAATGCGGCATTTCTGCAATCGGGCGCGCAGCCGGCGCCGTTCTTCGCCAATCCGGCAACGGCGCCGCAGGCCGCGGACGGCCGGTCCGGCACGGCCGCGGCCACTCCGGCAAAAGCGGAGCAAGCACCGCCTGCGCGTAATGTGGTCGCCGAGCGCGGCCTGCAACCGGTCGCAGCGCGGCGCAACGATCCCATCGGCGAGCTTATCGGCGCATCCGTCAGTTCATCGCTCCGCGTGATGGCGGTGCAACGCGTCCTCTCCGCCTTTGGCTATGGCCAGATCAGGCCGTCGGGAATACTTGACGAGCCGACCAGCATTGCCATCGGAAAATTCGAAAGCGAGCACAAACTGCCGGTGACCGGGCGCGTCTCCGATCGGCTGCTGAACGAACTCGCCACCATGATCGGGCATCCGGTCGAATAATTGTACATCCTCTTGTTCCGTGGTTATGGATTCCGGGTTCGTACTGGGCGTGCCGCGGTAAAGACAATCATGCGTCTAAAGACTGCGCTTTGGGTTGCCGCCTATCTGCGGCGCTGTCAGGTCGAAGGCTCGTTCGCCGCCGTGCGCCGCCGCGGCGCCGAGGAAGCCGGTGCCGTTTTCGTTCGCATCAGCCGGCTCGACGGCACCTCGGATTTGTTCGGCCCGGCGCCGCAAAGCGGGTTTGACGCAACGCGCGATGCCGGGCGCGCGTTTACGCCGAGCCTTGCCAGCCAATCGGCGCCCGATGCGGAGGTCGAGGTCTACCTCGCTCGGCAGATAAAGTTCGATCCCGACGTCTGGATTGTCGAGGTCGAGGATCGCGCCGGACGCAATTTCCTAGACATCGTTGCCGGCTGAAATGCGCTCTCAGGAAGCGTTGCGACGGTTGGTCGTTCGCACGGCCGCGGGAGCTCTTTCCGCCGGCAATGCCGGGGGCGCGCGCCGGCGTGTCTCGTCGTCCCAGGCGAGCGGCCGATATTTTGCGGTGGCGCGCTCGTTCTGTTGTAGCGATTGCCAAATGCCGAGCATGTCTTCCGCCGCCGCCGAAGTCATTTCATCGTAAAGCGCGGCGAGCGCATGGACGCGCTCGACCGAATGGCCGACGGCAGGATTGAGGAACATAACGATGCGATAAACGACGTCGCGCGGCATGCCGAGCACCTTTGCCGCAATCGCGGCCGGCTCGCCCAAATCGTCGCGCACGATCCGCCGCGCCTGTTCGCGCGGAATGTGTAGGGCGTGTGCCAGTTGTCGGGCGAAATCGTCGCGATTGCCGGTGAGGGCTGCAGCTTCCAGCCGCTGAGCGACCGAGGGATCGCGCGCCACGCGGCTAAATCCGGCCTTGCCGGGCGTGACAATATCGAGGTTGAGCAGGATGAGCCGCCGCTCTTCGCAATTGGCGGCGAAGAACTGATCGTTGAGTTCGCGGGCTGTCGCGGCGTCGAGCGCGCGTGGGGCATCGGCGAATTGTTGGTCTCGCTCCGCCGCATCTTCAGCGACCGTAATCGCGGCATGAGTCGCCGGTGCGGCCTCGACCGGCGTCGACGATTGGGGCATTGGCTGCAGGCGCAGCTCGGCGGCAACCTCCGGCAAATCGCGCGCCAGCCATTGCAGCACACGCGGCGGCGGCGAAAGATAGCGCGCGAACCGACGCGCCACGGCGACGCGCGTCTGCACGTCTACCGCCTCGAGGAGCCGCAGCGCCAGCTCGCTGTAATGACGTTCTTCGGCGGCCGTATGGCTCAGCCGATGCACGTAGAGATCGGTGAGGACGCGCAGGAGCGTCGGGCGCATATCGACCCCGTTCCACGAGCCGAGGTCGGCGATGCCCTCGAGGGCGAAGATGTCCCGCACCTGCATTGTCCGTGACTCAAACACCACAACGGCGGACTGGGCCCAAGGGTCGCACCATGAACTGTGTTCCGACGGGACCAGGCCGCAGTCTTAAGTCGCGGCCGTTAGCGGAGCGTTAACCCTGCATGCGCTTACTTATGGGGACGCTGATGCAAGTCGCATCGGCCGAAGGGGGTCCGCGGCCTGGCAGGCAGCGGACAACGGCTGGGCCGCCAAGATGGGCACCATTGTCAAGTTCCCCAGCGAGGGGCGCATTGTGCGCTTCGGTAGCGCCGACGCGCTGGACGAATCCGCAACTGTCATCATTCTTCCGGTCGTGCGCATCGAGCGGCACGACGAGCTGAGCGTTGCGGAAGCCGAACCGCAAACGCATCCACCGGCGGAAAATGGCGGACGCCGACGGATGCGACGCCGTTAAGGCGACCTCGTCATTCTATTGCGGCGGCGGTTCGCTCCGGCATTGCGCGCCGGCAAGCGCGCGCCGCGCCATGGCCATCAGACCCGGCTCCGGCGCCAGTGCCCGAAGCACGATCAGCCCGCGCCGCGTCGGTGACTCGATGATCAGCCGGTCGGCGGCGGTGACGTCCTCCTCCTCGGGCATTTGCGCATGCTGCACCGGCGTCATCAGATCGAGCTCGATCGCCCGGCGGCCGGCGGCGCGATCGTTGATGGCGTAATAAGCCACGCTGTTACGCGTATAGAAGGTGACCGAGGTGTAAGCCTGGCTCACCGGTGCGCTCAGTTTGAGCGAGCCGGCGGAAAGATCGTAACGGCACACCGCCACCGCAAACGCCGGGTCCATGAACGGCATGGTCGCGTCCTGGGCGTTCGGCGCGCTGAGCTGTACGACGGCGTTGACCGGCGACATCCGCGCCAACCGCGAGTAGGCGTCCTGGGTCGCCGCTTCCGGCATCGCCAGAACGGTCGATAGGTGCACGATGCCGCCAAGGAGCAGCGCGCCGAGGATCCACAGCGGCAAACGGATCATGAGCAGCTCTTTCGCACGACCGCGGGCATCGGCCCTTCTTTCGTGGTCAGCGAGGCGACGCCGATCGGCGTGTCGTAAAGCCGCCACACCAAGACGAACTGTTCTACTCCGCCGGTCGGCAGCCAGTTTCCCGGACGCACGCGCGGCCCAACATCGATCGAGAAGCGGCCACCTGCTTCGCGCACGATCTCCGCGCTGGTGAAGCCGTGCCGATCGATGGCGTTGGCGACCAGTCGGCCCCGCAGATCGTAAAGTGTCAGCGTCCAATAACGCGCCGCGGGCGTCATGCCGCTGACCACGAAAGTGCAGC
>JARLIY010000137.1 GCA_031291475.1 Xanthobacteraceae bacterium
ATTTTCCTTGATCGCGAGTCGCGATCGGGGAAATCCCCCGCATCAGCTCGGCGTCGCATTCGCTCCTGACCGGCGCTCCGATGAGCGCCGGGAACCGAACCGCTGGTTCTTGCGCCGCGATCCCCGATCGCGGCGTTTTTTCATCTTTACTCCGCCGCCAGATGCTGCGCGGCCGCTTCGGGCTCGATCGCGTCGAGCACCGCCTGCCTCCATTCTCGCTTGACCGGCAGGATCGGCGGGTTCGGGGCGAGATCGGGCTCCGGCGTGGCGGGGGCGATGGACTGGATGTTTTCGGTCCGCGACGCCTTGCGCATGAACAGGTTGTAGATCATCCATTGCGCGCGGCTGCGCTTGCCGGACAGCGGGAAGCGGCGGGCGATCGATCGGGCGGAATAGAAGCCTTTGTAGGCGCCGTCGAGGCCGAGGCGCAACTCGTCGGGCGCCATGCCCGCGGGCCGATAGACGACGTGGCCCTGATCATACATCGTCCAGTCGTAGGACACGATGCGCCCGGCTTTCTTCATTTCGTACCAAGTCAGCGTTCCGGGGTAGGGCGTCAGGGCCGAAAAGGCGCAGGCGTCGTAGCCGGTGTCGATGTTGAAGTTCACGGTCTCGTCGAAAACGCCCGGGCCGTCACCATCGAAGCCAAACATGAACAGGCCGAACACCGAAATCCCGTAGGACTGGATCTTCCGCACCAGCGCGGCGAAATGATCGGGCCGGTTGACCATCTTGTGGACGCTCTTGAGCGTTTCGCGGTTGATCGACTCGAAGCCGATGCTGAGCATGGTGCAGCCGCTTTCCGCCGCCAGTTCGAGCATGCGGTCGTCCTCGGCCAGTTTCGACGTCACGCCCGCCTGCCAGTGGATTCCCCGGCCTTTCAGGGCGCGCATCACCTCCTTGGGACGCTCGGGCGTGCCGAAAAAATCGGCGTCGGTGATGGAAATCGTGCGCGATCCGCATTGTTCGATTTCCGCGATCACCTCGTCGACCGGCCGGTAGCGGAACTTTAGGCCGTTCATCAGGGGTTCGGCGCAGAAGGTGCAGCCCGTATGGCAGCCGCGCGACGTCTGCACGAAGGTCTTGTTCACGTAGCGGTTCTTTTTCAGGA
>JARLIY010000138.1 GCA_031291475.1 Xanthobacteraceae bacterium
ACGACATTGTACTCATTACCGAAGTCCCTGATGGATCGGACGCGGTAGCTCTTGGAATGGCCGTAGCAGCCACTGGCTCAATATCCAAAATAGAAACAGTACGCGCTTGGACGCCGAGCGAATTCAAAGGCATTGCGGAAAAAGCCGCAAGGGTCGCCGGTGCTTACACTCCGCCCGGAAAATAAGTGAAGCACTGCACGGCGCGCGCCACAAAGCGCCGTGCAGTGCCCGTTAGTCTCGGGGCGCTAGGCGGCGCACCTGCTGAGCAGGGACGACGCGCGGCTTAGATTGAGGCAAAATATCTATAACTACTTCGTGAAGAAAACTTTATGGAGTAAACTTGGACTGAGAGTAAGCAATGGTGCGGTTGTTGATGGAGTTGTAACAACCGCTCCTGTGTGCGGTGCGCACGCCTCATGTGGCCCGTTGTTGCGCGAGAAGGTGATCCACGTATCGCCTCGCCTCGGCGAGAGCACCCTGCCGCTCTAAGTGCGTGCCAGTCGAGGCGATGCGATTACTCTTGGGACCGAAAACCGTGACTTGATAACGGTCATTGCCTTCGTGCTGAAGTATAAGCTCGTACCCGTGATAGCTATGTGTGCTGGTTGTCATCTCGATCTTCTCCATGAGACAGGGCCAGATCACCGACCGGATTCGTTCGCGCGACAATCATCTTCTTTTAGCGATAAATGAAGTTGTTGTACGCTCCATGCCCTCCGCACGCCGCTTCCCGCCACCGTGGACGCTGGATGAGGCGAACGAGGCCTGCTTCATCGTGCGCGATCACAACGGGCAGGCGCTCGCCTAGCCGGGGCAACGATCAGCGGCTAAACTGCTTACGCGCGACGAGGCACGGCGCATCGCCTGGAACGTGGCGAAGCTTCGAGAGTTGCTGAGCAAACCGTAGCGGGCATCAACTTGACTTTTCTGGGCAATCCGGCATGGAATATCCAAGGAGCCTCGCGTCAGAACTGATATGAAGCAAGAAGATCGCGACGACTTTGCTACTGTCCGCAGTCACGCCGCCTCCAAGATTGCATATGATCTTTCAAAGGCAACCGCACAGGCTTGTTTGCTCATTAATGGGGGTGCGGCTACAGCAGTTATTGCCTTCCTCGCGAAGGAACACATAGAACCGGCTGTTGCCAGAAGCGTTCCGTGGTCCTTAGCCGGTTATGCCGTCGGTGTTCTATCGAGCGCCGTGATGCTTTTCTGCGAATTGATGAACGCGGATTATTGGAACTATAGTTGGTACCACATCACCTATGAGCACGACAGAGCTAAGGCCACGGACTGGGAGAACAAGGCCAACCGTTGGCATGTCGGATTCTATTGTGCATTTGCAGTCGCGATAGCATCGTTTTTTTTCGCGAGCGGGTGGATGGTCCACCCGTTGATGTAAGTATGTCGAATAGGGAGTCGCGGACTTCCAGCGGCCCGGCGCATCGCCGCCAACATCGCCAAGCTGCCGGAGTTGCTGAGCAAACCGTAGCGGAATGTCCGCTCTCGGTAGAAGCGGACATCGCGCGGGACATCGCAAATCGGTCGCTCGTGACCCAAAGCGAATTTCGTGTCCCGCGCGGCACGGGCTCAGGCAACCCGACAATCTAGGCGCTGGCCCATGCAGCGGCTATCGTGACCCCGCGCACCGCCTTCATGCCCTGGATGGTCCGATGGCGAACGACGAACACCTCGAGACGCTCCTCCACGAGGGCGTGGACGCGTGGAACGCATGGCGTCGGGAGAACCCCGACATAGATCCGGATTTGGATAAGGCGGACCTCGCCCAAGCAGACCTGAGCGGCGCGGATCTCAGGAAAGCGCACCTCTACGCTGCAGACCTCAGCAAGGCGGACCTCTGGAAGGCAGACCTCAGGGAGGCGGAACTCACCAACGCGGATCTCTGGAAGGCAGACCTGAGGGAGGCCGACCTCAGCGCGGCGAGCCTCTGGAAGGCAGACCTCGGCGGGGCCAACCTTAGCAACGCGCACCTCAGCGGGGCGTACCTCATCGAGGCGGATCTTAGCGGAGCAAACCTCAGTGGGGCGGACTTCGGCGGTGCGGACCTCAGCGGGGCGCGCCTCGACAATGCGGACCTCAGCGCAGCAAACCTGAGCGGCGCAAAGCTATTCGGGGCGAACCTCAGCCGGGCGCATCTCAGCAGGGCGAACTTCAGCGGGGCAGTCCTACGGGCTGCCATTTTAGTGCAGTCGGACCTCACTGAGACGGACCTCACCGGCTGTAGCGTCTACGGCATATCCGCATGGGGTCTGAAACTCGATGGGACCAAGCAGCAGAACTTGATCATCACACATTCGGAGGAGCCCACGGTCACCGTCGATAACATCGAGGTCGCGCAGTTCATCTACCTAATGCTTCATAACCAGAAAATACGTGACGTGATCGACACTATCACTTCCAAAGCGGTGCTGATCCTCGGTCGGTTCACCCATGAGCGTAAAGCGGTCCTCGATGCGCTACGTGAAGAACTGCGCAAGCGTGATTACCTGCCGATCCTATTTGACTTTGAGAAGCCTAGAAGCCGCGATACGGACGAAACGATCACGCTGCTCGCTAGGATGGCAAGATTTGTCATTGCCGATATCACTGATGCCAAATCTGTGCTGCAGGAGTTGCGTGCAATTGTGCCGGACCTTCCCTCCGTGCCCATAAAATCGATTATTCTCGCGACGCAGGAGGAGCCTGGCATGTTCGACTTTTACCGGAACAGATCGTCATTCTTGACGGTTCACCGCTACGCCGATCAGGAGCAATTGCTTGCCGATCTCGGTGACAAAGTGATCCGTCCCGCCGAACTAAAAGTTCGGGAGTTTCGAGGTTGAACCGCATAACCGGTCCTGTTGTTGCGATGTCTGCTAGTGGCCCGTTGTGACACTCAGTGCGGCGCACCGCCATGTCCGTTGTCAGGTGCAAAGCGACCGCGCGGCATGGCGGCAGCGATCACGCGGATGCACAGGCACTCGCCTATGACGAGGCCCGCCGCATCGCCGCCAACTCGACGGCTCGTGTCGCCGGCCCGGCCCGGTTAGTCACTTCGTTGAAAGACCTTTTAGCGGCGCTAGGTGCCGTAAGAGCGGTTAGTCTCTGCAAGTCATTGATGCTGCTGCCCTTAGCTTTCCTGCCGGGGTCGCCATTAATTTCAATAGCTTAATTGCCTGGTCAATCGAGCCGATAAACCCGTGCCGCGGTGTCGTGCAGCGCCGCGCGCTCGACGGCGTTTCCGAGCGGCGTAAGCGCATCCCTGTAGGCGACGATCAGGTCGGAATACTGCGTCCACAATTTCTCGACCGGAAAATTCGAGCCGAATAGGCAGCGTTCCGCGCCGAATATCCCGACGGTTTCGCGCACGATGGCGGCGATGTGATCGGGATCGTTCTTGCGAATGAAGGTGCCGAGGCCGGACAGTTTCGAGACCATGTTCGGGCATGCCGCGAGCCGGCGCATTCCGGCGCGCCATCGTTCCCACCCCGCGGGCGAAAGATCTTCCAGCATGCCGGCGTGCTGAAGAATGAAAGTGACCTTGGGACAGGCGGCGGCAAGTTCGGCCGCGCCGGCCATCTGCCCGGCAAAAACTTGCAGATCGAACGTCCAGCCGTAATCGGCAAGCAGCGCAACGTTTACCTGCAGCGCCGGATTGCAGGCGAGATCGGGCTCGGGCGCGAAGCGGTATTGCAAATTTTCATGCCACTGTAATTGCATGCGCAGGCCGCGCATACCGCGATATTTGGTCAGGCGGTCGAGTTGCGGGCGCACATCTACCGCGAGAAAATCGGCGTAGCCGACGATGCCGTGGGGAAAGCCGGTTTCGTCGGCGGCCCGCTGCACATAAGCCACTTCGTCCTCGAAGCGGTCCTTGGCCCAGTTGGCCTGCACATACACCGACTTGGTCACGCCGGAGCCAGCGATGTCGGAAAGAAATTCGCCGATCGGATAGTCGCGCCGGATCGGTTCGGAAGGTCCGAAGATGCGCGGCTGCATCGGTCCGTCGAGCCACGGCAGATCGGCCCGCCGCCAGATGTGATGATGCGCGTCGATGATCGGCGTCATGCATGTTCCCTACGGAGGCGGAGCGCCGCCGGCAAGTGCCGCCCGCAGCCGGTCGTCATCGAGCGCACGCTCCCACCGGGCGATGACCAAGGTGGCGACGCCGTTGCCGATGAGATTGGTCGGGGTCATCGCCTGCGACAAGAGACGATGCACGCCGAGGATCAGCGCCACGCTCTCCACCGGGATGGTTCCGACCGCGGCAAGCGTCGCCGCAAGCACGATGAACGCCGCGCCGGCGACGCCGGCCGCGCCCTTAGAGGCGAGCAACAAGACCGCCAAAAGCCCGAACTGCTGCTCGAGCGAGAGCGGCGTATTGGTGGCCTGCGCCAGAAATACGGCCGCCGTCGCCAAATAAAGGCACGTGCCGTCGAGATTGAACGAATAGCCGGTCGGGATGACGAGCCCGACTACGCTTTCCTCGCAGCCCATGGCCTCGAGCTTGGCAATCATGCGCGGCAACACCGTCTCCGACGACGTCGTCGCGATCACGATCAAAAGCTCTTCGCGGATATAGCGGATGAATTTGAAGAGGCTGAACCCACACCAATGCGCGATCGGCCAGATCACGCAAAAGATAAAGATGAGGCAGGTGATGTAGAAGGTGACGATCAGCTTGCCGAGCGAGAACAACGAACCGCTACCGAACTTGCCGACGGTGAAGGCGATGGCGCCGAACGCGCCTATCGGCGCCGCCCACATCACCATGGCGACGATACGAAAGAACATCCGCGAAGCCGCCTCGATCAGGTCGACGATCGGCTTGCCTGCCTGGCCGAGGTAGCTCAGCGCGAAGCCGCACAGCACTGACACGTAGAGCACTTGCAGCACGTTGCCTTCGCTGAACGCACCGATGAACGTGTCGGGAATAATGTTGAGCAGGAATTGCGCCGTGGTGCGCCGGTGCGTTTGCTCCAGATACGGCGCCACGCTCGACGTATCCAGATCCGACAGATCGACATTCATGCCGGCGCCGGGGGCGAACAGATTGACCGCCAGAAGCCCGATGACCAGCGCGATCGTGGTCAGCGCCTCGAAGTAGACCAGCGCCTTGAGCGCGACGCGGCCGACCTTGGCCATATTGGCCATGCTGGCGATGCCGTGCACGACGGTGCAGAAGATGATCGGCGCAATGAGGACGCCGATCGCCTTGATGAAGGCGTCGCCCAGCGGCTGCATGCGCGCGCCGGCGGCTGGATAGAATTGGCCGAGCGCAACACCAAGCGCCATGGCGACCAGCACCAGAAACCAGAGCTGCAGGTAAAACGGCCGAGCCGGCGTCGATGAATTCACTCGCTACGCCCCTTCCACCGCCCTGGCGGGCGGTCCCCCTCCCCCGCTGACGCGGGGGAGGAAGGCGCGTCACGCGTCATATTCCGCCGAAATGTCCTTGCCGGTGTAATCGGGCATGAAGGCCGCCGCCACTGCGCTGATGACAGCGCAACCCGCTATGAAAATGGCGATCGCGTAGCCGGAGTGATAGGTGGCAAACAACGCGGTGGCGATGATCGGCGCCGGCCCGCCGGCGATGATGGAGGCGAGCTGATAGCCGAGCGAGGCCCCGCTATAACGCAGCCGCGGCGTGAAAGATTCCGCAATCAGCGCAGCCTGCGGCCCGTACTGGATATCGTGCGGGATGAGCGACAGCACGATGGCGATGAACACCGCCGACGGGATCGCCGTGTCCACCATGCCGAAGTAAAGAAAACCGAACAGGCCAGTCGCAACCACGCCGATCAGGTAAGTTTTTCGCCGTCCGATAAGGTCGGAAACGTGGCCGGCGAGCGGGATGGTGACGAAAGAAAGGACCGCCGCTACCATGACCGCGGTGAGGATAAAGTTGCGCGGCATATGCAACGTACCGACCGCATAGGCGAAGATGAATGCGGTGAAAATGTAGAACGGCGCTTGTTCGGACATACGCACCAACGCTGAGAGGAAGATCTCGCGCGGCTGCTTCTTGAACACTTCGACGATTGGCGCTTTCTCGACTTTGTTTTCGTTCAGGAGCTTCTGAAACACCGGTGTCTCCAGGATGCCGAGCCGTATCCACAGCCCGATGCCGACCAGGACGATGGACAGCGCGAAAGGAATGCGCCAACCCCAAACCAGGAATTGATCGCCGGACCAGGCGCTGAAGGCGAGGATCGCCAAGTTGGCCAGGAACAGTCCGGCGGGAACGCCGAATTGCGGCCACGACGCGACGAGGCCGCGTTGCCCGTGGGTGCGCGACCACTCCATCGCCAGCAGCACCGATCCGCCCCACTCGCCACCGACGCCGATGCCTTGCAGCGCCCGCAAGACGGTCAAGATCACCGCGCCCCAAATGCCGATCGAGGCATAGGTGGGCACGAAGGCGACCAGGAAGGTCGCAATCCCCATGAAGAGGAGCGTCGCGATCAGCGTCGCCTTGCGGCCGATGCGATCGCCGTAATGGCCGAATATTGCCGCGCCGACCGGCCGGGCGGCGAATCCGATGAAATAAGTGCCGAAGGCCAGAAGCGTGGCCGACAACGGGTCCTGGTTGGGAAAGTAGAGCTTGCCGAAGACGAGACCGGCCGCCGTGCCGTAGAGGAAGAAGTCATACCACTCGATGGTGGTGCCGATGGTCGATGCGATCACCGCCTTGCGCAATTGTGCGCTGTGCTCGGCCTGAGGTAGCGGCGCGTATGTCGATGCCATGGCCATGGCTTGCCTCCCCGTATTCACCCCTTTTTGCGCGGCAGCCCGTTGACGGGCCGCCTGCCTGTACGACGATACTTCAGGGTGCGGGGGTATGGCTATAGACGAGAGGCCGCAGATCGTCTGGCTAAGCCGCGCCGTCCAACCTCGCTCCTCGTGAGAGGGGAAAAGTTTTATTGGGTCGGCTTGCTCGACGCCATCACCGTGACCGGCACCTCGCGGTACTCGGCCGCGAACAGCCGTTTCAAATTCCCGACCTTGGGCAGGTCGTTGAACACGATATAGGGATAGGACGGGTGCAGGACCAAAAAGTCCTGATGATAGTCCTCGGCCGGATAGAAGCCGGTGAGTGGCTCAAGCGTGGTCACAATCGGGCTTGGAAAAACATGGGCCTTATCGAGCTGGTCGATGTAGGCCTCGGCGATGCGTTTCTGTTCGTCGTTGGCGTAGAAGATAGCCGAGCGATACGAAGGCCCGCGATCGGGACCTTGAAAGTTCAGCTCGGTCGGATTGTGCGCGACTGAAAAATAGATCTGCAGGATCTTGCCGTAGGAAATCTGCTTCGGGTCGAAGGTGACCGCGACCGACTCGGCGTGACCGGTCCGTTCCGTGCCGACCGCCTCATAATGCGCCGTTTCTTTCTTGCCGCCGGAATATCCCGACAAGGCCTGGGTGACCCCTTTGGTATGCTCAAAAACACCCTGCACGCCCCAGAAACAGCCACCCGCCAAAACCACCCGCTGCAAGCCGCCGGTCGCGGGTGCATCGAGCGCCGGAGGCGGAATCGAAACGGCCGGCTCCGCGGCACGCGCCGCGGTCACCGCCAGGCCGACAAACGGAACAATGAGCAATGCGCGCACGATATTCATCTGTTCCTCCAAACTTCCGCGCCGGCTACCGCGGCACCGGGCGTGCCGATATCTACGCCAAGGCGCGTCCGCGCCGCCAATCACAATTGACTGGAGCCGAGTGCACCGCGCGCTCACGACTTCGTGTGTTGCCCGGATCGATCCTCTGCGCGGCGGCGGCGCGACGAAACCGCCGGTTAAACAATTTCCTTCAATGGTGCTCATTCCAGTCTAGTTGGCCGGCTTAAGCTTTTCCCGGCGGAGTGAACGCGTGCTGACGATATTACCGGACCTCGAAGCCGCCTATCCGCCGGCGCCCGCGGCGCATTTCGACCTCGCCGAGGCGTTGCGCAACGGCTGGATCGAGTTCTGGTACCAGCCGATCATCGATCTGCGCAAAAAGCATCTCGTCGGCATCGAAGCGTTTCCCCGCGCGCACCATCCGCAACTGGGCGTGCTGATGCCGGGCGCGTTCATGGCCAGCGCCGCGGCGGCCGATTTGATCGCGCTTTCCGAGCAAGCGCTGACGCAGGGGCTGGAAGCCAATGCCGGCTTCGCCAAGCTCGGGGGCAGTTTGCAGCTCGCGCTGAATATTCCGATCGGTGCGCTCACCAAGATCGCCGTGACCGACATCGTACAGACCTATCGCCCGCGCTTCGAGGCCTGGCCGGGACTGATCGTCGGCCTGACGGAAAAGGACATCGTCAACGACCTCGCGCTTGCCGGCGACATGGCCAAGGAGCTCAAAGCCATCGACGTGCAGCTTGCGGTCGACGATTGCGGCCGCGGCTGCTCCACGCTGGAGGAACTCAAGGAGCTGCCCTTTGCCGCGCTCAAGCTCCACAGCGCCTTCGTCGGCGATTGCGCCAAAGACAAGATCAATGCGGCAATGTGCCGGACCGTGATCGAGCTCGCGCACAGTTTCGGCAGCATCGCCATCGGCACCGGCATCGAGAAAGCCGCCGACGCGCTGGCGCTGGTCGGTATGGGGTGCGACTACGGCCAGGGATTTTTGCTCGGCCGGCCGATGCCCGAGGAGCGCTTCACGGCGCTCTTGTGTCAGCGCGCGGCTTCGCAGACCGACCGCGTCTGAGACAAGACGATCCGCCGCTCGATCATGCGCTAATGCGTCCAGGCCTCGCGACGCGGAAAAGCGAAGTTGTCGGAGTAGGAGATGCGCGCCCGCGCCGACGGCTTGGTCTCGAACACCTGGCAGGAAATGCCGTGGCGTTCGCAATAGGCGATTGCCTCCTCCTTGTTGTCGAAGTGCAGGCGCACCTCCTGCTTCATGTCGGCGGAACTCGTCCAGCCCATCAGCGGTTCGACCACGCGCGGCTGTTCCGGCTCGTAATCGAGCACCCACTCCTTGGTGTTCGCCTGGCCGGACTGCATCGCCGTGCGGGCCGGCTTATAGATGCGGGCAGTCATTGGTGATTTGATCCCAAAAAGTGTATCGCAGCGCCACGCCGTAGCGCAGCGAAGTCGGGTGGTCGGGGCAGCAGGATTTGAACCTGCGACCTTCTGCTCCCAAAGCAGACGCGCTACCAGACTGCGCTATACCCCGCCGGGCGCGCCGTTGGATACTAGGTTCACGGGCCTCCAGCAAGCTATCCGGCCACGCTTAACGCGCGTTGCCGAGGACCGCGGTCTCCACCCGGTCGCCCGGCGCGATGCCGAGCTTGCGCGCGGTACCGCCGATCACTTCGAGCACGGCGCGAATTGGCCCGCCCGAGGGGATGAGATTGTCCGACAGCGGCGTGGTGTTTTCGGCAATGCTCAAAATGCGGCCATCGGCGCGGATAAAGATCATGTCGAGCGGGATATAGGTGTTGTGCATCCAGAACGCGACCGGCCGCTCCTGCTGGAAATCGAACAGCATGCCGCGGCCTTCCGGCAGCTCCTTGCGGAACATCAGGCCGCGCTCCCGCTCGGCATCGTTGGTCGCGAGCTCGACGGTGAAGGTGCGCAGGCCGGTCTTGGTCAGGATCTCGAGAGTCGCCTGCCCGGCCGCCTGCGCCGGCGCCGCGCCGGCGACGGCAAGGAAGGCGAAAAGCAACCAAGCGGCGACATGCGCCGCCGGCCTACCGGGAGATCCGAGTGAAGTGAGCGTCGCTGCGAAGGCGGTCAGTGCGACGCGGGACCGAGCGGGCCGCTTTCGGGACGGACTTCGGCCGCCATCAAGCCCTTCGGCCCGGGTCCGTAGCGCACCAGCACGAACTGACCCGGCCGCAATTCGGTGATGCCGAAGCGGCGCAAAGTCTCCATATGCACGAAGATATCCGGCATCCCCTCCCCGCGCGTCAGGAAGCCGAAGCCGCGAAGCCGATTGAACCATTTCACCTGCGCCCGTTCGAGGCCGCTTGTCGGGGCGACCGTAACATGGGTTCGCGGCGGCGGCATCTGCGCCGGATGGATCGCCGTCGATTCGTCCATGGAGATGACGCGGAAGGCTTGCAGGCCCTTCGGCCGCGCCAGCACCTCGCAGACGACGCGAGCGCCTTCATAAGCGGTTTGATAGCCGTCGCGGCGCAGACAGGTTACGTGCAGCAGCACGTCAGCCATGCCGTTATCGGGGACGATGAAGCCGTAACCCTTGGCAACATCGAACCATTTGATAACGCCGGCAACCTCGATGACATGCGTCGCCTCGTCGCCAAGATCGACATCGGCTCCGAGTCCGAGCCCGGCTGATTTTGGTTCGATCCCGTCCGACGCCATGACGCCGTGGCCGCCGCTTCTGTGCTGGCGCCCCGCGCGGGCGCATCACGAATCTCTTGAATTGAAGATAACACCGGCCATCAAAGGGAAAAGCACAAAAATGCAACACACGGGGAAAAGCGTCACAGCCTGTGAACATCGGTGGATGACGCGTCATCGACGAACGGTTCGAGCACGGTGCCGATGTCGGCCCGCACGACTAGGTCGGCGATGTCGTCGAAGTCGGTCGGTTCGCGGTTGATGATGATCAGCCGGGCGCCGTTGCGCTTGGCCGCCAAGGGAAATCCGGCCGCGGGCCAGACCACAAGCGAGGAACCGATCGCCAGAAACAAATCGCAACACAGCGTCAGCTCCTGGGCGCGCCGCATTGCGGAATCGGGCATCGCTTGGCCGAAGGAAATGGTCGCGGTCTTGATATAGCCGCCGCAAGCCGGGCAGTCGGGGGCGCAGCCATTGCCGGCCTCCATCCGCTCGCGGATCCAGGAGACTTCGTAACGCTGCTCACAATCGAGGCATAAAGCATAGGTTGTATTGCCGTGCAGTTCGACGACATGTTCGGGAGCGATGCCAGAGGCTTGATGCAGATTATCGATGTTCTGCGTCACCACCGCAGGCACCTTGCCGGCGCGATAGAGGCTCGCCAACGCCCGGTGTCCGCGGCCGGGCTTGGCGCGGCCGAAAGCGTCGCCCATGGCGAAGCGGCGCCGCCAGGATTCGTTGCGCGTCTCCTGGCTGCGCAGGAATTCATCGAACGGGATGGGCCGGTTCTTGGTCCAGATTCCGCCCGGCGAGCGAAAATCGGGGATACCGCACTCGGTGGAGATGCCAGCGCCGGTAAAGGGCAAGATCACGCCTGCCTCCCGGATCATGCCCACAAGGTCCGCCGCGGCGTCGTCGGGATCGGCCACGCCCATCCTTTCTACCTTCATTGCATTGTCCTAAGTTCAGGCGCGAGTTTAGGGAAAAACTGCCGTCTAATACCAGCAAGGTGCCATCATGCGTTATCTGCATACAATGCTGCGCGTGCGGAATCTCGATGCCGCGCTCGACTTCTACTGCAACAAGCTCGGGCTGAAGGAGACCCGCCGGCGGGTCGACGAAAAGGCCAAGTACACGCTGGTGTTCCTGGCGGCGCCGGGGGACGGCGAACTCGTCGCCAAGGGGCCGGACAACCGGGCGGCGCCGCTGGTCGAGCTTACCTATAATTGGGAGGGCGGCGAGGATTACGGCGAGGCGCGCTATTTCGGCCACCTCGCCTATGAGGTCGACGACATTTACGCGCTTTGTGAGCGGCTGATGGAGGCGGGCGTCACCATCAACCGGCCGCCCCGTGACGGCATGATGGCGTTCGTGCGCTCCCCGGACAGGCAGTCTATCGAACTGTTGCAGAAGGGCGCGGCGCTGCCGCCAAAGGAGCCCTGGAAATCGATGCCCAATACTGGGCATTGGTGACGGGGGCCGCGGCCGCGGTTGCTTGCCGCTCCTCCCAATCCTCTCTATATGTCGCGCCCTTCCCACCGCGCCGTTTGCGCGTGGCCCGCGCCCTTCGTCTAGCGGTCCAGGACACCGCCCTTTCACGGCGGTAACACGGGTTCGAGTCCCGTAGGGCGCGCCAAAACGCAAACAGCGACACGCGGCAAAGCCCCGCATCCAAAGAAACTGCCCCGCCAACTGCGATCGGCGGGGGAAATTGCAAAAGTGCAGGACCGACGGCGGTTACACCGCCATCTTCAAATCCTTGGCCGCCCGGAACGCGACTTTCTTGCTGGCCTTGATCTGGATCGCTTCGCCGGTCGCCGGGTTACGCCCCATGCGGGCCGCGCGATTCCTGACCTGGAGAATGCCAAGGCCCGCAATGCGGACGCGCTCGCGCTTCTTCAGATGCTTGGTGATCATATCGACGAGATCGCCGAGATAGGCTTCACCCGCCCGTTTCGTCATTTGATGTTCTTTGGCCAAAGCCGCAGCGAGATGTTTGAGCGTAACGGCCCGTTTGACCGCGGCGGTCGGCTTCTTTGTTTCGCTTGGTAGCGCCATGGTGGTTTCCCTCCAATGAGCGCGGAATGCGCTGGAGAATCAAGGACGTGATTCGTCGGCAAAAGAAAAGCGATTTGTTGCCCCGCTAAGGGCCCGAAGGTCCAGCCGCGCAGGGTGTTTTCTCGCTCCAGCAAGAAAGAAAAGGGCCCGCCAACCGGCAGGGCCCTTTCGCACAGTCTAGGGCGCCGCTCTCTCAGTAGCAGCCGCGTACCCAGTAATAGCCGTTCCACACCGGCCGGCAGGCCGGTCCGTAATACGGACCATACGGGCCATAGTAGTAAGGCGCGGTCGCTGCGGCGGCCACGGCACCGCCGACGAGGGCGCCGGCGTCAAGCACACGCTCGCGCAAGTCCAAAGAACATGGGGCCACCGCAGCAAGTATGAAGCTGATGCCATGGCGGGTCACAACCCTTTCAATCATCCGTGGCACTCACTTTCGTTCACCGCAACAATAAACGAAGGGCGCGTCACAGTTCCGCGAGCGCAGCTTCAACCCGCGTGAGGATCGGGGTTTGTCCAAATTGAGAAAGGATCCGCTTTGCCTTGCTTAAATGCTCAATCGCAAGAGCCCGCTTTTTCTTTCCCTTGTAGAGAATGCCAAGAATCATTTCAGCTCGACCAACATGATGCCCATTGGCGTCGAATTGCGGATTTTGAATTGTCTCGGAGACGAGCCTCTCGATGCTAGCGGCACCGGTCATCAGGATCTTTGCTAATGTAAAGGCGTTTTTCCAAAGCACGTTCAGCGCCGGCCTATCTCTTGGAAACATGACCTCGAGATAGACCTCGCAAAGAAACAGTTTTGCCCAATCTTCCGCCACGCGCCACCCGTCGCGGTGCGCTGTCGCCATTGCATTCTCAATAATACGGATTCCCTTTCCTATTTCTCCACTCAAAACCGTCAAAACGCCAAAGGCGGGATCCAACAAAATCAGCTCGTAGCGCCAGTTCAGCTCGGTCAAGCGCCTTCTTATGTCCGTCAATACAAGTCGCCCCTCTTCTATTTTCTTGAGCAAGGCGAGAGCGGCGCCTTTTACACCCAAGGCATTCATCCGCTCTTGGGGCGTGTAGGCGATCTGCAGGCATTCATCAGCATAGTTTAGCGCTTTCCCGTAGTCATCGCTGGTGAGTGCAAGCCAGCCAAGAATTCCCATGCCCATCCCCCTCGGTCGGGGGTCATTGAGCTGATGCCCAATTGCGCTCATTTCCTCGGCGATCTGCCGCGCCACACCCATCCTTCCCCGGCTGATTTCATCAATGGCAATGACCCAGCGAACGACACTGCGAATGTAAGCATCTTCAGTTTTAGACGCAGCCTCGATCGCACTGTGAGCGACGGTTTCGTGCGCTGTAAACACCTGAGGTGCCACTGCCGAAGAAATTAGAATCTGACTGGCAAAACAGTACGCCCGCGAGCGGCTATCCCCCAGCCGCTCTACCATCGCGGACATCTTTGCCTGTTCCGCCAGTGCTGCCTCAAACCTGGTCATGAAACAAAGGCCGAATACCTTCTGATGCAGGATTAAAACGATTTGAATGCTATCTCCGAGATTATTGAGCCGCGCTGCGAACTTGTCGGTGATGTCTACGACTTCGCTCACCTTGCCTAAGGCGTTTAGAAGCAACGTATATTCCACCAGCACCTTTGCGGTCTGCTGGTCGCTGGCGCATTCCTGGTGTGCTTCAGCAAGCCTGATCGCTGCCAAAAAATGGCTCTCGGCCTCGTCCAGTGAGTAGACGCTTAGGTTTTTGCTTCCCGCCATCGAAAGGTAGGTGAAGGCTTTATCGGCGCGCTTCGTTTGGCCGTAGTGGTGTGCGAGAGCCTCGGCTACTTCGATCAAACGGTTGTCGCTGCGACGTTCGATTTCCTCCGCGATCAGGGAATGCAGTTCGGTTCGTGCTTCAGTGAGAAGGCTTTGATAAAGCGCGTCCCTGACCAGAGCGTGCTTAAAAAAATAATCGCTCGAATCGCGTTCGCTGTAGATCAGATCAAGCGCCTGCATCGCTGCAAGCTGAGTATCCAGGTCGTCGCCGTCATCGATCAAGGTCGCCAACAATGCCTTATCAAAGCGCTTACCGATGACTGAGGCGGCTTGTAAAAGCCTGCGTTCCTTTGGCGCGAGGCGGTCCACGCGAGCGGTCAACAAGCTCTGGATGCTTGCCGGCAAGGCTATTGCCACCGCTGTTGGATCGAACTCCACTTTTCCGCCGGTCGAGCGCAACACCCCTCGCTCGCCGAGAAAGCTCAAGATTTCCTCAGCGAAAAGCGGATTCCCCTCCGCTCTCTCCGCCACTTGGCGGACGAGCGGGGCAGGCAGGATCTTAGCGCCGAGCCGCGCCTGCACGAGCTGACGGATTTCGCCGGCTGGAAGAGGCTCCAGATGCAATGCGGTTACGCCCTTCGCATTGAGCCAAACCGGCCGGTATTCAGGCCGCGCCGAGTGGATGAGGAGGAGTGGCAACTTCGGGTCGTCTCGGATGATCTGGCCGAGCAACTCCTCGGAGACGCTGTCGATCCAATGTAGGTCTTCGATCACCAGCATGACCGCAGAAAGGCGACAGCGCGCTTCCAGGAGCCGCAACAAGAGTTCGCGCGTGCGAAGACCGATCAAGGCGCCGTCCAGCCCGCTGAGCGCGCCATCTGGAGCTTTTAGGCCGAGCAGATGAAGAAGGAGACCGAGATTCAGCGTCGATCTGATGTCCAATGTGCTTAGCCCCATTTCCAGTTTCTGTGCGATCTCCTGTTCCGTGTCGCCGGCTTCGATCCGGAACGCACGCCGCACGACTTCGAGGAACGGAAGAAACGCCGTCTCTTGACCGTCGGGTGAACAATTACCGGTAAGGATGAACACCCGGTCGGCGCCAATCCGCTGGCGAAATTCGTAAAGGAGTCGCGACTTGCCCATGCCGGGTTCGGCCATCAGGTCGATGACACGAAGTTGGGAGCGCGCCTCAGTGAGTGCTTGCTCCAGCACTTCCAGTTCGCGTTCTCGTCCAACAAACGCGCTGAGGCCACGCCTCATCGAGGCATCAAACCGCGTCACCCCCCGACGGATCGCATCCAGCCGATAAGCCGTTTGAGCTTCCGATTTGCCTTTTATGGAATGTTCGCCGACGACGGTGGCCTCGACCATGCCCTGCACCAATTGATACGTGGTCTGGCTCATGTACACTGAATTTGGTTGAGCCAGCGACTCTAGGCGCTTGGCGAAATTGACGGTATCGCCAAGAATTGTAATGGCAGCGTCAGTTCCGGGCTGCACTTGACCGACCACCGCCGCGCCGCTGTTGAGGCCAATGCGCAATTGCGGCCGCGTGCCATGCTCGACCTCGAAATCGGGTTCTGCGGCCTTCAGCCGTTGTAGGATAGATAAAGCCGCTCGACACGCTCGCAGCGGTGCATCTTCGAACGCAGTTGCCGCACCAAAAGCGGCCATTATGCCGTCGCCGGTGAAGCTCTGAACGATTCCGCCTTGCTCTTGGACGGCTTCGTCCATGAGATGCGAGAGGCTCCGCATCAGCGTAAATGCCGCCTCCTCCCCCGATTTTTCGGCGAAGGCCGTAAAGCCAACCATGTCCGTGAATAGGACTGTGACTTGTCTACGCTCAGCCTCCACCGTGGTCCTCCTTAACCGGAGAACTGGCAAATTAGCACAGAAGAGGAAGCGCAAGAAATCCTTCACAATTACAGTGACGTGACTGCGTTACGGGCAAGGCTTACTATCGACAAACAGACACAGTCGCTCTGGATATTGTTTTCGCACACGCGCGGGGCCGGCGCTCCCGCGCATGTCAAAATTGCTACATTTTGTTTCTGTAATTTCCTATTATTTTACACTCTGGCGTCCCCGTCAGTCCAAGACGTGCGCAAGTGACAATTTTAAATGCGGGATTTTGCCAAACCAGGAATTTCGCTCATTGTGTGGTCAGCGCCGACATAAACCGTTCGCAAAAGAAGCTTTTTAGGTATAATTCAAACCGCTGGTTAGGTTCTTTTGTGTGCATTGCCGTTGGATCGAGCTGAGCTGGAGGAAGACACAATGCCCAGTCCAAATGACCCGACAGTTGCCAGTTTCCTAAGTGTGTTCACGCCGGGAACCGCCCATTACAAAAACATCACCTGGCTCATGAGTAACGTGTTTTGCGCACAGAACAACCCGCCTACCAGGCCGATCGTCGGCATAGCGGGCGCTGCGAGTGGGTTGGGCCCGCAGTTTTTAGGAACACAGAAGGTCACCGACTTATTCGTGCAACTTACGACGAGCTTTCCGGATCTCAGTTATACGGTTATTCTGCCGTACTGCTATTCAGACGATCAAAATACGATAATTGTTCAGGCCGTGCTCAACACCGGAGCCCATGCGGCTCAGTGGTTTGCTGGCGGTCACTATGCGTATTCGAAGCCTCTTTCAGATATTGACCCAGCGGGAAAAAGCTCCCAGGTTCCGACATGCGCTGTTTTCATTTTTGATCCTGCGGCTACGGGTGACAACAAGATTGTTCGACTCGGGATCTATATGGATCGCTGGCAGATGTCAGTGGATCTATGGGCGGGGACGCCTCAGCCCAGATATACCGGTCGTCCCTTCCCGCACCCGTAAATAGCTGCGGACGCGAACATCGGCACGAAGAAGCCGGCGCCGAGGCCGGAAAGCTCGCCGCCCACCAGCATGTCGCCGATGAGCGGATAAGCGAAACGCGAAAGCGTCGAGGCCCACTGCTTTCCGTGCTTGGTGTTACGCCACATACCGCTGTTCGCCGCGATGTACTGCTCGGCGCACCATCTGAACGTCTTCGCCTTTGAGGTCGCCTCCGCCAGCGCCGCCTTCGCCGCCTTCTCGGCCGCGCGTTTGCTGCGCCGTGCTTCCAAGGGGTCGATCTTATCGACTAGCTGCTCGCGCGCCGCCTTGGCCTTCTCGCGAGCCTTGTCCAAGTCAATGTCACGCGCCGAGCCGAGCCCCATCCAGCGGACCTTGCCGTGAAGTTGGAAGCGCAGCTGCCAGCTGGCATTGCGCTTGTTCGTGACCACGAGATGCAGGCCACGCACGCCCGTGCTGCCGCCGTCCCGGTGCTTGCCAGGCTTGCCATTCGAGAGCAGGCTTTTCACCCCCTTTACCGTCAACGACGCCATGTCCGTCCTCCGCGCAACCGTGCCAGCCCTGCGGCCAAACCTGCGGTCTGGCTATCGGTTTTCAGCGTCTTATATCGGATGTTAGCGGACGGTATTTTAGAGGCTTGGCGGTAATTGTGCAAAAATATCGAGGCCTTAGCCGGATGTTGTCGGCGCACAGCGGACGCTATCGCGGTGGATAAATGTGCCGCCGCCCGTTGAAATCCTCGATTGTGGCCCCGTCCTCGCTCAAATAGTTCGGACCGATCGGCGATTTGCCGTAGCCGTCGGGAATATCGAGCACATAGCTCGGCTGGCACAGGCCGGAGTAGCGGCCGTGCAACGCGCGCATCAGCGCCCGGCCTTCGGCGATGGTGGTGCGTAGATGCGCCGTGCCCGGCGCGAGATCGGCGTGGTGCAGGTAATAAGGCTTGATCCGGCACTCCACCAGTTTGCGCATCAGCGCGCCGAGTGTCTCCACATCGTCATTGACGCCGCGGAGCAGCACCGATTGCGCCAGCATCGGAATCCCCGCATCGACAAAGCGAGCGCAGGCGGCGCGCGCTTGCGCGGTCAACTCGCGCGGATGATTGACGTGCAGGACGACGAAGGTCGCCTTGCCTTTTGCCCGCAGCGCGCGGACCAGCGCGGCATCGACGTGCTCGGGCGCGACCGCCGGCACGCGCGTGTGCACGCGGATCACCTTGACGTGGGGAATGGCGCGAATTTTCGCGACCACGCTTTTAAGCCGCCGCGCCGACAGAATAAGCGGATCACCGCCGCTGAGGATGACTTCCCAGATTTGCGGTCGACCGGCGATGTAGCCGAGCGCGGCCGCAAGTGCCTTGGGCGACAGCCCTCCCCGGCCCGGCCCCACCATTTCGCGGCGGAAGCAGAAGCGGCAGTAGACCGCGCAGGCATTGACGATTTTCAAGAGCACGCGGTCGGGATAGCGATGCACCACGCCTTCCACCGGGCTGAAGCGCTCGTCGCCGATCGGATCGCGGCGCTCGTGCGGCGCTTCCTTACGCTCGCGCGCATCGGGCACGAATTGCCGCGCCACCGGATCTTGCAGATCGGCGGGATCGATCAAATCGGCCATGACCGGCGTGATGGCGACGGCGTAACGCGAAGCGACCTCGGCAAGCTCGCCGAGCTTGTCGCGCGGCACCAGCGCGTGCCGGCAAAGGGCGTTGACGCTGCGTAAGGTGGTCGGCCGGTTCATGGCAACGGATTCCATAGCACTTGTTCGATGCGCGCGGCGCCCGTCGCCAGCATGACCAACCGGTCGAGTCCAAGCGCGATGCCGCAAGCCTGCGGCATGGCCGCAAGCGCGGCAAGGAAATCCTCGTCGAGCGGATAGCGCTCGCCGTAGATGCGCGCCTTCTCCGTCATCTCCCGCTCGAGCCGGCGGCGCTGCTCGACGGGATCGGTGAGTTCGGAAAAGCCGTTGGCGAGCTCGACGCCGCAGGCATAAAGCTCGAAGCGCTCGGCGACGCGGGCGTCCGCCGCCGGCTTTGCCAGCGCCGCCTGCACCGCCGGATATCCATCGAGAATGGTGGCGCGGCCGATGCCGAGCTGCACCTCGATCTTTTCCACCAGCACGCGGCTGAAAATGTCGCTCCAGCCGTCGTCATCGGCGATGCGGATTCCGGCGGCGCGCGCCGCGCGCGCCAGACCGTCGCGGTGCGGCTCTCCGCCGGGCAACGTCGCCAAAAGATCGATGCCGGTGAAGCGGGTGAAAGCTTCCGCCACAGTCAGCCGCTCAGGCGCCGCAAAAGCGTCCGCCGCGCGGCCGCGAAAGGTCAGATGCTTGGTGCCGGCCGCTTCCGCCGCCTTTGCCAGGATCGCTGCGCAATCGTCCATCAAGACCCGATAGGGCTCGCCGACGCGGTACCATTCGACGAGCGTGAATTCGGGATGATGCAGCGCACCCCGCTCGCGGTCGCGGAACACTTTGGCGAATTCGACGATCCGCCGCTCGCCGGCCGCCAGAAGCTTCTTGCAGGCGAATTCCGGCGAGGTGCGCAGATAAAGCTGTGACGCGGTGCCGTCCGGGGCGGCAAGCGTCGTTGCGAAAGCGTGCAAATGCGTCTCGTTCCCGGGCGAAATCTGCAAGGCTCCGGTATCGACCTCGATGAAATCGGCCGCGGCAAAGAACGCGCGCAAAGCCGCCACGATGCGGTTGCGCGCAAGCAGGAACGGCCGGCGGTCGCCGTGCACATGCGCGGCCCATAAGGGCGAGGCGGCGGGGAAGCTTTCCGGCATATCCTTGTACGCGGCGCTCTAAGGAAATATGTGGCGGTCGGGCTCAGGATCGGTATGGTGCGCCCCGACATAGAACCATAATTTCGAGGATACCGTGAAAGTCATCGCCAGCTCGCTGCGCAAAGGCAATATCGTCGAGATCGACGGCAAGCTCGGGGTCATCATGGCCACCGAGAACATCCATCCCGGCAAGGGCACGCCCGTCACCCAGATGGACGTGAAGCGGATCGCCGATGGCGTGAAGTTGTCGTTGCGCTTCAAGACCACCGAGCAAGTCGAGCGCGCCTTCGTCGAAGACCGCAAACACCAATACATGTACCAGGACGGCGACGGCTACCATTTCATGAACATGGAAACCTACGACCAGGTGGCGCTGCCCGCCGACATTATCGGCGACCAGGCGGCCTATCTGCAGCCGGAAATGGAAGTCACCATCAGCCTGCACGAAGCCAGGCCGGTCGCCATCGAGCTGCCGCCGCGCGCCACACTGGAAGTGGCGGAGACCGAGCCGTCGATCAAAAGCCAGACCGCGGCGTCCTCCTACAAGCCGGCGGTCCTTTCCAACGGCGCGCGCACCATGGTGCCGCCCTTCATCACCACCGGCACCAAGATCGTGGTCAACACAGCCGACGGCACCTACATCGAGCGGGCGAAAGATTGATGCGCGTCATTCCGGAAGCCGCAAAGCGGCTGTCCGGAATCCATACCCACTATCATTGAAAGCAGGCACTCGCGGTGCCAGTTCCGCCAATTTTGTCATTATGGATTCCGGGCTCGCGCCTACGGCGCGCCCCGGAATGTCGCTTCAGAAAAACGCCAGCGTGCGAATCTCGATGCTCTCGCGCGGACGCGCGTTTGCGGGCGAGGTCGGATCTTCGAAAGCGGTGTGCGCGGTAAAGCGGGCGCGGCCGTCTTTGAGCGAGTCGTACACCTTGAAAACGATCGCCTCTTCGCGCCGCATGCGCGGGAACCAGAACCATTTGTGGTTCAGGTTATAGGTGATGGCGTAGGTCTGGCCGACGCGGTTGGGGTAGCGCCGTTCGGAAACCACCAGATCGTCGGTGGAGACGCTGCGCGCGTCGCAGATCGCCAGCGGAAAGCTCTCGACCGGATGGCGGATCGGCCGCCACACCTGGACGATGGCGAAGCGGCGGCGCAGCAGCGCCTCGGCTTCGTCCGGCAGGAGATCGCGCACCCGCTGCGGGCCGGACCATTCGGTATAATCGTTGTGCACGCGCGGCACGACTTCGCGAATCTTGCGCTGTTCACGCAGCGCGTCGTCGGCGGTGCGCAAAGTGTGGTCGAAGACGACGACGCGGGAGGCGCCGCTCTCGGCTTTCACCAGCGTTTCCATCTCCGGATAATAGACTTTGCGAACTTCGTCATCGCTGTAGAAGTCGGCGATCCCGGTGTCGTGGCGCACGAAGCGGAAGCCTTCGCGATCGAGCACCAGATCGCTCGCCAGCGGGCGGCCGTTACGGATGACGACCCGGCGTGGGTCGAGTTTGCCGCCGCGCATGTCGGCGGTGCCGCCGGGGCCTGCTTCGGTGACGATCTTCTCGCCGGTGTCGACGAGGTAATTCAGAGTCGCCTCGATCGCCGGGATGGTTTCAGGCGTGGATTGCCGTTCGAGGACCTGATCCATGGCCAACTCCTTGCCGCCAGACCGCAGTTTAACTTCCTTCATTAAGATAGACCGGCGAGCTGTCCCGAGTAAGAGGCGCCGATCGGCAGCGGATTCAAGGCCGCCATGCGCCTTGGGCCCACGCGCGCCGCTTCGCATGCTGAACAATCATTCATCGTATGCGTCCCATTTTATCCGGATGCAGCGGCGGAGAAACTTTTACCCGCATTTTCGCTGCTTCGCGGAACGGCACCGCTTGGCAGCGCGGGCGTTGGTGAGGATAGTACGCATTCCGCGTTTGGGATGAGAACCGTGGGCGCTGCGCCGAAGGTCACCTATTGTTGCCGCGACTGGCGCGCGCGCCTGATCGCGATCGGCTTGGGCGGCGCGATGCTCGGCCTCGGCGCGACGTCGGCATTGAGCGTTGAGTGCAAGCCCAGCCACTTCCGACCGCCGTTCTTTGTCGAGACCATGGGCCCTTGCGTGTTCGATCCGGCGAGCTTGACCTTTCAGGGCGAGCCCACGCAGCAAGCCCAATGCCTGATGCGCGGCATGGATCGTTCGCGCAATCTGGCGCCGGCGCCGCCGAGCTTGCCGTCGGCGCTCGCCAGCCGGGTCGGAGAGGAAACCGGCCTGCCCAGCCGCGAAGTATTAAGCGGCTTTCTGTCCAGGGAGAATCTGGAATGGGATTTCGCCGCGTATCTGTGGCTGCCGGTATCGCGCGCCCGCGACAATGATCCGGACGCGCCGATGGCGCGCTACTTCGTCATCCACGATACCAGCGGCCCGAACTACGGACGCCGGCCTTTTCCCAGCGACATCAACGGCGATTCGAATTTGAACAGGCTCGCCGACTTCAAATGCGACGACGGCTGGGGCAAGGCCCATGTGGTCGTCAATCGCGCCGGCGAGATGCTGCTCAACCACGAACTGTCCATTCCCTGGCGCGAAACGAGATTCGAGCAGGCGGCGAATTTCTCCGGTGCGTTGAAGGGCCTGTTTCTGCATGTCGAGCTCATCCAGCCGCGAAGGAGCGCCGGCCGCAGCCGGCGTAACGACGCGCAGACGCCTGATCCCGCTTTCACCGGCACGCAATATGACCGGCTCGCGCTCCTCTATGTGATCACGAGCGTTCGCGCCGAGCGTTGGCTTATTCCGGCATTCCATGCGGCGCTCGATGCCGACATCCCCAACGGTCACGACGATCCGTTGAATTTCGATATCGAACGCTTCGCCGCGAGCCTCGACAATCTCATGACCAGGCTGCGGGGGCCCAGCGAATTGCAGGCCGCGCATCAATGACGAATTCGCGCAACATTGCCGCGGCCTGCTCGCTCGCCGCGCTTCTTCTCGCCGTGCCCGCGGCGGCGCAAGAAAGCGCGCAACAGCCGGCGCCGGCACTGGAGATGAAAGGTGCGCAGGTTACCACCATCGCCATCGACTGGGACGCGGCGCGCGCGGCTTCGCCGGGCCTGGACCTGCCGCCGTCGCGCGACGACGCCACCGCCGACGCGCGCGACGCGCTCGCCCGCCTCAACGCCGTGACGGAAAAGCTCTTGCCGAAAATTGCCGCAAGCAGCGTCCCGGTCCTGCTGCCGCTCGACACTGCCGCCTTGCTGCGCGATCAAGCGCAAGGCAAGGCCGGCGACGGCAACACCTATTTTGCGGATTTTCATGCGCCGACTTTTTTCTTTCCCGGTCCGTCCGGCTACGATGCCGCGTTTGTGGTGCAGCCGAGCGACGCCGCCGGCCGGGGGCTCAACTTCGTTCGGCCCGTCGAGGTGCAGATTTCCGCCTCGGCGGTAATCTACGAGCTTGACGGTCCCGCCGTCGACCAGGGTTCGCCGGTGCCGGCGCTCGAGGCGGAATTTCCCGGCATACGCCGCGTCCTCCTTGAAAGCCGCTTGCGCTACATCTTCACGCGCTTCGGCGCGCCGTATTTTGTCTCGATTCTCTGCTCCGACGGCGAAAGACACGCGCGCCACATTTCCTGTCGCGAGGCGGACCAGATCGCGACGCGTTTCCTCAAGGCGCTGCGCATTGCGGGCGGCGCGCCGCCCGCCGCGCCGGCGCCAGCCACACCGCCGACCATCGCGCGGCCGGAGCGGATTTCGCCCGACTTCACCTATGATCCCCCCGGCGATCTCCTGCCCGGCACCGGCATGCAGGGCCATGGCGGCCGCGCCGATGCGACCGTCTATGCCGCGATTCGCTTCCCAATGGCGCACGCGCCCGCCTACATCAACTCGCAATCCTTTATGAACTGGGGCAATTGCGATTTGACCGGCCTCATCCGGCTCGGCGGCCACGGCAAGGACGCCGCGTATCGTTGCCGCGTGAACGAGTTGCGGCTGTTCAACGACGAGACGAGAAACTACGCCTATCCGTGGCGGGATAATTTCTGCGAGCACCGCCACTATGAAGTCACGCAATGCCCCGGCGGACTCGGCCATCAGGGCGAGGATATCAGGCCGAACTCATGCAAGCTGCGCAACGAAGACGCCGATCGCTGTGAGCCCTATCAGGATGAGGTGGTCGCCGTGCGCGACGGCGTGGCTTTGCGCACGGTCGGCAACGAAGCGCTCTATCTCATGGTCGACGCGCCCGGCGAGCATATCCGTTTCCGCTACCTGCACATGAATCCGCACATGCTCGATTCGGCGGGCCTCGTCAGTGGCCGCGTGCTAACCGAGGGCGAAGTGCTGGGTCCGGTCGGCGACTACGCCGCGCGCGAGGGCGGCACGTCCTATCACCTGCACTTCAACGTGCAAGTGCCGACGCGGCAGGGCTGGCTGTACGTCAATCCCTACATGACCTTGGTCGCGGCTTACGAGCGGCTGATCGGCGCCCGCGGGCAAGTCGTCAACGGCGCGGCACTGGCCCGTTCGGCCGCTCCCCCGGCATTGCCGGCGGATGCTATGGTGCAGGCCAACGCCGAGCCGAAGAGCGCGCCGGAGAGCGAGACCCGAAGTGACCGCAAACAAGGCGAGGACGCCACCGCCGCCGCGCATTGCGCGACGCGCTTTGTTCAAGGCCATCGCCGGCGCGTTTGCCGGATCGATGGTGCCGAGGATCGCGGACGCGCGCGCCGCCACCATGCCGTTCGAGCGGTGGATCGACGCCTTCCGCTCAAAAGCGATTGCGCGCGGCATCGAGCCGGAGACCTACGCGCGCGTCATGAGCGCGGTTGAGCCCGACACGACCGGGCTCGAAGCGATCAGCAACCAGGCCGAGTTCAACCTGCAGCTCTGGCAATACCTCAATCGCGCCGCCTCCGACTGGAAAATCAGCGCCGGCAAGGAAAAAGCCAAGCTCTACGCGCCGCTGTTTGCCCGCATCGAACGGGATTTTGGCATCGAAGCCGCCTTCATGCTCGGCGTATGGGGCATCGAGTCGGCGTTCGGCGATCCCGTCGTCGAGAAAAATCACATGCGGCCGGTAATCCCGTCGCTGGCGACGCTCGCCTGGGGCGAGCCGCGCCGCCGCGCCTATTGGGAAAGCGAGTTGATCAACGCGCTGACCATCGTCCAGCGTGGCTGGGCGACACCCGCGGACATGATCGGCTCATGGGCCGGCGCCATGGGCCACACCCAATGGATGCCGGAAGTCTGGCTGCATGTCGGTATCGATTACGACGGCGACGGCAACGTCTCGCCCTACGGGCCGCCCGACGACGCGCTCGCTTCGACCGCGCGCTATTTCGTCGAGCGCGGCAATTATCGACGCGGCGAACATTGGGGCTACGAGGTGCGCATGCCCGGCGGACACGGAAGCCGCACGTCGCGCAGCTATGCCGCCTGGCAGGCGCTCGGCGTCGTGCGCGCCGACGGCGAGCCCTATCCGCAGCTGGACTCCACGGCGCGCGCCTGGGTGCCGGTACCGGGAGGTCCGGCATTCCTCATCGGTCCGAATTTCTTCGCCGCCAAGAGCTACAATCCGTCAATGAACTACGCGCTGGCGCTCGTCCATCTCGGCGACCGCTGCACAGGCGGCGCGCCTTTCGTGCAACAATTCCCCGGCAGCGAGCCGTCGCCGACGCTGGCCGAGATCGAGGAAATCCAGCAAAGGCTCACCGCGCTCGGCTTCGATACCGGCGGCGCCGACGGCCGCGTCGGCCTCGCCACGACGATTGCCGCGCGTGAGTTCCAGCGCCGCCTCGGCATCGCGCCCGCCGACGGCTATGCTGGCGTCAAGCTGCTCGCCCGCTTGCGTCAGGGCTCGTGATCCGGTTCGATCCCGCCCGACGAGCCTTGGAATTCGAGGAATGCCGCCGATGCCTCCGTACCGACCCGCGACCGCGCGCCATTCCGGGAAACCGGCCGCAACCGACACGCCGATCGGCGTGCTGGAACGCCCGACGCCGGCCGGCGTCAACGCGCCCGGGTTCGGCAGCGACGTGGTCGCTGAGACTTTGCGCGCGCTCGAAATCCCCTACATCGCGGTGACGCCGGGCGCGAGCTACCGCGGCCTGCACGACAGCATCGTCAATTATCTCGGCAACACCGCGCCGCAGATGCTGCTGTGCGTGCACGAGGAATCCGCCGTCGCCATCGCCCACGGCTATGCCAAGGTCACCGGCCGGGCGATGGCCGCCGCCGTGCATTCGAATGTCGGGTTGCAGCACGCGTCCATGGCGATCTTCAACGCCTGGTGCGACCGCATGCCGGTTGTCGTCTTGGGCGCGACCGGCCCGGTCGATGCCATGAAAAGGCGGCCGTGGATCGACTGGATCCACACCGCGCGCGATCAGGGCGCGCTCGTGCGCGACTACACCAAATGGGACGATCAGCCGGCCTCGCCGGGCGCCGCGCGCGAGGCGCTTCTTCGCGGCACCTGGATCGCCAACACCGCGCCGCAGGGCCCGGTCTATATCAACCTCGACGCCGAGATGCAGGAAGCAAAGCTCGCCGAGCAGCTGCCGCCAATCGATGCCGCGCGCTATATGCCGCCGGTCGTCACCGCCGCCCCCGCCGACCTCATCGCCAAAGCGGCGGCGATGCTCAAATCGGCTCGGCAGGTGGTGATGCTCGCGGGCCGCACCTCGCGCGGCGAGGAAGCGTGGAATGCCCGCGTCGCGCTCGCCGAAGCGCTTGGCGCCCAAGTTGTCACCGACCTCAAAATCGGCGCGAGTTTCCCCACCGATCATCCGCTCCATGCCGGCGCACCGCGCGACGTCACGCCCGACACGATCCCCGCCATCCGCCATGCCGACGTGATCCTGAGCCTCGATTGGGTCGATCTCGCCGGCGCATTGCGCGCGGTGGGGCCCTCCCCCGCCGCCAAAATCATTCAAATCTCGCTCGATCACCGCATCCATAACGGCTGGAGCATGGACCATCAGGCTTTGCCGCCGGTCGATCTGTTCCTGTCCACCGATCCCGATCTGGTCGTGCCGGAACTGGTCAAGGCCATCGGCGGCGCGGGCAAGCCCCGCGTGGCGCCGCAGCCGCAGGCGCAAGCGGCGGATCGCGAGCCCGCGGGCTTCACCAACGAGCATATCGCGCGGGCGCTGCGCCAGGTTATCGGCGCGCGGCCGACGACACTGACCCATCTGCCGATCTCCTGCGAGGACCGCTGGTGGACGTTCCGCCATCCGCTCGACTTCCTCGGCTCCGACGGCGGCGGCGGCGTCGGCGGCGGCCCGGGCATCTCCGTCGGCGCGGCGCTGGCGCTGAAAAATTCCGGCCGGCTGCCGGTCGCGGTCTGCGGCGACGGCGATTATCTCATGGGCGTGACCGCCGTCTGGACTGCGGTGCACTACAAAATTCCGCTCCTGTTCGTCATCGCCAACAATCGTTCCTTTTATAATGACGAACTGCACCAGGAACGCATGGCGCGCATGCGGGCGCGGCCGGTGGAAAATAAATGGATCGGCCAGCGCATGGCCGATCCGGACATCGATCTTGCCGCCATGGGGCGCGCGCAGGGTGCCGCGGGCTTCGGCCCGATCGCCAAGGCGAGCGACCTTCCCGCGGCGCTGGAAAAAGCCATCGCCGCCGTCGATGCCGGACAAGTCGCCGTCGTCGATGTGCGCGTCGAGCCCGGTTACAGCGCAGGCTTAACCGCGGCGATGACGCGCGCCAAAAGCTGAAAAGAGAGGAAACATGAATACCGCCGTGCCGCTCAAATCCGTCAAAGCCGAGCCGCTCCATCTTCCCGAGCACCGCGACGCGTATTACGGCGGGCAATGGCACAAGCCGAAATCCGGCCGCTATGTGGATACGATCAATCCCGGCACGGCCGAATCGCTCGGTCCGGTCGCCGATTGCGGCGCTGCCGATATCGACGCCGCGATCGGCGCGGCGAAGACGGCCTTCGAGGGCTGGCGCAACACGCCGCCGCTCGAGCGCGCGCGGCTCCTCAAGCGCGTCGCCAACGTGCTGCGCGAGCACGCCGAGGAACTCGCGCTGATCGACGCCGCCGATTGCGGCAATCCGGTCCACGAGATGGTGATGGATGCGACCGTCGCCGCCGCGCAGATCGATTTCTACGCCGGCCTGGTGACGGAAATGAAGGGCGCGTCGATCCCGATGGGCCCAGGCGTTGTCAATTTTTCCGTGCGCGAGCCGCGCGGCGTCGTCGGCCGCATCATTCCGTTCAATCACCCCTTCATGTTCTGCGCCGGCAAATCCGGCGCGCCGCTGGCGACCGGCAACACCGTGGTGATGAAGCCGCCGGAACAGGCACCGCTGTCGTCGCTCCGCCTCGCCGAACTGATCGGCGGCATCCTGCCGCCGGGGGTGCTCAACATCGTGCCTGGCGGCCGCGAAGCCGGCGCGGCTTTGTCCGCGCATCCCGGCGTCGCCATGGTCGCGCTCGTCGGCTCGGTGCCGACCGGGCGCGCGGTGATGAAGGCCGCCGCCGATACGCTCAAGCCGGTGATGCTCGAGCTCGGCGGCAAGAATGCGCTGATCGCCTACCCTGACGCCGATCCCGACGACGTCGCCAGCGGGGTCGTCGGCGGCATGAATTTCACCTGGTGCGGGCAATCCTGCGGCTCGACCAGCCGCGCCTTCATCCACGAGAAAATCTACGACGCTGTGCTAGCGCGCGTGAAAATCAAGATCGCGCATTTCAAACCGGGCATCGCCACCGACCGCGCGACCACGATGGGCTCGATCATCTCCAAGATGCAATACGAGCGTATCCTCGGCTTCATCGAGTCCGGCAAGCAGGAAGGCGCGCGGCTTTTCCACGGCGGCGGCAAGCCGTCCGATCCCGCGCTCGCCAAAGGCTTCTTCATCGAGCCAACGGTGTTCGCCGACGTGCAGCCGAATATGCGCATTGCGCGCGAGGAAATCTTCGGGCCCGTGCTCTCAATCTTCAAATGGAGCGACGAGGGCAAGATGCTCGAACAGGTCAATGCCGTGGAATACGGGCTGACCGCCTCGATCTGGACCAACGACCTCTCGACCGCGCACCGCACCGCGTCCGCCGTGCAAGCGGGCTTTGTGTGGATCAACGAAGTGTCCAAGCATTTCCTCGGCGCGCCGTTCGGCGGCTACAAGCAATCCGGCATCGGACGCGAGGAATGCATGGAGGAGATGCTGGCTTACACGCAGGAAAAAAACATCCATGTGAAGCTTAAGCCGGCGAAATGATCTTTCCTCCCCCGTGAAACGGGGGAGGAGGCGAGTGAAACGAGCCGGAGGGGGCGCCCCCTCCACCGCGCTTCGCGCGGTCCCCCTCCCCGCTTTGCGGGGGAGGAAATTTCTTACAGCTTATATGTCTCCAGCGTCCCGGGGTGGAACAGCTCCTCCACCTTGACGAGCCGCGACGACAGCCCCTGCGAATGATGGTGACGCAGGAAGGTTTCCAGCGTCTTGCGGTTCTTCTCGACGCCGTAGGACCAGAAATCCTCGCCCATCAGCGCGCGCGCCTCCATCAACCGCTCCTCGACAAAAGGTAAAGTGACCTTGGTCGACGAGGTATCGCCGAGTTTTTCCAGCGCTACGGTTTTTGCGAGCTCGAACGCCTTGAACACGGCGGCGGGCAGCCAGGGATGCTGTTCCGCCAATTCACGGCGGATCCCGATCAGATGCATGATCGGGAAAATGCCGGTGCGTTTGTAATAGTCCTTGGCGGCAGCCACCGGATCGGCAAACAGCCAGCCGACATGCGGATGCCCGCGCTCGAAAGGCGTCGGCACCCTCGGCGCGATGACGCCGTCGATCTCGCCGGATTCCAGCATGCTCGACAATGTCCGCCCCGGCGGCACATCGTCGAGTCTCACGTCCTTGGGCAAGGTAATTTTGATTTTTTCCAGCCGCCCGGCCTCGACCAGCCCGCCGCGGAGCCAGTGAATGTCCGACGGCTTGACGCCGTGATCGTCTTCGAGGATGGCGCGCGCCCAGACATTGGCGGTGAGCTGATATTCCGGCACGCCGACTTTCTTGCCCTTCAAGTCCGCCGGCTTTTTGATGCGGTCGGTGCGCACATAGATCGCGGTGTGGCGGAAGGTGCGCGAGACGAAGGCCGGGACGCCGACATAGGGACAGCCGCCCTGCGCGGTCTTGACCGTGAAGCTCGACATCGACAATTCGCAGATATCGAATTCCGCCCGGCGGAAAGCGCGGAAAAATATCTCCTCCGGGGGCAGCGCCATGAACACCGGATCGACGCCGTCGATCTGCACCTCGCCGTCGGTAAGCGGCCGGGTGCGGTCGTAGTCGCGCACGGCGATCGACAGATTGAGCTTGGCCATTTCCTTCCTCTTATTGCATTCTTGTCGGATGCGCCTGCCGATTTATCAGGTCGATGCGTTCACGGACAGCCTGTTCGGCGGCAACCCGGCCGCGGTCTGTCCGCTACAGGCCTGGCTGCCGGACCCGGTCATGCAGGCGATCGCGGCGGAGAATAATCTTTCCGAAACGGCCTTCTTCGTCCGCGCTGGCGGCGATTACGCGCTGCGCTGGTTCACGCCCATTGTCGAGGTCGATCTCTGCGGCCATGCGACGTTGGCCAGCGGCTACGTGGTCATGCGCTTTCTCGAACCGCAACGCCAGGCCGTGAGCTTTCACACCGCCAAAGCCGGCACACTGACCGTCGCCCGCCACGGCGACAGGCTCGCCATGGATTTTCCGGCGCGGCCCGCGCGCCCCGCCGAACCGCCGCCGGGCCTGCTTGCGGCGTTGGGCGGCGAGCCGCGCGAAGTGTTGCGCGCCCGCGATCATCTCGTCGTCTACGGCAGCGCAGCCGAGATCGCCGCGCTCAAGCCCGATCTCGCCGCGCTCGCAAAGGTCGATTGCTGGGCCGCCATCGTCACCGCACCGGGCGAAAACGGTGTCGATTTCGTCTCGCGCTTTTTCGCGCCGGCGCAAGGCGTGCCCGAAGATCCGGCGACCGGCTCGTCGCACTGCACGCTCACGCCCTATTGGGCCGAGCGTCTCGGCAAGACCGAGCTCGAAGCGCGCCAGCTTTCGCGCCGCGGCGGCGCGCTTGGCTGCACGCTCCACGGCGACCGCGTGAGCATCGCCGGACGGGTAGCGCTTTATCTTGAGGGGCAGATTGAGGTGTAAGTTAGCTGCTTTCAGCAATAGTTCAGCAATAGTATTGAGCGAAAGCAACAAACTCTATAAATCTGTGCTCATGTTTCGAATAGAGAGCGAGCAAGAAGAAGACGGCCGCTGGATCGCGGAAGTACCGGCGCTGCCCGGCGTGTTGGCCTACGGACAGACAAAAGCCGACGCGAGCGCCAAGGTTCAAGCACTGGCATTGCGCGTTATCACCGACCGCCTTGACCACGGCGAGCCATTGCCCCGCGAAATCGCGGACGTTTTCAAGGCGGCATGAGCGATTGGCCGGCCGCGAAGGCGCAGCGCGTTCTGGCCGCATTGTTGCGTCAAGGTTGGACCATCAAACGGCAAACTGGGTTCTACAACGGACGGGCTGGCCGGATTACGTCTTTGCCTTCCACGACCGTGATGAAATCGGTCCACAGATGCTAGCTCGCATCGCTAAACGCATCGGACTGACGCCCAACGATATTTGACCGTTCACCGCCCGCCGAACGGCTCGGCCGGAGCGATGTCGGTGAGGCGGAATTGCACGCGCTCTTCGCCCTGCCAGCGATCGAGCGCGAAGGAGCCGGCGGCATGCACGCGGCGGCCGCGGTTCGCCAGTAGCGCGGCGCCGAGTTTGCCTCCGGCGGCGCGGAAAGCGATGGCGTTGACGCCCGAGCCGTCGGCGGATTTGAGCCGCACGCGCATATGCGCCTGACCGACCTCTTCGGCATAAGCGACGGTGTGCGCCGGCAGCGCGATCACCGGCTCCGGATTGCCGGAACCGAAGGGCCCCGCGCGCTCGATCAGCCCCACAAGGCCGGCGTCGGCCGCCGCCGCGCTCACCGCGCCGTCGATCATGAGACCGTTGGCGCGGCGCGCTGCGGCGACATCGTCGGCAAGCGTTGCTTCGAGGAAAGCCCGCAGCGGCGCGAGCGCGGTCTTGCGCAAGGTCACGCCGGCGGCCATGGCGTGGCCGCCGCCTTTTTCGATCAGCCCCTCCGCCACCGCGCGCCGCACCGCGCGGCCGATATCGACGCCGGCGATGGAACGTCCCGATCCGGTGCCGATGCCGCCCGGTTCGAGCGCAATGGCAAAGGCCGGGCGGCCGAATTTCTCCTTCAGCCGCGCCGCCACGAGACCGACGATGCCGGGATGCCAGCCCTCCGAGGCGGTGACCACCACCGCGCCTTTCTCCTCGATACCGAGCGCCGCCATGGCTTCGGCCTCGGCCTGCGCCACGGTCTCCACTTCGATGATCTGCCGCTCGCGGTTGAGCCGGTCGAGCTCGGCGGCGATGCGCGCCGCCTCGACGGAATCGTCTTCGAGCAGGAGCCGCACGCCGAGATCGGCGCGGCCGATGCGCCCGCCGGCATTGATGCGCGGCCCGAGCAAAAAACCCAGATGCCAGGCCTCGGGCGGCCCGGAAAGGCGCGCCACATCCATCAGGCTCACATGGCCGGCGCGCGTGCGCCGGCGCAGCGCGATGAGACCCTTGGCGACGAAGGCGCGGTTGAGCCCGATCAGCGGCACCACGTCGGCGACGGTGCCGAGCGCGACATCGTCGAGGAATGTGAGCAGATCGGGTTCGCGGCGATTTTCGGTCCAGAAACCGCGGGCACGTAAAACCCGGTTCACCGCCACGACTGTCATAAAGACGAGACCTACCGCGGCGAGATAACCGAGGCCGGAAAGATCGTCGCGCCGGTTCGGATTGACGATCGCCACCGCCGGCGGCAGCGTCTCGTCGGCTTGATGGTGATCGATGACCACGACATCGACGCCGAGCACGCGCGCTTGCGCCAACGGCTCGACGCTCGTGGTCCCGCAATCGACCGTCACCAGCAGCGTCGCGCCGCGCGCGGCGAGCGCGCGCACCGCCTCGACATTGGGGCCATAGCCTTCGAACAGACGGTCGGGGATGTGGATCAGGGGCTCGATGCCGGCTTGGCGCAGGAAGCGAGCGAGCAACGCGGCCGACGTGGCGCCGTCCACGTCGTAATCGCCGAAGATTGCGATCGTTTCGCCGCCCATGATCGCGTCGGCGATGCGGGCCGCCGCTTCCGGCATGGCGGTGAGCACGTCCGGATCGGGCATCGACCGCTTGATCGAAGGATCGAGAAACGCCTCGACCGCATCGACCTCGATATTGCGGCCGGCGAGGATGCGGGCGAGCAACTCGGGAACATCGTGGCGCTGGGCGATCGCCAGCGCCCGCGCGGAACCGCGCTCGTCCAGCCGGTCGCGCCAGGCGCGCCCGGTCGCCGAATTTTCGACACCGAGGAAAAGTCCGTCGGTCACGGTAAATCCGCGTGATTCGAAGCCCATCGACGAAGCCTAGCCGATTCCACGCCCACGCGGCGGGTCGATGCAACCGCCTAAAACTTCTCCAGTTGCCGGTGCTCGGCCTTGATCCAGCGCACGGTGCCGGTGACCGAGCGCATGACCACGGTCTGCGTCTCGATGATGCCGTCGCCGAACTTGACGCCGGCGAGCATGCGGCCGTCGGTGATGCCGGTCGCCGCAAAGAGGCAGTCGCCGCGCACCATGTCCTCGATTTGATATTTCTTGCGCGGGTCCTTGATGCCCATCTTGGCGACGCGCTCGCGCCGTTCCTCGGTATCGACCACCAGCCGGCATTGCATCTGGCCGCCGATGCAACGCAAAGCCGCCGCCGCCAGCACGCCTTCGGGCGCGCCGCCGATGCCGAGACAGATATCGATGCCAGTTTTGTCCGGGTCGGCGGTGTGGATGACGGCGGCGATGTCGCCGTCGGTGATCAGACTGACCGAGGCGCCGGCCTTGCGCACGGCCGCGATCAGATCGGCGTGGCGCGGGCGATCGAGCATCATCGCGGTAATGGCCTGCGGCTTCACGCCCTTGGCCTTGGCGAGGTTGCGGATATTTTCATCGGCCGGCGCGTCGAGATCGACCACCCCTTTCGGATAATCGGGGCCGATCGCGATCTTGTCCATATAGATGTCGGGGGCGTGCAAGAGCGTGCCCTCTTCGGCCATGGCGATGGTGGCGATGGCGCCGGGCATGTTCTTGGCGCACAACGTCGTGCCTTCGAGCGGATCGACGGCGATATCGACCTTGAACCCGCCCTTGGCGCCGACCTTCTCGCCGATGAACAGCATCGGCGCTTCGTCGAGCTCCCCCTCGCCGATCACCACCGTGCCGTCGATCGGCAGCTTGTTGAGCTCGCGCCGCATGGCATCGACGGCGGCCTGGTCGGCGGCCTTCTCTTCGCCGCATCCGCGCAGCCGCGCCGCATTGACCGCCGCGCGTTCGGTCACGCGCACAATCTCCATCGCCAGAATGCGCTCCAGCATCATGCTGTGCGGAACGGTGATCGAGGCCATCTTCTTTTCCTTGCGATAACGCCTGCTGTTGCGGTCAGTTCTTTTCGATCCGGATCACCTGCGGGCGCCCGGAGATTACCCGGTCGCGGCGCACAGCGGCGAGGGCCTTGCGCACCGCGTCCTCGCTGGTCGCGTAGGTAATGAGGATAACGGGGACCGGCGCGCCGGAGCGGCCGGCCTGGCCGCCGCCTGGCGGTCGGATTTCGTGGCGTTGCACGATCGACTCCAGCGAGATTTGCCGTTGCGCCAGCCGCCGCGCGATGGTGGCGGCGCTGCCGGGCCGATCGCGCGCCAGCAAGCGGATATAATAGCCGCCCTCGTGGCGCTGCATCGGCGCCTTGCGGATCGCGGTCATGCGCGCGGCGGGACGCCCGAATGGCGGGATGCGCACCCCGCGGGCGATATCGGCCAGATCGGAGACGACGGCGGAAGCGGTTGCCATGCCACCGGCGCCGGGGCCGACCAATGTGATCGGGGAGAGCCCTTCGGCATCGACCGTCACCGCGTTGGTCACGCCCATGACCTGGGCGATCGCGGAATCCTTGCGCACCATCGTCGGATGCACGCGCTGCTCGATGCCCGCTTCGGTGCGCACCGCAACGCCGAGAAGTTTGACGCGGTAGCCAAGCTCCGCCGCCGCGTCGAGATCGGCGAGCGTGATCGAGGAAATGCCCTCGACGTAAACCGCGCCGGGATCGACTTTGGTCCCGAAAGCGAGGCTCGCCAGGATGGAAAGCTTTTGCGCGGTGTCGTGACCTTCCACGTCGAACGACGGATCGGCCTCGGCGTAGCCCAAACGCTGCGCCTCGCGCAGGCATTCCGCGAAGGCGAGCCGATCCTCTTCCATGCGCGAGAGGATGTAATTACAGGTGCCGTTGAGAATGCCGTAGATGCGGTTGAACGAATTGCCGTTCAATCCCTCGCGCAAGGTCTTGACGATCGGGATACCGCCGGCAACCGAGGCCTCGAAATTGAGCGCCACGTCATGGCGCTCGGCCAGCATCGCCAGTTTGTACCCCTCGCTGGCCAAGAGCGCCTTGTTGGCGGTCACCACCGGCTTGCCGGCGGCAAGCGCCGTCTCCACGGCGCGTTTGGCCGGGTTTCCGGCGCCGCCGATCACCTCGACCAGTACGTCGATTTCCGGATCGGCCGCCAGCCTTGCGGGATCGGCAAACCAGCGCAACTTCTTGAGGTCGATGCCGCGTTTCTTGCCGCGCGAACGCGCGCTGACCGCGACCACCTCGATCGGCCGGCCGCAGCGCGCCGCGAGCTTATCGCGTTCATGCTCCAGGAGACGCATGACGGCCGTGCCGACGGTTCCCAGCCCGGCAAGACCGACTTTCAACGGCTTGGCCATAACGTCGCTAACCTGGAATGAAAGAGCGCGACGCCGACTAACGTCGCGTCGCAAGCGGTACGACGTTGTGCAGCATTTCCGGCCCCGTTTCAAGAAAGCGCCGGATGTTGCGGGCGGCCTGCCGGATGCGCTGCTCGTTCTCCACCAGCGCGATGCGCACATGGCCTTCGCCATGCTCGCCGAAGCCGGCGCCGGGCGACACCGCCACGCTCGCCTTCTCCACCAGAAGCGTGGCGAATTCGACACTGCCGAGCGGCTGGAACGGCTCGGGGATCGGTGCCCAGGCGAACATCGACGCCTGCGGCGGCGGCACGACCCAGCCGGCGCGGCCGAACGATTCCACGAGCGCGTCGCGGCGGCGCCGATAGATCGCGCGCATCTCGTGAATGCAATCGTCGGGGCCGTTGAGCGCGGTCGCCGCCGCCACCTGGATGGGCGTGAATGCGCCGTAATCGAGGTAGGACTTCACCCGCGCCAGCGCGGCGATAATGCGCTCGTTGCCGACGGCAAAGCCGATGCGCCAGCCGGGCATCGAATAGGTCTTCGACATCGAGGTGAATTCGACGGCGACATCGAAGGCGCCCGGAACCTGCAGCACCGAGGGCGGCGGATTGTCCTCGAAATAGACCTCGGCATAGGCGAGATCCGAAAGCAGGAAGACGTCGTGCTTTTTCGCAAACGCCACGAGGTCGCGGTAGAAATCGAGATCGGCGACGCAAGCGGTCGGATTTGACGGGTAGCAGGTGACGATGGCGATCGGCTTGGGGATGGTGTGTCTGATCGCGCGTTCGAGCGCGCCGAAAAACTCTGCATTGGCCTCCACCGGCACCGAGCGGATGGCGCCGCCGGCCATGAGAAAGCCGAAGACATGGATCGGATAGGTCGGATTGGGAACGATGATCACGTCGCCCGGCGCGGTGATCGCCTGCGCGACGTTGGCGAAGCCTTCCTTGGAGCCGAGCGTGGTGACGATCTGCGTGTCGGGATTGAGCTTGACGCCGAAGCGGCGCGCGTAATAGCCGGCTTGGGCGCGGCGCAAGCCGGGGATTCCCTTGGATGCCGAATAACGGTCGGTGCGCGTTTTGCCGATCGTCTCCTTGATCTTTTCGACCACGTGCGCGGGCGCCGGCAGGTCCGGATTGCCCATGCCGAGATCGACGATGTCGGCGCCGCCGTTGCGCGCCACGGCCTTGGCGCGATTGACCTCCTCAAACACGTAAGGCGGCAGCCGGCGGATGCGGTAAAATTCTTCCATGGTGGCAACGACGCGTCGCTTGGGCGACCCTCTACACTCAAGTTATCACGGTCTGGCGTAGGCCCCGGCGGTCTGCGGGACGGCCGGATCGACAACCTGCAATGCAGGCTGCACCGTCGCCGGCGGCCGCGGCGGCTGCGAGCCGGACGGATTGGTGGCGGCCTTCGTGACCGGAGTGAGCTGGCCGGTCGTTTGGGCTTCGGTACTCAAGTGATCGCGCTGCGAAATAAGATCGTCGGTCGCTTGCTTGACCTGATCGGGAGTGAGCGTCGTGTCGGCCCGCGGCGCCGGCATGTCGTGAACCGCGGGAAAGCCGAGCTCCGAGCAACCCGATACGAGGACCGCCACCGCGGCGGCAAGAGCCAGGGTTCCAAGCGCGCGCCAAGCGATGCGTCCGTAGCCGTTCACGCCCGTCCCCTGCTCTGCCCTCACGGGCCCCTCCAAGCCGGCTCCATGCCCGCTTGCCGGCGCTTTGACTGAAATAGCTTACTGCCGCAATGGTTTACAAAAGCCAACTGAAAGGTCACAAGTCATTCAGATACCGCGCTAATATGGTCGAAACAAGGTCCGCGGGACTGGCGCGAATCGCCCGTTTGGCGGCTTTTGCGCCAGCCGGTGGGCCTGCCTTGCGCGTGCGATCCGCGCGGCCCATTTCTGCGGCATGGGCGAGTTTTGTCGCCCTTGGGGAGAGGAAGGAAAGCGCGTGCGGGCGCCGTCACCAGAACCGATGAAGATCGGCAGCGTCGACGTCGAGGTGTTCTCGCGCAATCTGGCGCGGCTCGTCGAGGAAGGCGGACGGGCGCTTGCCGCCTATCTCAAGCCGCGCGAGCAGGGCCGCGACAACACTGAGTTGGCGGACGAGATCAACGAAGTCGTCAAGACGCTCGGACACGTCGCGCAATACTGGATGGCCGATCCGCAGCGCACGATCGAGCTGCAAACCCGGCTGGGCAAGGCCTATCTCGATCTTTGGGCGTCGGCGGTGAAGCGGCTCACCGGCGAACAGACCGCGCCGATCGCCACGCCCGCCGCCAGCGACAAGCGCTTCGTCGATCCGGAATGGACTTCGAACCAGTTCTTCGATTTCCTCAAGCAGGGCTATCTGCTGTCGACCCAATGGGCCAATCGACTGGTCAGCGACGCCGATCTCGATCCGCACACCAAGCAGAAGGCCGAGTTTTACATGCGGCAGATCGGCAATGCGCTGTCGCCGTCGAACTTCGTTCTGACCAATCCCGAATTGCTGCGCGAGACGCTGACCAGCAACGGCGAGAACCTGGTGCGCGGCATGCACATGCTCGCCGAGGACGTCGAGGCCGGCGGCGGCCACCTCAAGATCCGGCAGTCCGATTCCTCGATGTTCGCGGTCGGCCGCAATCTGGCGATCACGCCCGGCAAGGTGATCTTCCAGAACGACATCATGCAGCTCATTCAGTACGCGCCGTCGACTCCAACCGTGCTCAAGCGGCCGCTGCTGATCGTGCCGCCGTGGATCAACAAATATTATGTGCTCGATCTCACGCCGGAAAAATCCTTCATCAAATGGTGCGTCGACCAGGGCCTCACCGTCTTCTGCATCTCCTGGGTCAACCCGGATGCGCGGCTCGCGCAAAAGAGCTTCGAACAATACGTGCGCGAGGGCGTGCTCGCCGCGCTCGACGCCATCAAGGACGCCTCCGGCGAGGAACAGGTGCACGGCGTCGGCTATTGCGTCGGCGGCACCATGCTCGCTGCCGCGCTGGCGGCCATGGCGGTATGGCGCGACGAGCGTATCGTGTCGGCGACGTTGCTCGCCGCCCAGGTCGACTTCACCTATGCCGGCGATCTCAAGGTCTTCGTCGATGAGGATCAGGTCAAGGCGATCGAGCAGCGCATGGCCGGGCGCGGTTATCTCGAAGGCAAATCGATGGTCACCGTGTTCAATTTCTTGCGCTCGAACGATCTAATCTGGCCCTACGTCATCAACAATTATCTCAAGGGCAAGGCGCCCTTCCCGTTCGATCTGCTATACTGGAATTCCGACGCGACGCGCCTGCCGGCGGCCAATCATTCGTTCTATATGCGCAATTGCTATCTGGAGAACAACCTGGCCAAAGGCGCGATGAAGCTCGGCGATACGCCGGTCGACCTGCACGCCATCAAAGTGCCGATCTACAATCTGGCGACGCGCGAGGACCACATCGCGCCGGCAAAGTCGGTTCTGTTCGGCAGCAAATATTTCGGCGGCCCGGTGAAGTTCGTACTCTCCGGCTCCGGCCACATGGCCGGCGTAGTCAATCCCCCGGACAAGCACAAATACAAATTTTGGACCGGCCCGAAACCGCGCAGCGCCAACCTCGAGGGTTGGCTCGAAAAGGCGACCGAGCATCCCGGCTCGTGGTGGCCGGACTGGCTTGCCTGGCTTAAGGAACGGGACGCGATGGAAGCGCCGGCGCGCATCCCCGGTGACGGCAAGCTCAAACCGATCGAGGACGCACCGGGAAGTTACGTGAAGGTGCAGGCTTAGGGCGTGGCGAAGCTACGTTGCCGACAGTGGAGTCTTTATGCTATATGACCATGGTCAATGACCATGGTCATATAGGAATGCTTGCCATGTCGCGGATCATCAAAGCATCTGAATTCAAAGCCAAGTGTCTTGCCCTTCTGGACGAGGTTGAGCGCACCGGTGATCGCTTGATCATCACGAAAAAGGGCAAGCCCGTGGCGGAAGTGGTGCCGCACAAAGGGTTAAAACGTGACATAATTGGTATCTGGAAAGGCCGCGGCGAAATTCTCGGTGATATCATTTCACCCATTGACGTTGAATGGGAAGCATTGAAGTGATCTTGCTTGACACACATGTGGCGGTTTGGTCGGCATTCGACACTAACTCATTGGGAAAGAAGTGTCGGCGAATTGTCCGCCAAGCTCTCACCGAGCATCAGCTTGCAGTCAGCGCAATCAGCTTTTGGGAAATCGCCCTGCTTGTCGCCAAACGTCGAATGCGTTTCCTAACTTCCGCCGAAGAGATGCGCGGGCTTTTACTGAGCACAGGCATTACCGAACTTCCGCTTACTGGAAAAATTGCCATTCTTGCCGGCGAAATTCAGGATCTACATGCTGATCCCGCCGATCGCTTCATTGCGGCAACTGCAATCGCGCACGATGCGATGCTGATTACGGCGGACGAACGGTTATTACGCTGGCAACACGCCCTGCGCCGCATTGACGCCGAAACGTAGCCCAGACGACCTTACGGAAACAGCGCCACCTGTTCGAGCCCCATCGTCTCGGGAAAGCCGAGCATGAGGTTCATGTTCTGCACCGCCTGGCCGGATGCGCCCTTGGTGAGATTGTCGAGCACCGACCCGACGATGGCACGGCCGGCGATGCGGTCGGCGGCAAGGCCGATGAAGGTCATGTTCGAGCCGCGCACATGGCGGGTCTGCGGGATGGCGCCGAACGGCAGCACATGCACGAAGGGTTCGTTCGCGTAAGACTTTAAAAGTATGGCATGAAGGTCTTGCGGCGAAGCTTTCAGACCGCGCACGTAAATCGTTGAAAGAATGCCGCGATTCATCGGCACGAGGTGCGGCGTGAAGCTGACGACGACCTCGCGCCCGGCGGCCTTGGCAAATTCCTGGTCGAGCTCGGCCATGTGGCGATGGTGCGCCACGCCATAGGCATGGAATCCCTCGGAGACTTCGGCGAATTGCATGTCCTCGCGGGCGCCACGGCCCGCGCCGGTGACGCCGGATTTGGCGTCGATAACGATCTCGTCGGGATCGATCGCCTTCGCCTTAAGGAGCGGGATGAGCGCGAGCTCGGCGCAGCTCGTATAGCAACCGGGATTGGCGACGAGCTGCGCCGCCTTGATCTCCTGCCGGTAGATTTCGGTCAGGCCGTAGACCGCCTTCTGTTGCAGCTCCGGCGCCGCATGCGGATGCCCGTACCAGCGCGCGTAAGCGGCCGGGTCGGCGAGGCGGAAATCGGCGGACAGATCGACCGCCTTGAGGGCCGGCGCCCGCGCCAGCAAATCCTTCACGACCGTCTGCGTCGTGCCGTGCGGCAAAGCGCAGAAAAAAAGATCGAGGCCGAGCCTCAGCCAATCGGCCTCTGCGAGCGCGGTCAGCGTCGGCAACGCGTAGGGCGCAAATTGCGGAAATACGTCCGCCATCGGCTTGCCGGCGCGCCGGTCCGCCGTGAGCAGAACAATTTCCGCGCGCGCGTGGCGGAGCAGTAGCCGCACCAGTTCCGCACCGGTATAACCGGAGGCGCCGAGGATTCCGATCTTCGCTTTTTTCTCTGTCGCGGGCATGATTCAACCTATTGGCTTTGAAGCACAAAGCCGGCGTCCGCGGAAGAATTGCAAGGAAAGCGTGCCGCGGCAGCCGGCGGCACGAGCGTTTACGCGCGTGCCGTATCGCGGATACGACGGCGGCGGCCGAGGCGGCTGTTGGCGGCAGCGATGGTCACAAAAACGCTTGGCATGGGCGGCGATATAGAGGCCCGATCCGGCAGCGTCAATCGCGCCCGCGGACCTTTGACCCGGCGCCCTTAATGCTTTTGCCGTCCCCGTGGCATATTTAACGGTTGATTCGTCGCCGTGGCCCACACGCTTGGGCCAATTCCGCCAATATCGCCGGCCAAGGTCGAAACCTGCGCATGGGTAAAGCCGCCAAATCGCAACCGCCGAAGACGCCCGATCTGTTCGCCAATCTCGGCGAGCCGCGGGCGGCCGCGCGCCGTGCGGCCCGCGCCGGC
>JARLIY010000139.1 GCA_031291475.1 Xanthobacteraceae bacterium
GTCACTGGCGGTTTTGCGGGTTCGGCGCTGATGCGCGATCTCGACCTTGCCGCCGCTCTCATTCGCGCTGTCGTGCGCGCCGTCAAAGTGCCTGTCTCGGTGAAAATGCGGCTCGGCTGGGACGCCGCTTCGCTGAACGCGCCAGAACTCGCCCGCCGCGCCGAGGCGGAGGGTGTCGCAATGCTGACGGTCCACGGCCGTAGCCGATGTCAGTTCTACCAGGGCAAGGCCGATTGGGCCGCGATCCGGGAGGTGAAGCAGGCAACAGTTCTGCCTGTCGTCGCCAATGGCGATTGCAAGAGTCTCGCGGATGCCGATGACATGCTGCGGCTTTCCGGCGCCGACGCGGTGATGATCGGCCGCGCTGCGGTCGGCCGGCCGTGGTTCGTCGGCGAGGTCGCGCGGCATCTGGCGCGGCAGCCGCAGCGCCCGCCGCTCGACGCCGCAGCGCGCTGCGCCGTGGCGATCGAGCATTATCGCACTTTACTGGGGCTGATGGGGATGGCGCAGGGTCTGCGCCATGCGCGCAAACATCTGGCGGCTTACGCGGCTTATGTGCAAAGCCCGGATGCCGCGGGTCTACGCCGCCGCCTTGTCGTCAGCGAAAATCCGGTGGAAGTCGAATCGCTTCTCGAAAGTCTGTTCGAATCTGAGGAACGCGCGGTCGCAGCATGAGCGTAAAGAGATCGGTTCAAACCACGCGTGGCCGGCGCGATCCGCAGAAAGCAGGCGAGGCCTTTCGCGATGCTGCGAAACTGCTGAACGCGCTGCCGCATCCGGTGCTGGCGATCGCGCCCGACGGTTTCGTCGTCGAAGCCAATGCCGCGACCGAAGCCTTCTTCGGCATCAGCCGCTCGATCCTGCTGCAGCAGACTCTAGCCAATCTGCTTCCACGTGACTCGGTCTTGTTGGCCCTCGTCGCGCAGGTGAAGGAGAAAAGTTCCGCCATCACTGAATATCGCGTCGATCTCGGTATTCCGCGGCTCGGGACGGAGAAACTGGTCGATCTTTTCGTCACGCCGGTGTCCGATTTCGACGAGGGCGTCGTGGTGATGATCCAAGAACGCGCGATGGCCGAGAAGATGGACCGTCAGCTCACGCATCGCGGCGCGGCGCGGTCCGTTTCCGGCATGGCGGCCATGCTCGGGCACGAAATCAAGAATCCTCTGTCGGGCATTCGCGGCGCCGCGCAATTGCTCGAAATCGGTGTGAGCGACTCCGACCGCGCCTTGACGCGGCTGATCTGCGCCGA
>JARLIY010000019.1 GCA_031291475.1 Xanthobacteraceae bacterium
GCGACGACTGTTCGACTTCCGCGACCGTCTGAGCGCGACGCCGATTATCGTCGGCAAGACCGCGGTGCGCGTCACCATTTCGGCCGGCGTCGCGTTGCGCGACGACGACCAGACGTTCGACCGCCTCTATTCCGAAGCCGATCGTGCGCTCTACCAAGCGAAAGCCGCCGGACGCAATCGCATCCAATTCGCCTCGCCGTCGCAATTGTCGGACGCGCTCGCGGCGCGCAACGAGCCGCCCCAGCGCGAAGGGATCGCGCGCCGCGCCTGAGGCGCGCGGCGCGCCATCGGCGCCTTCGTCGACGACGTCGATCGCTTGCGCTCGGCCCCCGGCGGCAATTCGCCGATCGCCGTCGCGACCGCGTTCAGAACGACCGCCGACCCCGAAACGCCAACCTCCGATCGCCTTGTCGCCGAACTGGCGTGTCTCAGGCGAGGGGCGCAGTCCAATGTAGGTAACCGTAATCCGAGCCAACGGCTGGCAGCCGGGGTTCAAGCCACGTCTTCACGCGCCGGCCCGATCGCCGCCGGAGCATAGGCGGCGGCGATCAACTCGAACGAACGCAAGCGCGCCGCATGATCGAACACGTCGGAGACGATCATCAGCTCATCCGCCCCGGTTTCCGCGACCAGCGCCTCGATGCCGGCGCGAACCGTCGCCGGCGAACCCACGATCGAGCGCGAAAGCCACCGCAGCGCCTGCGCCTTTTCCGAAGGCGTCCAATAGCTGTCGATGTCGTCGATCGGCGGGCGGCTTAAGCCCCGCTCGCCGCGGAAGATGTTGGCGATCGACATCTGCTGCGTCGTCGCCAGGCGCCGCGCCTCGCCGTCGCTGTCGGCGGCGATGATGTTGACGCCGATCATCGCATACGGTCGCTCGGCGTCGGGCGAAGGCTTGAAGCGGCTGCGGTAGACCTGCAGCGCCGCCGTCAGCTGCTCCGGCGCGAAATGCGAGGCGAAGGCGTAGGGCAGGCCGAGTTCGGCGGCGAGCGCCGCGCCATAGGTGCTCGACCCCAGGATCCATAGCGGCACCTCGGTTCCGGCCGCCGGCACCGCCTGCACCCGCTGGCCAGGCGCCGCGGGAGCGAAATAGGCCTGGAGTTCCAAGACGTCCCGCGGAAAGTTGTCGAGGCCGTCGAGGCTGCGCCGCAACGCCTGCACCGTGATCGGGTCGGTTCCCGGCGCGCGGCCGAGCCCGAGGTCGATGCGGCCGGGATGCAGCCGGGCCAGCGTGCCGAACTGCTCGGCGATGACGATCGGCGCGTGGTTGGGCAGCATGATCCCGCCGGCGCCGACGCGGATGCGCCGCGTGCCGGCGGCGATATGGGCGATGACGACCGCCGTGGCGGCGCTGGCGATGCCCGGCATGTTGTGGTGCTCGGCGATCCAGAAGCGCCGGTAGCCCCAGTCTTCCGCCTTGGCGGCAAGGTCGCGCGCATTGTCGAGCGCCCCGCGCGCGTCGGTCGACTGGGTAACCCGGACAAGATCGAGGATCGAAAGCGCGGCCATCAAGAGCTCCGTCGGCGTTGCGATAGCGGTCCGGCTCGCCGCGGGTCGCGCCGTGGCTGAGGTCCAGGGGTCCTGCATATAGGAGCGCTAGGGGCGGATTTCCCGTGCGTGGCGGAGGCGGGCTTGCCGGCGGCCCGGCGCTTTCCCGCGAGCGCGTCCCTCTCCCAGAGGGAGAGGGGCAGGGGTGAGGGGATCGACGAGGCGCAGGCATAGCGCCTGCGACGCATCATACAGACGCCCGCGGCCGCGGTGAAACCACTTCGTCGGGCGCGCGGCCCCTCACCCCTACCCCTCTCCCGAACGGGAGAGGGGGCTCATCGGCGACCCGACCGGCTCGACGTTCGTCGCCGTTTGGCGGAGAGCGCCGTCGACCTCATGAAAGCCTCTTGTTTCCGCAGTTGTGAGCCTGTCAATGGCCTTCGGCCGCCGGAGGCGGCGCGCGAAGCGCGCAATTGACAGGCACACAACCGCGGACGTTCATGCTTTCATGAGGCCGACGGTGCGGCGTGTGACGGAGAGGGGCGGCGCCGATCGCGGAGGGCAAATTTCGAAAATTCGTATCACGCCCTCGCAATCCCCATTTGAACTCAAAAAGGAATGTCGTCGTCTAAATCAGTTGCTCCCTTCTCCGACGGCGCGGACAACTGTTTTGGCGGGGCCGGAAGTCGCGCCGGGGCAGCATACGGCGGCAGCGACAGCGCACTGTCTTCGAATTCCTTCACGCGCCCCATAAAAACGTTAATTGTATGAAGTAGTTTGCGAACAGGTTCAAGTTCTTCCGCAGCTTCAGCTCCAAGATGCGCCAAACCCATTGTAAGATCGGCCAATTGCTCGAAGCGGGTACGATCACGATCAACCTCCGCAAGAAACGCATTGATTTTGCTATATAAACGCTCCTTCTTTGCTTTACCTAGCGAGCATTCGTCGATGATCTTTTTTATATGGGAGACGTATGAACGAATCTTGTCCTTCTCGTCTCCGTCGAGCGCGACAGAGTAGCGATTGTAGCTCTTGGCGTTCCGAATTTGCACTTGGACTTTGAAGTGATCGACTGCGGTGACGAAGTCACGATAGCGATCACTTACGTCGCGGACAGAGTGACTAGGAACCTCCCATTCCTTAAAGCCTTCCAGCCCTAGTGACTTTGCCGCAGCAAGAGTGTGATTCATATATTCGATGACTGCGTAATTGTAGCCGTAATTGTTCTCCGCCTTTTCGAGCTTCGTTTCTAAGACTGCTCGAAATTTGGATTCGAGCTGGACGAACGCAAATTCTCCGTCATTTGTACGGACCGCCGAAGCGTATTCTTCAGGTGAAATCATGCCAACCTCGAAATCGTGCCGACTTGCTCGGAGATCAGATCCTTTGGAAGCTTGCCGGTGCGCTTCCACATCTCAAATTCCGCCACTGTCATTGCGCGGCAATCGGGTAGAGCGGTCCCTTTCTTTCGGCCACGGCGCACGTCGCCACACACCTTATGAATTGCCTCCGGCGACATATTCAGTGCTTTGCCGACGATGACTTCCGCCTCGATAGAGGGCGACCGAAGACGCCTTGCTTTGGCGCTCTCACGCTCGCCCCGATACAGAGCCTCGACAAAGTATGGCCACCACATCGGCAAACGCTTCAAAATCGAAAGTCGCTCGTGCGGCTTCGTTCTCCGATCGTCGAGCGCCAACACTGCGAGGAAAATCGATTCCAGGGCATGGGCGAGCGGCTTATGCTGATTCACGACAGGGCGCCCGAGGCGCTTCGTGCCCACATGCCGCTCGATCAATTGCGAGGAAACCCCGAGGGCAAGTAGTCGCGGCCGGTCCGCCTTCTTCCACTGGCGGCGGCGCTGCAAAGCACGCAGGCGGGCCCCTCGATTGTAGTCCCGTTCCCCCTTTTCCCACGCGCTTACAAGGTGCTCGCATACAGCATTTATGACGCGGCCAATGGTGGCGAACGTCGCGGCAATCGAGTCTCCTCCGTCGACTTGCGACGGAGGGAAGATGACGCCGGTTTTAGGTGCCGACTCTTCCATGGTCTTTCCTCGTCTGCATTCTATCACCGCAGACGAACCTGACACCCTTCCGAACTGAAGTCCCGATACGAGAAGTCAAGTTCGGGCATTACGGGCATTACGGGGACGTGATATGAATTGCGGAATTTCGTCGCGGGTCGCAGCTTCGCGCTCCGCCGCCGCCAAGTCGCGTCGCTCGCCTGGGGCGTGCGGGGATTACGGTGACACGCCCGTCATTTCCTTTTATCGCCCGGACCGGCGTGTCGTGCTCGCGAGCGCGGCAATATCTTTGAGAATTGCCGAACCAGCGCTAAGATCAATCTCAGTCGCCGAGACGCCATTCGCTTGAAGCAACGGCCTTCGCGCCGCAAGAGATTCTTGCTGTGGCGCGTCTGTCGACTTGCAGCAGCCGTGAAACTTTGAAGTCGCTTGCGACACCGTCAAGTGAAGCTTTGACAATACTTTAAACTGCCCAACAAAACCTGATGCGGTTCGACACAATACTTTACGGTTCTCCGCCCACTCGCCGCAGTGGACACAAAATGGCGCCCAGGTCGTTGAAATCGCTCGTCCGCGTCCCGGGATTGTCAGGCCCGCGGGCCCTCGCCCCTGCCCCTCTCCCGAACGGGAGAGGGGTCTCACCCCCCGATCGACCGGATCGCGTCGAGGATCGCCTCTGGCGTGCACGGCGCGCGCAGGTCGGGCTGGCCCTCCGGCGCGGTGGCGTGCACGGCGTCGAGGATCGCCGAATAGACCGAGATCGCCAGCATCAACGGCGGCTCGCCGACCGCCTTGGAGCGGTAGACGCTATCGATCGGGTTGGGCCGCATGTGCAGGCGGGTGCGGAAGTCGGGCGGCGCATCCGAGGCGACCGGGATCTTGTAGGTCGACGGCGCGTGGGTCGTCAGCCGCCCCTTGGCGTCGAACACCAGCTCTTCCGTCGTCAGCCAGCCGAGCCCCTGGATGAAGGCGCCTTCGACCTGGCCGAGATCGAGCGCCGGATTGATCGAGGCGCCGACGTCGTGAAGGATGTCGGCGCGCAGCGTCTTCATCTCGCCGGTCAGCGCGTCGATCACGACTTCGCAGCAGGCGGCGCCGAAGGCGAAATAAAAGAACGGCTTGCCGGTCGCCCTGGCGCGGTCCCAGTGGATCTCCGGCGTCTGGTAATAGCCGGCCGCCGAGAGCTGCACGCGGTTGACCCGGCAGAGCTTGGCCAGCTCGGCGAAGGCCATCGAGGCGTTGCCGCCGAACACGCGCCCGTCGCGGA
>JARLIY010000140.1 GCA_031291475.1 Xanthobacteraceae bacterium
CGGCGCCGGCGCGCGGCGCTGGAGCGCCCGCCGCCCGTGGCGCGCCCGAGAAGAAGTGAGGTTGCGACTAAACGATGCTGCTCCTGGTCGGACTTGGGAATCCGGGAGCGCGCTATGTCGGCAACCGCCACAACATCGGCTTCACGGTGGTTCAGGAAATCGCCACCCGCCACGGCATCGCGCCGTGGCGGCGGCGCTTTCAGGGGCTCGCCTGCGAGGGGCCGATCGGCGGGGAGCGCGTGCTGCTGCTCTTGCCCGGCACCTTTATGAATGAATCGGGCCGCGCCGCCGCCGAGGCGGCGCAGTTCTACAAGCTTGCGCCCGGCGACATCACCGTCTTCCACGACGAGATCGAGCTGCCGCCGGGCAGGGTTCGGGTCAAAGTCGGCGGCGGCATTGCCGGCCATAACGGCCTGCGCTCGATCAGCGAGCATATCGGCGACGATTACCGGCGGGTGCGTATCGGCGTCGGCCATCCCGGCCACAAGGATTTGGTGGAGCATTACGTGCTCAGCGGTTTCGCCAAGAGCGAGCGCGCTTGGGTCGAAGCGCTGACCGGCATCATCGCCGACAACGTCGATCTGCTGGTGCGCGGCCAGGACGCGAGTTTTCAGAATAAAGTCCACCTCGCCATGGTGGCCAAGGGATTTGCGCAGACAACGAATAACGACGATATAAAGAGCCAATAGTGAGACGTTAGGAGACGAACGTGGCATCGATTGTTATCGACCTGACCGACGAGCTTGCGCGGTGGCTGGAAACATCCGCTGCGAAGCGTCAGGTTTCGGTTGAATGCGCTGCATGGCAGCTTTTGGAGGAGCAGCGCATGCGCGATTCTGGAGCGACGAGGCTCGACGTGTCCATCGGTGATGAGCGATGGACCGCGAAGATGCCTATGCGCGGGTTACTATATACGGACTACGACACAGAATGGACGCGGCTACCCGCTGCTTCGCGAAGCGCTCGCGTCTAACCGCCCATGGGCTTCAAATGCGGCATCGTCGGCTTGCCGAATGTCGGCAAGTCGACGCTCTTCAACGCGCTGACCGAAACCGCGGCAGCGCAGGCAGCGAACTATCCGTTCTGCACCATCGAGCCGAATGTCGGCGAGGTGGCGGTGCCGGATAAGCGGCTGGAGGTCCTCGCGGCGCTGGCCAAGTCGGCCACGATCGTGCCGACGCGGCTGACCTTCGTCGACATCGCCGGTCTGGTGCGTGGCGCCTCGAAAGGCGAGGGGCTCGGCAATCAGTTCCTCGCCAATATCCGCGAGGTGGACGCCATCGTCCATGTAGTGCGCTGCTTCGAGGATACCGACGTGACCCATGTCGAGGGCCGCATCGATCCGATCGCCGACATCGAGACGGTGGAGACCGAATTGATGCTCGCCGACCTCGAAAGCCTGGAGCGGCGCGTCGACGGCTTGAGCAAAAAAGCCAAGGGCAACGACAAGGAGGCGAAGGAGCAGCTCGATCTCGTCAACCGCGCGCTGGCGTTGCTGCGCGAGGGCAAGCCCGCCCGCCTCACCGAGCGCAAGCCCGAGGAGGAGCGCGCTTACCATATGCTCGGTCTCCTCACCGCGCTGCCGGTGCTTTATGTCTGCAACGTCGAGGAGGCCTCGGCGGCGAACGGCAACGGATATTCGCGCAAGGTCGAGGGCAGGGCGAAAGAGGAAGGCGCGGCCGCGATCGTCATCTCCGCCAAGATCGAGGCGGAGATCGCCGTGCTCGCCCGCGAAGAGCGCGACGATTATCTCGCCGCGGTCGGCCTCAAGGAGGCCGGGCTCGATCGCCTGATCCGCGCCGGCTATGCGCTGCTCGATTTGCTGACGTTCTTCACTGCCGGGCCGAAGGAGACGCGCGCCTGGACGGTGACGCGCGGCACCAAGGCGCCGCAGGCCGCCGGCGTCATCCACACCGATTTCGAACACGGCTTCATCCGCGCCGAAACCATCGCCTATGACGACTATGGCGCCTGCGGCGGCGAAGTCGGCGCGCGCGATGCAGGCAAGATGCGGCTCGAAGGCAAGGATTACGTAGTTCAGGACGGCGACGTATTGCACGTCCGCTTCAGTCCTCAGTAATCAGTGGTCAGTAATCAGAAAAGATGAACGAAGTCTGATTACTGACTACTGAGCGTTCCCTGATTCCTGATCGCCCCGAGATGCTCGTTGATGCGGAACACGATGAGCACGAATTCGGCAACGATGCGCGAGGCCACCACGCCCATGCAGGCGCCAAGCAGGCTCGCGATCAGGAAGACCATGCCGACAAACGGATTGTACGCCATGGCGGCGAGCGCGGAGACCGCGCCGGCAAGCCCGACCAGGACCGAAATGACCACGGCGAGCCAAAAGAACACCTTGATGATCGTGGGGGTGACGAAGCGCTCCCATTGGAACAAATCGCTGATGCCGAACATGCCGGTTCCTCCCGCGCCAACCAGGGTGCCCGCGACTGCGCGACTGAAACGCCGAATCTGCACTGCGTGAAAAGTGCAGACTGCACCCCGCCATTGCCCTGGTCAATCGAGCGCGGTTCCGCGAGGGACAACGAGGCTGCGGCGGCAAGTATGGCCCGGGCTGGGTGCTGCGCCGTCAAATTTGCGGCGCGGGAACGCGGTTCCAAGACGCTTTGACCGTGGTTCAAAAACGAACCCGCGCAAACAGGAACGCAAGCCCGCGGCCGGGCGTTGGCCTCCATGCTCGAATCGTTCCATCCGGAGCGCAAATGCATGGAGTTCGCAATGATGAGACATCACATCTCCTATCTGGCCCTTGGTGTTGCGCTGGCGGCGGGGACGTCCGTCGCGCAGGCGCAAACCGTTGTCACGCGCCAGATCGCCGACCAACCGGTCGAGACCGTGATCGCGCCGCAACCGGGCTCGATGGTCATCGCACAGCAGCCGGTAGCGGCTGCTCCGGTCGAGACCGTGGAGACCGTGCGGACCGTCGAGTCGACCACCACGCCCCGGCGGCGGATGATGAGCCGCACCCATAACCGCGTGACCACGACGCGGACCGTCGTGAGCGAGCGCGTCGTGCCCGCGCCGGTCACGCCGGCAGTCGCCGTCATAACCGAGCCGACTTACACCGAAGTGATGCAGGCACCGCCGGCGGCCGTGGCTCCGGTTTATCCGCGGCTTTACGACGTCGTCACGCCGGCGCCGGCCGCTTCTCCCGTGATCGCGGCGCCCGTTGCCGCGCCGCCGGCGATCGGGACGACGACCGTGGTGCCGGCATACCGCTACGTCTACGAGCGGGACCGGATCCTGGTGATCGATCCCTACACCAACATCGCGGTGCAGGCGATCCCGCGCTGACACGCGACGCCGATCGACGCAATGCGACCCACGCGCCGCAACTTAAGGCGGCACGTGCGGTTATCCAGCATGGAGGAATCGATGAAGAGTTATTTGATTCATCGGATGACGGCGGTCGCGCTCATTGGCGCGGCTGCGGCGATCAGCGGCGCCGCCGTTGCGCTGCGCGCGCGCAGACCGGCGGCATCGACGAGACGGTGAATGCCGACGGCGTGACGCCGAAGCTCGAACTGACGCCTGCGCAACGCAGCGCAATCTACCAGGAGGTGCACGGCGATCGCAGCAAGGTGGCGCCGGGCCGGTTTGTCGCCACGATCGGCGCCGAAGTACCGCCGATGATCGAGCTCTACACGCTCCCGGACGACATACTCGCCGACAATCCGGCGACCAAGCTCTACAAGTTTACCCGGGTGGACGATGAGATCGTGCTGGTCGATCCGATCCACATGCGCGTGGTTGACGTGATTGGACCGAAGCCATGACCGCGCCGACTATTGCGCGTTCTTCGCTCTGGCCATGACCGCCCTGGGCAGCACGTCGAGATACGGACCCATGAAGAACGCCTCGCCGGTGCCTTCGCCGTAATAGCGGTCATAGGCGTCGATCATGGCGCGCACTGGCGTCCGGCAGGACGGCATCGAGGCGACGATCAAATCGCCCAGCGCACCGCCGGCTGCCTTGCCGTACCGCGGATCGGCGATGACGGCGTGCACAATGCATTCCGTCGCCGAGCGCACCAGCGGTTCCGTCGCCGCGATTTTTTCCTGGGCGGACAGATTGGCCTGCCCCGTCGAATCGAGCGCCGGCCCGGTGGCGACGGCAAGCACGAACGCCGTGCCGATCAGCGGTGCAAATATCATGCGGACTCCCTCACCCGGCCGAGCAGGCATACCGGGCGCAGTCGCCGCCGGTCAATCTTTTTCCCCCTCCGCCGGCGCGGCTTACGGGTTCCAAGCGCCGGCGGCGGTGTTATAATTGTCTGCAGCATTCACGGAGCAATGTGATGATTTTGCCCACTGCGCTGGCGCTCGCCGCGCAATTGCTGATGCCGGTCGCCGCTGCCGACAGCGTCCCGGAACTCAACGTCGAGCAGGTTTGCGAGGGCATCGCGCAACAGGGCGGCGTCACCTTCCACGATCCGGCCATCGCGCAAGAGAAGAAGAATTGCCTCGAGAGCGAGCAGGCGACCCGCGAAGAGCTGGTCAAGCAATGGTCGAGCTTCGCGCCCGGCGATAAAACGTCATGCGTGAACGAGTCGCGAATGGGTGGCGAGTCGAGCTACACCGAATTGATCACCTGCCTGGAGATGGCGCGCGACGTGCGGGCTCTGCGCGACGAGTATGAGCATGGCCCGAACGCTTCACCGCCCGCCGCCAAGCCGGCGCCTCCGAACGGCGCAAAGCCGCCGCGATAGCGCAGGCGGATGACTCGCATCCGCTCACGGCTTTTCCTGTGGGATCTTAATACGCCATGAGGATTTCGCTGACCGTCGGGTTGGCGGCGCGCAACGTCGAATCGGCGGAGCTGAAGGCGCGGTCGACGGGCGCGGCGCTGAGTGCCGACGCCGGGGCTTTCGGATCAGCGCGCAGGCTGATGCCGATCTTGCAGCCGCCGGGCAGCGCGGAAAGCTGTCCGCCGTTCCAGTCGCTCAGCGTCGCGACGTTGTCTTTGTTGAACCCCAAAAGCTTGAACGGCTTGCCGTTGAGCTGCTCAAGTTCGGCGAGGGTGAGGCCAAGGCGAAGCTCGCCCGGGGCGATCCAGTCCGACTGGCCGTTGATGACGATGAGATGGGTGTCGGTGCGGGTCGCCGGCTTCGACCACCATACTTCCAGGCGCCGCTTCGGATCCTTGGCGAACAGGACGCTGGCCATCACCTTGCCGCCGGCCGCGGCGTCCACCTGCGTGAAGGCGACGTTGCGCGACTGGTAGGCCATGGCGAGCTTGGCATGGCTTGAATCCCGTCCGAACAGGCCACTGCAGGCGACGATGTTAGGCTTCGCAACGCGCGCCGGCCGCCGCGTCGCGCTTCCTTCCGGCATCGCTTCCATTCCATGCGACGCCGAACGCACGGGCTTTTCGCCGCCGGTCGGCATGGCGACTGCGGGCGGGATCGGTTGGCGCATCTGCGAGGGCGCGAGTTCGTCCTCGGCGTCGAGATCGGGATTGTCCGCGGCCGGCGCCATCGTCTTGGCGCCCTTGCGTGACGGTTTTGCCGGCGGCGGGTTCGCTGGCGCGGCATCATCTTCGTCGTTCATGATCGACGGCTGGCCGGCAGGCAGCGGTTGCTTTTGCTGCGCCGAGACCGGGCCGGCGGCGGCGATGGCGAGCGCGCACAGCAACAGCGCTTCGATCAAACGTCGATGCATACGCAATGCGCCTCCCGTGACGCGCCGCTCCACAGTAACATAGCCCGGCGGGCGGTCCAGCGAGGCAAAGCGCGATCGCCGTTTCGCAAAACCGGGAGAAGACGCCGTGCAGCTCCAGCAGAACACCGACCGCATTCAAACCACGCATATCGGCAGCCTGCCGCGGCCGTATGCCCTGCTCGACGCCATGAAGGCGAAATATTCCGGGCAAAATTACGACGAGCCCGCGTACCAAAAAACTTTGCGCACCGCCATCGCCGACGTGGTGCGCGCGCAGGTCGATTGCGGCATCGATATCGTCACCGACGGTGAATTCTCCAAGCCGGGCTTCTTCACCTACATCCGCGAACGTCTCGACGGCTTCGAGGCGCGGCCGGGCATGAAGCTACAGCTCTTCCAGCAGGAGGTTGCCGCCTTCCCGGAATATTACGAACAATACTTCAAGCAAGCGATGATGGGCGGCGCGGTCATCTCGCTGGCGCCGGTGGTTTGCGTCGGCCCGGTCAAGTACCGCGGCGAAAAGCTCGTGCAAACCGACATCGCCAACGTCAAGGCCGCGGCCGCCGCAGCCGGCGTCGCCAACGAGCACGTATTCCTGCCGGCCACCGCGCCGTCCGGCGTCGGCAAAAACGAATATTACAAATCCGACGAGGAGTATTTCCACGCGCTCGCGGCCGAAATGGGCAAGGAATACCGGGCGATCGCGGATGCCGGCATTCTCGTTCAGATCGACGATCCGTTCCTTGCGGATATTTTCTACGAGCCCGGCCTCGACGAGGCGCAAAAGAAGCGCCGTGCGGAAATCTACGTCGAGGCCATCAACGCCGGCCTAAAAGGTATTCCGGCCGAACGCGTGCGCTTCCATACCTGCTACGGAATCAACGAGGGGCCGCGCATTCACGAAGCCGCGCTCAAGGACATCATCGGCTATGTGCTCGATATCGACGCCGGTTCCTACAGCTTCGAGGCGGCCAATCCACGCCACGAGCACGAATATCATCTGTTCGAGCGCGTCAAAGTGCCCGAAGGCAAGGTTCTCGTTCCCGGCGTCGTCACTCACGCCAGCAACATCGTCGAGCATCCGGAGCTTATCGCCGAGCGCGTCATCCGCTTCGCCCGGCTGGTCGGGCGCGAGAACGTCATCGCCGGCGCCGATTGCGGCTTCTCATCGCAAGCCATGTACAACACCGAAGTGCACCGCACCGTGGTGTGGGAAAAGTTCAAAGCGATGCGGGCGGGCGCCGACCTCGCCACGCGGCAGCTTTGGGAGGATTGAGTTTGACAATAAAAGCCCGCCTACGCTCTGCGAGCTACGGCGGGCACCTTCGCGGACGGGCTGGCGTGCCAGCCGAAGCGGCGGTTGCCGCGAAGGTTGGTGGAGCCAGGCGGAGTCGAACCGCCGACCTCTTGAATGCCATTCAAGCGCTCTCCCAACTGAGCTATGGCCCCTCCAGACAACGGAAGACGGATGACAGAGGACGGACAGTGGGTCGGGCGAAGTCAGTTCTGATGTCCGTCTTCTGTCGTCCGTCCTCCGCTTAGCGTTCCTCCTCGTTTTCGATGTCGCCGCCGATAATATCGGTGACATCGGCGTCCTCTTCCTCCTGCTCCTCGATGAAGGTGGCATCGTCGAGGGTTTCGTCGAGCTCGACTTCTTCCTCGATGTCCGGCTCGGTGGTCTCGACCGGCCCTTTCGCCCCCTGCGCCTCGGCTTCGGCCTCTTCCAGCGAAACCGTTTCGGCTTCCTGGGGCTCGGGCACGACCACTTCTTCCACCGGGGCAGGTACGACCACCGCCGGGCGGGGCACCGGTGCCGCAACCGGCTGCGCCGGCTCCGGCCGCGAGCGCGCGACCGGCGTCTCCACCGGCACGACCTTGCCAGTATACGGAGAGATCACGGGGTTCTTGTTGAGATCGTAGAATTTCCGTCCGGTTTCCGGACAGATGCGCTTGGTGCCAAGTTCCGCTTTCGCCACGGCGGGAATCCTTCAATTTGGGTGTTTCACTTGGCTAGTCGTGGTGCGCGTGTCAATAGCCCATGATAGAGCACGCGGAATCGGGACTTTAGCCTCATGCACCGCGACCCCGCCCCGCTCACCGCCCGCCGCCACGGCCCGCTCAAGGGTCGCGTGCGGGTGCCCGGCGATAAATCGATCTCGCACCGGGCCCTGATCCTCGGCGCGCTGGCGGTCGGCGAGACGAAGATTTCGGGCCTCTTGGAAGGCGAGGACGTGCTCAATACGGCCAACGCCGTGCGGGCGCTGGGCGCGCGCGTCGAGCATCGCGGCGAGGGAGAATGGCGCGTCCACGGCGTCGGCGTCGGCGGCTTCGCCCAACCCGCCGCGGCGCTCGATTTCGGCAATTCCGGCACCGGCTGCCGCCTCATGCTCGGCGCCGTCGCCGGTTGTCCGATCACCGCGACGTTCGACGGCGATGCCTCGCTCCGCCGGCGTCCGATGCGGCGCGTGCTCGAGCCGCTGGAGCGCATCGGCGCCCATACGCTGACTTCGAGCGACGGGCGGCTGCCGCTGACGCTTGCCGGCGCGCGCGATCCGATCCCCATCGTGTTCGAGCCGCAGGTGCCGTCCGCGCAGTTGAAGTCCGCTGTGCTCCTTGCCGGGTTGGCGGCGCCGGGCGAGACCGTCGTCATCGAGTCGGAAGCGACGCGCGATCATACCGAGAAGATGCTGGCGCATTTCGGCGCCGAGCTTCGTTTCGAGATTTTGCCCGCCGGCCGCCGTATCGCGCTCACCGGCCAGCCGGAGCTTGCGCCGCAGCCGATCGTGGTTCCCGCCGATCCGTCTTCGGCCGCCTTTCCGCTGGTCGCGGCGCTGATCACGCCGGGCTCGGACGTGGTCGTCGAGGGCGTGATGCTCAATCCGCTGCGCGCAGGCCTTTTCGCGACGCTCGCCGAGATGGGCGCCTCGATCGAACGGATCGAGGCGCGCAACGAGGGCGGCGAGGAGATCGCCGATCTGCGGGTGCGCGCCGGTCCTTTGCGCGGCGTCGAAGTCCCGGCGGCGCGCGCACCGGCCATGATCGATGAATATCCGGTGCTGGCGGTCGCCGCCGCTTTCGCCGAGGGTGTGACGGTGATGCGCGGACTGAAAGAGCTCCGCGTCAAGGAATCCGACCGCCTCGCCGCGACCGCGGAGCTGTTGCGCTTCAATGGCGTCGCCGTCGACGTCGAAGGCGATGATCTCATCGTGCACGGCAAGGGCCGCGCCGCCGGCGGCGGTCTGGTCGCGACCCACATGGATCACCGCATCGCCATGTCGGCGCTGGTCATGGGGCTCGCCAGCGAAAAACCCGTTCAGGCGGACGATACCGCTTTCATCGCCACGAGCTTCCCTGGCTTCGCCGATCTGATGCGCTCGCTCGGCGCGGAACTGATCTGATTGCGAAGCAGGTCACCGTCGTCCTCAGATTTTTTGCGGCTCGATCTCGTGCGCTTCTTCGGGCGCCGGCGCCGCGGCGCCGCGTGCGCGCCCATTCCGGGACGTTACAAAGAAATACAAAACAATCGAACTGATCGCGGCGAAAAAACACCAGACGGAATAGCGCGCCGGATTAAACAGCAGGATCGAAAGGCCGAAGAAAACCAGGATCAAGCAACCAAATAGGCGAAGATAAATATTCCGGTGCAGCAAAAATGGGCCGATCACGCAGGCCGCATAGATGTAATCGAAAATCAGCGGATAACGCGTGGTCGGCAGATACTGAATTTTGTTTGTGGCAAAATCTATCTTGAGCCCGACGAATAGAGCCCAAGCCGCGGCCGCAGCCACCACCCCGCCCGGCAATGCGAAGGAAAGCATGAAGGCGCGCAAGCGGCGGTCGGTCTCCGACCGCCAGCTCGCCACGGGAACGTAAAGCGGCCAAAGGCAAAAGGCAATAATGGCAAAGCCATAACCCGCATCCCGCCCGCAGCCCGCGGCTTGGGTCAGCCATACGAAGCCTTCGAGCGCCTGCTGCAGCGAAAAGATCAATGGAATGAATGCGAGCATGCGATCGGCTTTGCCGGCGCGTCGCACGGTCATGAGGCCTATTGCCGCGCAGACGGCGGCGGCGGAAAAACTTGCAGGTGCGGAAAAGCACATGTCCTGCCGATGGCCCCTTCCGCGTCAGGCGCGGCCGAGAACGAGCACCGCGTTCAGGCCGCCGAACGCGAACGAGCTCGACATCGCGTTCTGGATCGGCGCGTTGCGCGCGGTGTTGGGCACGTAATCGAGATCGCAGTCCGGGTCGCGTTCCTCGAAGTTGGCGGTCGGCGGTATGGTCTGGTGGTGCAAAGCCAGCGCCGTTGCCGCGAACTCCAGCGCCCCCGCGGCGCCGAGGCTGTGACCGAGCACGCCCTTGCTCGACGACACCGCCAGCCGCTCGGCGCTGGCGCCGAAGGCGATGCGCAGCGCCGCGGTCTCGCCCTTGTCGTTGAGCGCCGTGCCGGTGCCGTGCGCGTTCACGTAATCGACGTCCTCCGCATTGATCCTGGCATCGGTCAAGGCGGAGCGCATGGCGCGCGCGGCGCCGTCGGGGTTGATGGCGGTTATGTCGTCGGCGTCGGCGCTCATCCCGAAGCCCAGCAACTCGGCATAGATCGGCGCGCCGCGCGCCATGGCGCGCTCGCGCGTCTCAAGAACGAACATGGCCGCACCTTCGCCGAGCACGAGGCCGCTACGTGTTTTCGAGAACGGCCGGCAGGTATCCGCGCTCAACACCCGCAGCGCCTCCCAACACTTGATCGTGCCGACCGTCAGGCAGGCCTCGGTGCCGCCGGTCAGCGCGACCGGAACCTGTCCGGAGCGCACCATCTGGAACGCTTGGCCGATGGCATGCGTGCCCGAGGAACATGCGGACGCGACCGTGAAGGACGGTCCCTTGATGCCGAGATCCATGGACACCTGGCTGACCGCGGCATTGGACATCAGGCGCGGTATGGTCAGCGGGTGCAGGCGCGGCGATTTTTGTCCGTAGACCTTGTAATAGCCGTCATCGACCGTGGTCTGTCCGCCGGCCGCGTTGCCGACGATGGCGGCGGCCTGCAGCGCCATTTCCTCGCTGAGCTCCAGTTGCGCATCCGCCACCGCCGCGCGTGCCGCCACCATCGCGAATTGCGCGAAGCGATCGAGCAAGGTGAGCCGCTTTGGATCGAAATGCTGTGATGGATCGAAATCGCGAACCTGCGCCGCGATCCGCGTCGTGAAGAGTTCGGTCGGTATGCCTTCAATCGGGCCGATGCCCGAACGCGCCTCGACCAGCGCCGACCAGAATGCGTCGTGGTTGCTGCCGATCGGAGAAACGACGCCGACGCCGGTGACCACGACGCGGTTCATCCGGACGCCTTCGTCTTCGCTGCCACGAGCTTCTGCACGATGTTGGCAACGTCACCGACGGTGGAAAACTCCATCTCATCGCCGCCTATCGTGACCCGCGTTCCTTCGTCCGCCTTGAACGGAATGCTGATGTCGAATTTCTCCTCGAGACCGAACACGATCTCGATCACGTCGAGGGATTCCGCGCCCAATTCGTCGAGGCGCGTATCGGGCGTCAACCGCTCGACCGGAATCTTGAGCGATTGAGCGATGATGGATCTTACGTCGTCGGTGACTTCCAAGTCGCCCTCATATCTGTTGTTTTTGCCCGAACGAGCGTCAATCTTTTAACCGCGGTATTATTCGATACCCGGCGCGCAATCTCAAGCCGCCCGGTTTTTGGCCCGGCCGGGGTCAAAGTCGCCGATCGGCGATCGCATGCGCGCGTTCGGTCGCGGCATTGAGCGCCTTTTCCAGCGCGTGGCGCGCCAATTCGAGCGCCTGCGCGTCGGCATCGGCGGCGACCCGGATCGGCTCGCTGACGACGACGGCGCCTCGGCTGAACGGCAGGTTGATTTCCGAACGGTCCCAGTTGTCGAGCACGACGCGGCGGCTCGTCGCCAGCGCGACCGGAAAAATCGGCCGGCCGGATTCGCTTGCGAGTCTGACGATGCCGAGGCCGGCGACGCGCGAAAGCTTCGGTACGTCGGCGGTCAGCGCCATATTCCAGCCTTGCGCCAGCGCCTCCAGCATGCCCTTGAACGCGGTGACGCCGCCCTTGGCGTGGAAACGCCGGCTGTGATCGCCGGAACCGCGCACGGTGCCGATGCCGAGCCGCCCGGCGGCGATGGCGTTGATTTCGCCGTCGCGGTGGCGGGAAATCAGAACCTTGACGCGGTAGTTCCGGCGCAGGAACGGCAGCATGAAATGTTGACCGTGCCACATGGCGATGATTACCGGCTGTTCGACATCGTAGAGCTGATAAAAGTTCGCAGGTTCGAAGATGAAGCGGCTGGTCGTCCACACCAGACGCAGATATTCGGCGGCCGCGACGCCGATCGTCCTCTGCAGCCAAGGCTTGTTGGTCAGCCGTCTTGCCAATTTCACGGGCGCAATTTCCTTGATTGGCGCAATGTTGACATGAGGCCGGCGGTGGAATCGAGCGCGCGGCGCGGACCTTTGCAAAAGCGGAGAATTATGTCTCGATCGTCGGGACCGATGAAGTCTTGTCCGCAAAGCCACTTTCGTGCTTGCGGAATCGCGCGTCCCGCCGTTTGATCTAGCCGCTTCCCGGCCGAGGTACAACGGCTGCGTTGCGGCCGGCGCGAACGAGCCCAAAAGAAACCCCAATGACGATGATCATCGCCATCGACGGACCGGCAGCCTCGGGCAAGGGAACGATCGCCCGGCAGCTCGCTTCGGTTTATGGGCTGCATCATCTCGATACCGGAATTCTCTATCGGGCCGTCGCCAAAGCGGTGCTCGATGCCGGCCGCTCGCCGGACGACACCGCGCAAGCGATCGCAGCGGCAATTTCGCTCGATCCGGCCACGTTCGATGAAAGCGCGCTCAAGGCGCAGAAAATCACCGAAGCCGCCTCGGTCGTCGCCGCCATCCCGGAAGTGCGGCAGGCGCTGATGAACTATCAGCGGGAATTCGCCACCCGGCCGCCGGGCGCGGTGCTCGACGGCCGCGATATCGGCACGGTCATCGCTCCCGGCGCCGACGTGAAGCTGTTCGTGGTGGCAAGCCCGGAAGTGCGCGCCGCACGCCGTGCCCGCGAGCTTGCCGCGCGCGGCGAGCCGGTGGACGAGAAGGACGTGCTGGCCGACCTCCTGCGCCGCGATGAACGCGATTCCAGGCGTACCGCCGCCCCATTTAAGGCCGCGCCCGATGCGCACTTGCTCGACACCACGCATTTGAGTATAGACGCGGCATTCCGGGCAGCCGTCGATATCATCGAAGCCGTCCGAACGGGCCGGGAGCGCCGCTAACCGCGCTTTCGTCATTGGAGGAACTGCCCGTTCACGCCTCGCATGTAGGCCCCGGTCAAAGCTTTGTCCCGATCGTCTGGCCTTGGCCCCAACCGCCGGCATCCCCGGCGGCTGCCGCGCGTTCGGGATTGATCCATTTGCCTGGGGCTCGGAGTGTTTATGGCTCAAGTATCTACCGCCGCGCCGTCGCGCGAAGACTTCGCCAGCATGATCGAGGAATCGTTCGGCGCTGGCCAGCTGCAGGAAGGGTCAGTCGTCAAAGGTACGGTGGTCGGCATCGAAAAGGATGTCGCCGTCATTGACGTGGGGCTAAAGACCGAAGGCCGCGTGGCGTTGCGCGAGTTCGCCGGTCCCGGCCGCTCCGCCGAGATCAAGATCGGCGATACCGTCGAGGTCTATCTCGAACGGGTCGAAAATGCGCTCGGCGAAGCTGTGCTCTCGCGCGACAAGGCCCGCCGCGAGGAAAGCTGGGGTAAGCTCGAGAAGGCGTTCCAGAACAACGAAAAGGTGCACGGCGTCATCTTCAACCAGGTCAAGGGCGGGTTCACCGTCGATCTCGACGGCGCGGTGGCGTTTCTGCCGCGCTCGCAGGTCGACATCCGGCCGATCCGCGACGTGTCGCCGCTGATGAACAATCAGCAGCCGTTCCAGATCCTCAAGATGGATCGCCGGCGCGGCAACATCGTGGTCTCCCGCCGCACCGTGCTGGAAGAAAGCCGCGCCGAGCAACGCCAGGAGCTGGTGCAGAACCTTGAAGAGGGCCAGGTCATCGACGGCGCGGTCAAGAACATCACCGATTACGGCGCGTTCGTCGACCTCGGCGGCATCGACGGCCTCCTGCACGTGACCGACATCGCCTGGCGGCGCGTCAATCATCCGTCCGAAGTGCTCAACATCGGCCAGCAGGTCAAGGTCAAGATCATCAAGATCAACCACGAGACCCACCGCATCTCGCTCGGCATGAAGCAATTGCTCGAGGATCCGTGGCAGGGCATCGAGGCGAAATATCCGGTCGGCGCCCGCCTCAAGGGCCGCGTCACCAACATCACCGACTACGGCGCCTTCGTCGAGCTCGAACCCGGCATCGAAGGTCTGATCCACGTTTCGGAAATGTCGTGGACCAAGAAGAACGCGCACCCCGGCAAGATCGTTTCCACGTCGCAGGAAGTCGAAGTGCAGGTGCTCGAAGTCGATCCGGTCAAGCGCCGCATCTCGCTTGGATTGAAGCAGACGATGCGCAATCCCTGGGAGGTGTTCCTGGAGAAATATCCGCCCGGCTCGACGGTCGAGGGCGAAGTCAAGAACAAGACCGAATTCGGCCTGTTCCTCGGCCTCGACGGCGAAGTCGACGGCATGGTGCATCTGTCCGACCTGGACTGGAAACGGCCCGGCGAGCAGGTCATCGAGGAGTACAAGAAGGGCGACAAGGTCAAGGCGCAGGTGCTCGACGTCGACGTCGAGAAGGAGCGCATCTCGCTCGGCATCAAGCAGCTTTCCGGCGGCGCGCCTGCCGCGGAACCGGCCGCCGGCGGCGAGCTGAAGAAGGGAGCCGTCGTCACCTGCGAAGTCACGGAGGTGAAGGAAGGTGGCATCGACGTAAAGATCGTCGGCACCGATCAGACCTCCTTCATCAAGCGTTCGGAGCTCGCCCGCGACCGCTCCGAGCAGCGCCCCGACCGCTTCGCCGTCGGCGAGAAGGTCGATGCCCGCGTCATCCAGGTTGACCGGCGGACCCACAAGGTCACCGTGTCGATCAAGGCGCTCGAAGTCGCCGAGGAGAAGGAGGCGATCGCCCAATACGGCTCCTCCGATTCCGGCGCGACTTTGGGCGACATCCTCGGTACCGCGCTCAAGCGCAAGGGTGAGGAAGGCGACAAGGAAGAAGAGAAGGACGAGGCCCAGGAAGACGACAAAGACGAAGCCAAAGAGTGATCGAAGCGAGAGGAGCGCAAGGCCATGTCGCTTGATGCCGACTCGATCGTCGATCGCCGCCGCATGCGGCGCAAGCTCACCTTCTGGCGCGTATTGGCCATTGCGGTGATCGTGCTTGCCATCGCCGCCGCGGCCGCAGCGCTCGGTAATCGCACCGGGTTTGCAGGCGCCGGCGCCTATATCGCGCGCGTCAGCATCAAAGGACTGATCCGCGACGACGAAGAGCGGGTGCAGCAGCTCGACCGGCTGGCCAAGTCATCCACGGCGCGCGCCGTAGTGGTGCACATCGACAGCCCCGGCGGCACAACGGCGGGCTCCGAGCAGCTCTACGATTCGCTCATGCGCCTGAAGGAGAAAAAGCCGCTGGTCATCGTCGTCGACGGGCTTGCCGCCTCCGGCGGCTACATCACGGCGCTCGCCGGCGATCACATCGTGGCCAAGCAGACTTCGCTGGTCGGCTCGATCGGCGTCCTGTTCCAGTATCCCAACGTTGCCGATCTCCTGAGCAAGATCGGCGTCAAGGTCGAGTCGATCAAATCGTCGCCGCTTAAGGCGGCGCCGGACGGCTTCGAGCCGACCTCGCCGGAGGCCCGCGCAGCGATCGAATCGATCATCAAGGATTCCTACGCCTGGTTCCGCGGCCTGGTGCAGGACCGCCGCCATCTGACCGCCGACGAGCTGCAAACCGTGGCCGACGGCCGCGTCTTCACCGGCCATCAGGGCATCGGACTCAAGCTCGTCGACGAACTCGGCGACGAGCAGGCGGCCATCGCCTGGCTCGCCGGCGAGAAGAAAGTCGATACCAAGCTGCCGGTGCGCGACTATCGGCTGCACGATCGCTTCAGCGATCTGCCGTTCCTGCACGCGGCCGCGGCCTTGGTGCTCAATGCCGCCGGCTTGTCCACGCTCGCCCGCGGCCTCGACGATTGGGGAGCCGTGGAGGCAGTCGACCGGCTTAATCTTGACGGGTTGTTGGCCCTTTGGCACCCTGCCGGCGCGAACTGAGCCGCGGCAGGCACCCATGATCAAGTCCGAGCTAGTTCAACGCATTTCCGCTCAAAACCCGCACCTCTATCAGCGCGACGTCGAGAAGATCGTCAACGCCATCCTCGGCGAGATCATCGCGGCGATGGCGCGCGGCGACCGCGTCGAGCTTCGCGGCTTCGGCGCCTTCTCCGTCAAGCAGCGCCCGGCGCGCACCGGACGCAATCCGCGCACCGGCGCCCATGTCGCCGTCGACCAAAAGTGCGTGCCGTTCTTCAAGACCGGCAAGGAAATGCGTGAGCGGCTCAATCAGACCGGCGCGGCCTGATCCGTTCGTCTCGTTCTCGATCGGCCGGAGGTTTGCATCTTGCTGCGCAAGATCGTCGCGGCGATCGTTTTGGGGCCGCTGGCCATCGTGTTGATTGCCTTTGCGGTGGCGAACCGCCACGCGGTCACGGTCTCGTTCGATCCGTTCAGCGCCAATGACCCGGCGGCGTCGGTTACGTTGCCGCTGTTCGCGCTGATCATCTTGTTGCTGATCGTCGGCGTTCTGATCGGCGGGCTGGCGTCCTGGCTGCGGCAGGGCAAATGGCGCTCGGCCGCGCGGCGCTTCGAGCGCGAGCTGCAACAATTGCGCGGCAAAATCGCCGCGCTGGAAGGGGCGCCGGCAAAGCCCTCGCAGGCCCCGGAACAGGGTCATCCACCGGTCCCGAGCCTGCGGCTGCGGCCGCCGACCCAGTAAGTAACCCGCCGCCCGCGCAAGTGTCTCCTACAAGACAAGGCCCGCGCGGGGATGTAGAACGGCGCCGGTCAAGGACGGCATCCGATGTCGCTGATAGTGAAGATTTGCGGCCTTTCCACCCCGGCGGCGCTCGACGTTGCGCTCGATTCCGGCGCGGACATGGTCGGCTTCGTCTTCTTTCCGCCGTCGCCGCGCAACATCGTGCTGGCGACCGCGCGGGCGCTTGGCGTGCGCGTTGCGGGCAGGGCGAAGAAGGTGGCTTTGTCGGTCGACGCCGACGACGCGCTCCTTGACGCCGTGGTCGAAGCTTTAGCGCCGGACATGCTCCAGCTGCACGGCAAGGAGACGCCGGAACGCGTCGGCGCGCTCAAAAGACGTTTCGGCCTGCCGGTGATGAAAGCAATCGCCGTCGAGGCCAAGGGCGATCTTGCCGCCGCCACGGCTTATATCGGCGTTGCCGACCGTTTGTTGTTTGATGCGCGCCCCCCTCGCAAAGCGACGCGGCCGGGCGGTCTCGGCAAATCTTTCGACTGGACGCTTCTGCAGAATCTTGCTCTCGGCCTGCCGTTCATGCTCTCGGGCGGGCTCGATGTCGGCAATGTCGGCGAGGCGTTGCGCATCACGCGGGCTCCGGCGGTCGATGTCTCCTCCGGCGTCGAGCGCGCACCCGGTGAAAAAGACCCCGACAAGATTCGCGCCTTCGTGCGCGCGGCGCGCGAGGCGGCTTCGCGCCTTGCCGACAATGCGGTCGCGAGCCCGGCATGACCGTGCAGAAGCCCAACTCTTTCCGCAGCGGGCCCGACGATCACGGGCATTTCGGCATCTATGGCGGCCGCTTCGTCGCCGAGACGCTGATGCCGCTGATCCTCGAACTGGAGAAAGCTTACGCCAAGGCCAAGACCGATCCCGCCTTTCAGCGGGAGATGGACGGATATCTCACGCATTATGTGGGGCGGCCGTCGCCGCTCTATTTCGCCGAGCGGCTCACCGAATATTGTGGCGGCGCCAAAATCTATCTCAAGCGCGAGGAGCTCAATCACACCGGCGCGCACAAGGTCAACAACGTGCTCGGCCAGATCCTGCTCGCCCGCCGCATGGGCAAGCAGCGCATCATCGCCGAAACCGGCGCCGGCATGCACGGCGTCGCCACCGCGACGCTCTGCGCGCGCTTTGGCCTCGACTGCATCGTCTATATGGGCTCGGTCGACGTCGAGCGGCAGAAGGCAAATGTCTTCCGCATGAAGATGCTCGGCGCCAAGGTCGTCCCTGTCGAGTCCGGATCGAAGACGCTCAAGGACGCGATGAACGAGGCCTTGCGCGACTGGGTGACCAACGTCGAGAGCACGTTTTATTGCATCGGCACCATCGCCGGGCCGCATCCCTATCCGATGATGGTGCGCGATTTCCAGTCGATCATCGGCTGCGAGACCCGCGAACAGATGCAGGAGGCCGAAGGCCGGCTGCCGGATTCACTGATCGCCTGCATCGGCGGCGGCTCCAACGCCATGGGCCTGTTCCATCCGTTCCTCGACGTGCCGCAGATCGAAATTTACGGCGTCGAAGCGGCAGGCCACGGCCTCGACACCGGCATGCATGCCGCTTCCATCGCCGGCGGCCGGCCGGGCGTGCTGCACGGCAATCGCACCTATCTCCTTATGAACGAGGACGGCCAGATCAACGAGGCGCATTCGATCTCCGCCGGCCTCGATTATCCGGGCATCGGGCCGGAGCATGCCTGGCTCGCCGATGTCGGCCGCGTCACGTTTCTGTCGGCGACCGACGACGAGGCGCTCAACGCCTTCCAGCTTTTGTCCAGGCTCGAAGGCATCATTCCGGCGCTCGAGCCGGCGCACGCCATTGCCAAGGTGCTCGATCTGGCGCCGCAAAAGCCCAAGGATCACCTGATGGTGGTCAATCTCTCCGGGCGCGGCGACAAGGACCTCGATACGGTGGCCCGCCATCTAAAAAACAAAGCGCCATGACCGCGAACACCAGCGCTGCTGCTTCTGTCTTTCACCTCTCCCCGGCGGGGAGAGGTCGCGCGCGCAGCGCGCGGGTGAGGGGGATCGGACCTCGCAGATTTGTTCCTCCTCAGCCGGCTCACACCTTCGGTGATCGCCCACCTCTCCCCACTGGGGAGAGGTTTATTGCGACCTGCGTCACGTCATGAGCGCCACCCGCATCGATCGCCGCTTCGCCGCGCTGAAAGCGGAGAGCCGCGCGGCGCTGGTGACCTTCGTCATGGCCGGCGACCCGGATTACGCGACGTCGCTCGCCACTCTCAAGACGTTGCCGCAGGCCGGCGCCGACGTGATTGAGCTTGGCATGCCGTTCACCGATCCGATGGCCGACGGCCCGGCGATCCAGGCGGCGGGCTTGCGCGCGCTGTCCGCCGGCCAGAACATGAAAAAGACCCTCGGCCTCGTGCGCGAATTTCGCAAAAACGACGACGCAACGCCGATCGTGCTCATGGGCTATTACAATCCGATCTACGTCTATGGCGTGGCAAAATTTTTGGCGGATGCCAAAGCGGCCGGCGTCGATGGCCTCATCGTCGTCGATCTGCCGCCGGAAGAAGACGAAGAATTGTGCCTGCCGGCGCTCAAGGCGGGCTTCAACTTCATCCGCCTTGCAACGCCGACGACCGACGACAAGCGTTTGCCCACGGTGCTCACGAACACGTCGGGCTTTGTCTATTACGTGTCGATTACCGGCATCACCGGCTCGGCCGCGCCGGACGCCGGGAAAGTCGCCGCCGCGGTCTCGCGCATCAAACGCCATACCAAGCTGCCGGTTTGCGTCGGCTTCGGCGTGCGCAGCGCGGAGCAGGCGCAGACGATCGCTCAAGGCGCCGACGGCGTCGTGGTCGGCTCGGCCTTGGTCGAGGCGGTGCGCAAGAGTCTTGGCTCCGACGGTAAGGCAACGGCCACGACGGCGAAGTCCGTGGCTGATCTCGTGCGCGCGCTGGCCGAAGGTGTGCGCGGCGCGCGTATCCCGGCCAAAACTCACGGCTAGCGACTGTTTGGCGATTATCATTGATCGCACGCGCTCGCCGACCGCGTCACATCGTCGACGCAAGCGGAGTCACATTGTCGACGCAGGCGGAACAGTATATTTTTCAGCGAGCTGCCAGTGTGGGAGGTGCCGAAGTCCTTGTTGCTGATTTAACGGCAGCGCACATGCCGTTGGCGGGCATCTCCTGAATCTGTCGTTCCGGCCCGCAGCCGGACCGCATTCTCCAACAAGCTTCGAAGGGAGGCAAAGATGCCTACGTTCATCACCTACGCGTCATATTCCCAATCCGGCGCGAAGGGACTTGTCGACAAACCCGCGGATCGCACCGGCGTCATCAAGGGACTGGTCGAGAAAGCCGGCGGCAAGTTCGTCGCCATGTACTTTACAACCGGCTCGAACGACGTGGTGCTGGTTACCGATGTCCCCGATGGAACGGATGCGGTGGCGCTCGGAATGGCGGTTGCGGCCACCGGCTCGATCTCCAAAGTGGAGACTGTGCGAGCCTTCACGCCGAGCGAATTCAAGGGCATTGCCGAAAAGGCCGCCAAATTTTCGGGCGCCTACACGCCGCCCGGAAGATGATTGCGCACGGCACGGCGCTGCCCGGCGCCGTGCCGTGGCAAGCCGCCGAAGAAGACGCACCGAGCCCGTCCGCCGCCAGAACCCCCTCATTCTGTGGGCTCCGCGGCTTCCACCTCCGCCCCGGTATGACGGGCCGGCGTTGAATTTCGCCCTTCGCGCCCACACATATTCCATCCGAGCTGGAGGGAATGGCCCATGGCCCGCGACATGACTCGCGACTGGATGTGGTCGGAAGCGTGCGACATGCTGGCGCGCGCCGAGCGGATGCATCGCGAGCTGTTTCGGCCCACGGGCACGCAGGCGCGGCAACCGGCCTGGGAGCCTCCCGTCGATATTTTGGAGACCGAATTGGAAGTGATGGTGCTGGTGGCGTTGCCGGGCGTCAATGCCGAGAAGGTGGAAGCCGTGATCGAGGACGGCGAACTCGTCATCGCCGGCACGCGCACCTATCCGCAGGCCTTGCGCACCGCCATCATCCATCGCCTCGAACTGCCGCAAGGCCGCTTTTACCGTAGGCTGCGATTGCCGGCCGGACGTTACGCCACGGTGCGCCATGCCGTCGCCGACGGCTGCCTGCTGATCACCTTGCAAAAAGCGGGGGCAAGCCGTGGCTGATATCGAAATGCTGTCATCGAACGAAGCCGCGAAAGACGCGGCCACACCGCCGCCATTGCCGGCCGACGCGCTCATCATCGTGCCGGTGCGCAATACCGTTTTGTTTCCCGGTTTGGTGCTGCCGATCACGCTCGGCCGGCCGAAGTCGATCGCTGCCGCCCAACAGGCAGTGCGCGACCAGCGCCAGGTCGGCATCCTGTTGCAGCGCGCCGCCGGGGTCGCCGATCCGGCGCCCATCGACATGCATCGCATGGGCACGCTCGCCAACATCGTGCGCTACATCACCGCGCCGGACGGCTCGCATCACCTCGTCTGCCAGGGCGAGCAACGCTTCCAGGTCGTTGAATATCTCAGCGGCTGGCCGTTCCTGGTCGCGCGCGTGCTGCAAATTCCCGAGCCGGAAACGAGCTCGGCCGAGGTCGAGGCGCGGTTCGTCAATCTGAAAGCGCAGACGCTGGAGGCGATTCAGCTGCTGCCGCAGGCGCCGCCCGATCTGCTCGCCGCGATCCAGTCGATCGACAAGCCGGCGGCTTTGGCCGATCTTGCCGTCGCCTACATGGACGTGAAGCCGGAAGAGCGGCAGGAGATTCTCGAGACCATCGACATTTCCGCGCGCATCGACAAAGTCTCGCGGCTCCTGGCGCACCGCATCGAGGTGCTGCGGCTGTCGCAGGAAATCGGCCGTCAGACCAAGACCGCGCTCGACGAGCGTCAGCGTGAGGTGCTGCTGCGCGAGCAGATGGCGGCGATTCAGCGCCAGCTCGGCGAAGGCGAGGAGGGCAAGGCCGCGGAAATGGCCGAGCTCGACAAGGCGATCACCAACGCCAAAATGCCGAAGGAGATCGAGGAGCAGGCGCGCAAGGAGCTGCGCCGGCTGCAACGCATGCCGGAAGCCGCCGGCGAATACGGCATGGTGCGCACTTATCTCGATTGGCTGATCGAGCTGCCCTGGGCGCTGCCCGAGGAGAAGCCGATCGACATCGGCGAAGCGCGGCGCATCCTCGACGAGGACCATTACGACCTCGACAAGATCAAGCGGCGGATCATCGAATATCTCGCCGTGCGCAAGCTCGCGCCGCATGGCAAGGCGCCGATCCTGTGCTTCGTCGGGCCGCCCGGCGTCGGCAAGACGTCGCTCGGCCAGTCGATCGCGCGCGCCATGGGCCGCAAATTCGTGCGCGTCAGTCTCGGCGGCGTGCACGACGAGGCGGAAATCCGCGGCCATCGCCGCACCTATATCGGCGCGCTGCCCGGCAACATCATCCAGGCGATCCGCAAGACCGCCTCGCGCGATTGCGTAATGATGCTCGACGAGATCGACAAGCTCGGCGCCGGCATCCAAGGCGATCCCAGCGCGGCCTTGCTCGAAGTGCTCGATCCGGAGCAGAACAACACGTTCCGCGACAACTATCTCGCCGTGCCGTTCGACTTGAGCCGCGTGGTGTTCATCACCACGGCCAACATGCTCGACACCGTTCCCGGGCCGCTGCGCGACCGCATGGAGATCATCAGCCTCGCCGGCTACACCGTCGACGAGAAGCTTGAGATCGCGCATCGCTATCTGGTGAAGCGGCAAATGGAGGCGAACGGGCTCAACCCTGGCCAGGTCGAGATCGACGACGATGCGCTGCGTGACATCATCCAGAACTATACGCGCGAAGCCGGTGTGCGCGGCCTGGAACGGCTGATCGGGCAAGCGCTGCGCAACGCCGCCGTGCGTATTGCCGAAGGCGGCAGCGGGCCGATCCGCATCACCCGCGCCGACCTCGTCCCGATCCTCGGTGCGCCAAAATTCGAGAGCGAGACGGCGATGCGCACGAGCGTGCCAGGCGTGGCGACGGGCCTCGCCTGGACGCCGGTCGGCGGCGATATCCTGTTCATCGAGGCGACCCGCATTCCCGGCTCCGGCCGGCTGATCCTCACCGGCCAACTCGGCGACGTGATGAAGGAGAGCGCGCAGGCGGCGCTGTCCATCGTCAAGAACCGTGCCGCAGCTTTGGGCGTCGATACCAGCCGCTTCGAGAAGAGCGACATCCATGTCCACGTGCCGGCGGGCGCCACCCCGAAGGACGGACCGAGCGCGGGCGTGGCCATGTTCATGGCGCTCGTTTCGCTGATGACCGAGCGCACCGTGCGCAGCGACACGGCGATGACCGGCGAGATCAGCCTGCGCGGCCTGGTGCTGCCCGTCGGCGGCATCAAGGAGAAGGTGCTGGCGGCGCACTCAGCCGGCATCAAGCGGGTCATGCTGCCGGCGCGCAATCGCCGCGATTTCGAGGACATCCCCGAAATCGCGCGCAAGGAGATGGAGTTCATCTGGCTCGAGCGCGTCGACGAGGCGGTTGCCGCGGCGCTCGAGCCGAAGAAGCCGGCGGATGCTCCCGCTTCCGTGCCGCAGCTCGCCGACGCCGAGGCTTGATCATTATCGTCCGGCTGTCGTTCAGAACTTGATCATGTCGATTGTGGTCAAGGTCGTCTTCGGCGCGATCAAGGGCGCGTTGGCAAGCGTATAGGCGGTGCTGAGCTCGGCATAGGGGTCGAGCGCCGACATGCCGTCGACCGGCACGATCACGTTCATGCCGCGCAGCGCCGCGCCCGCCGCGGTGAACAGCACCGCGCCGTTGGCCGCGGTTCCGGTGACGATCACGGTCTCGATGCCTTTGTCCTTGAGGATTTTCTCCAAATCGGTGCCGAGGAACTTGTCCGGACCGGACATCACCGACGGCTCATCGGCGCCCGGCGCCACGTCCTTGATGACGTCGGGGGTCGTCGAATTGTGGATCAGGCTGTAAACCACCGCAGTTTTGGCGGCGCGCGCTTCGCCAAGCAGCTTTTTCATCGCCGGAATAGTGGCCAGGCAGCGCGGCCGCTTGCCGCAATTCTGGTTCATGAAGTCGAGCATCAGCAAAGCGGTGGTTTTGGCATTGACGGTCACCGGCTTCAACGCGGGCGGCGCCGGCGTCTTTACGCTTGCCCATTCGTCGATGATGTTTTGCGCCCGCGCCGGAGTGGCGGGAAGCGCGAGCGGCATGGCCAGCGCCGCAAGCAGCACGATCGCCGAAAATACGCGCTTGGTGATCGTCATATTCGCCTTCCTTCGCGTAGTTCGCCTGCAAGTTGTTTGGCGGCGCAACCGATGCCGCCGCGCAAGAGAGTTTATTCTGCGCACGCGCAAAGTATTTGTGTCAAACTGACGCCATACCAAGGCGGCCCTCCGACCGCTGCGGGAAATAAGTGTGATCGGCACGAGGGGGAAGGAAGCGTTCCGATGAATATCACCGTGGGCAAAAAGGCGATCGCCGAAGCAACCGAACAGCTCAAAAATTGGGGCCGCTGGGGCAAGGACGATCAGATCGGTACGCTCAACCACGTCACGCCCGAGGATATCGTCAGGGCCGCGGGATTGATCCGCACCGGCAAGGTGTTCGCGCTCGGCATTCCGCTCGACCGCAGCGGCCCGCAGACCGGGCTGTTCGGCGGGCGCTGGAATCCGATCCACACCATGCTGGCGACCGGCACCGACGCGGTCGCCGGGCGTCAGGACAAGGTGCCGAACATCCGCTACGCCGACGATGCCATCAACCTGCCGGTGCAATGCGCGACCCATTGGGATTCGCTCGGCCACATCTTCTACGAAGACAAGATGTACAACGGCTTCGATGCGCGCGAGGTCGACAGCAACGGTCTCGCCAAGCTCGGCATCGAGCACACCAGGAACAAGATGGTCGGCCGCGGCGTGCTGCTCGACATCGCCCGCTTCCGCGGCGTTCCCTGGCTCAAGGACGGCGAGCCGATCGGCAACGACGAGCTCGACAAATGCGCCAAGGATCAGAATGTCGAGATCAGGCGCGGCGACTTCGTCATCCTGCGCACAGGGCAGATGGAGCGTTGCCTGAAGGAAAAGAGCTGGGGCGCCTATGCCGGCGGCAACGCGCCTGGCGTCAGATTCGAGAATTGCTACTGGTGCCAGGAGAAGCAGATCGCGGCGATCTGCTCCGACACCTGGGGCGTCGAGGTGCGGCCGAACGAGACCAAGGAGGCCAATCAGCCCTGGCACTGGGTCGTAATTCCGGCCATGGGGCTGACCATGGGCGAGATGTTTTACGTCAAGGAGCTGGCAGAGGATTGCGACGCCGACGGCAATTACGAGTTCTTCTTCTGCGGTCCGCCGCTGATCATCACCGGCGGCACCGGCTCGCCGCTCAATCCGCAAGCGATCAAATGAATCTTCATCTCCCCCTGGAGGGGGAGCTCGACGGCCGAAGGCCGTGGGGTGAAAGCGAACGTTCCGCTGCTTCACCCCACCCCGGCTCGCATCTTCGATGCTCGCCGACCCTCCCCTTCCAGGGGAGGGTAACAGAAGTGCGGTTCATTTAGCCCCGATCGCGGCGTTGACCTTGGGCAGCACCTTCTCCGCCAACAACGTCATCGAGCGCTTGGCGAGCGCCGGGTCGCGCCAGTCCTTGCCGGCATAGAGCAGCGTGCCGAAATCGCCGACGCGCTCGCGGAATTTCAGGAGCTCGTCGGCGACCTTGTCCTGCGAACCGTAGATGATCAGCTCCTTGCAAATGCCGTCGAGCGTCACCTCGTCGTCGGGCTGGTCGCGGCGGGTCTTGAACAGCTCGACCCGGCCGACTTTCTTCAGCTTGGCGTAGAGCTGGCTGTAGTAAAAGCGATACGGGCTGTTCGGGTCGGTGGCGTAGGCCGTGGCGGTTTTGTCGTCGTCAGCGACGAAAATCGATTTGGCGACGCGCCAGTTCGCCGGATCGGCCTTGCGGCCGGCGCGCTCGCAGCCCTCGACATATTTCGGCCAATGGCTCTTGACCCATTGCGGCATCAGGAAGTTCGCCGAGATCGGATCCCAGCCGCGGGCCGCGGCCTCGGTCACGCCCCTGGAGAACGGCGCCACGGCGGTCACCACGATCGGCGGATGCGGCTTCTGCAAGGGCTTTGCCAGAAAGCCCTGGCCGACGTCGAGCATCGCCTGCCGCTCGATCTTGATGTTCCAGTATTTGCCTTCGATGTTGTAGGGCGGCTCGCGCGCCCAGATTTCCAGCACCGTGTTGATCGCTTCGAGGAACATGGCGTTGCGGTCGGCGTCGAGATTGCCGAATGCTTCCGCGTCGGAGAGGAGACCGCCCGGGCTGATGCCGAAGATGAAGCGGCCGTCGAGCATATGGTCGAGCATGGCGATCTGCGAAGCGGTCGCGACCGGATGCGTATTCGGCATATTGATCGTGCCGGTGCCGAGCTTGATGGTTTTGGTGGCGTCGATCAGGCTTGCGATGAACATGGCGCAGGAGGTGATGTTTTCCGCGCGGTCGGTGGCGTGCTCGCCGACATAGCCCTCGACGAAACCGAGCTTGTCGGCGAGCAGGAACGCTTCGCGGTCCTCGCGCAGGGATGTCCGCCAGTCCTTGTCCAGCGGATGGATCGGCATGGTGAAAAATCCGAGTTTCATGATCGTAATCACCCTTCCGTCTCGCCGCCGGGAACCGAGTACTAGCCGCGCTGGCCCTCGAAGCCCTATTAGTACATTTTGTTAGTACATTTTGGCTTGGGACATCATGGACAAAATCACCCGGCGTAACCTGGCTCGCGGCGGCGCGTTGTCGCTCGCCGGTGTACTCGCCGCGCCCGCGGTGGCGCGCGCCGAGACGCGGCGCTGGCGCATGGTCACGTCGTGGCCGAAACGGCTGCCCGGTCCCGGATTGTCGGCGGAACGCATCGCCGAGCGCATCCGCGCGCTCTCCGGCGGCCGCCTCGACATCACGGTTTCCGCCGCGGGCGAGATCGTGCCGGCCTTCGAGGTGCTCGACGCGGTCAGCTCGGGCGTTGCCGAAATGGGCCACACCGCCGCGTTTTACTGGCAGGGCAAGGCGCCGGCGGCCGCGTTCTTTACCACCGTGCCGTTCGGGCTCATCCCGAACGAGCATGTCGCCTGGATCGATGCTGGCGGCGGGCAAGCGCTGTGGGACGAGCTTTATGCGCCGTTCGGCGTCAAGCCATTCATGGGCGGCAATACCGGCGTCTGCATGGGCGGCTGGTTCCGCCGCGAGATCAAGAGCCGCGACGATGTGCGCGGGCTGAAAATCCGCTCGCTTGGTCTCGGCGGCGAAGTCTATCGCCGGCTCGGCGCCGTGGCGCAGGCGACCGCGCCCGGCGAGATCGTCGTCGCGCTGCAATCGGGCGTGATCGACGGCGCCGAATTCGTCGGGCCCGGCTCCGACATCGCGCTCGGCCTCTATCGTTTCGCGCCGTTCTATTACGGTCCGGGTTTCAACAAGCCAAATGGCACCGGCGAATGCATCGTCGCGCTCAAGGCCTGGGAGACGCTCGACGCCGAGCTCAAGGCGATCGTGGCGCATGCCTGCGCCGCGGAAGCCTCGTTTGCGCTCGCCGAGATGGAGCGGCTCAACATCGAGGCACTGGCGACGCTGACCGCGCGCGAGCATGTGCAGCTGCGCGCCTTCCCGCCCGACCTCATCGCTGCCGCGCGCTTAACCGCGTCCGAGGTGCTGGCCGAGCTTGCGGAGCGAAGCGCGGGCCCGCGGAAGGTGCACGATTCGTACATGGCCTTCCGCGGCAAGATTTCGGCCTGGTCGCGCATCTCATTGCAGGCGGTGCTGGAGGCGCGGGAGGGGTGACGAGGGGTCCTACGGCCACTTCACCACCGGCGGCATCGAGGAGAGGATCGACTCGACGTTGCCGCCGGTGCGCAGGCCGAAAATGGTGCCGCGATCGTAGAGGAGGTTGAACTCCACATAACGCCCTCGTCGCACCAGTTGCTCCTCGCGCTCGGCCTCGCTCCAGGGCTTGGTGAAATTCCGGCGCACCAGCTCGGGGTAGATATTGAGGAACGCCTGGCCCACGTCTTGCGTGAAGGCGAAATCGGCGTCGAAATCGCCGGAATTGAGCCAGTCGTAGAAAATGCCGCCGATGCCGCGCGCCACGCCGCGATGCTTGAGGAAAAAATACTCATCGCACCACGTCTTGAATTTGGCATAAGGCGCGACCGCCGCGTGAGCGTCGCAGGCGGCCTTCATCGCCGCATGGAAGGCGATCGTGTCGGGGTCGTCCTGCGTGCGCCGGCGATCGAGCACCGGCGTCAGATCGGCGCCGCCGCCGAACCACGATTTGGTGGTGACGACAAAACGCGTATTCATGTGCACCGCCGGCACGTGCGGATTGTGCAGGTGGGCGATCAGCGAAATACCGCTGGCGAAAAAGCGCGGGTCGTCGGCGGCGCCGGGTATCTCCTTGCGGAATTCCGGGGCGAATTCACCGAAGACGGTGGAGACATGGACGCCGACCTTCTCGAACACGCGGCCCTTCATGATCGCCATGACGCCGCCACCACCCGGTCCGCCAGAGTGATCGGTGCGCTTCCAGGGCGTGCGCGCGAAGCGGCCGGGAGCGCGGTCGGCAAACGGCGCGCCGGCGGGGAGGGCGTCTTCCACCTCCTCGAAGGCAGCGACGATCCGGTCGCGCAACGTCTCGAACCAAGTGCGGGCGCGCTCTTTGCGCGTTTCGATCAGGCTCGTATCCATCGTATCCATGGTGTGCAGAATGTCACAAAACTGCGCCAATATGTTGATCTGACGCAAGCCGCTTGCCGAGGGCCAGATGAGGGCCATGACTTCGATCCGATCAGCCGTGAAAAGTCCGACGCGCCGCCGCCTGCTCAAAGGCGCCGCCGGCGCCGGGCTTGTTGTCGTCGCGGCGCCCGCTTTGCTGCGCTACGCAGCAGCGCAAAGCTGGCGCGTGGGTGACCCGTTCAGCCTCGGCGTTGCTTCCGGGGCGCCGCGCCCGGACGGCTTTGTGCTGTGGACGCGGCTTGCGCCCGAACCGCAGTCGATCAATCCGCTAACGCCCGGCGGCATGAGCGGCGGCGACGCCACCGTCGGCTACGAGATCGCGAACGATCCAGGCATGCACGATGTCGTGCGGCACGGTGAGGCGATCGCCGAGCAGGCCTTCGCCTATTCGGTGCATCTCGACGTGCGGGGTTTGCCGCCCGGGCGGCCGTATTGGTATCGCTTCACGAGCGGTGACGCCGCAAGCCGGGTCGGCCGGGCCGCGACCCTGCCGGCGCCCGGAACGGCGCTTGAGCGCCTGCGCTTCGGCTTCGTGTCCTGCTCGAACTACGAGCACGGCTATTTCTCCGCCTATCGTCATCTCGCCGACGAAAATCCGGAATTCGTGATTTTTCTCGGCGACTACATCTACGAATACATTGAGGAAAGGCGCCCGGTCGTGCGCCGCCACTCCGACGGCATCGAGGCGGCGACGCTGCCGACCTACCGCAATCGTTACGCGCAATATCGGCTCGACCCGGACCTGCAGCGGCTGCATGCCGAAGCGCCGGCGCTCGTGACCTGGGACGATCACGAGGTGCAGAACGACTACGCCGACAAATGGTCGGAATATTTCGATGACCCGGAGCAGTTCCTCGTCCGCCGGGCAGCGGCCTATCGGGCCTTCTACGAGCACATGCCGGTGCGGCCGATCCTGTCGCGACCGGAAGGCCCGGCGATGCGCATTTACGACCGTTTCACCTTCGGCGACCTGATCGAAATTTCGCTGATCGACGGACGCCAATACCGCTCGCGCGAAGCCTGCTACGGCCCGCCGGACAAGGGCGGTACGCATCTGGAAACCGACGCAAGCTGTCCGGAACGGCGCGACGCCGGACGGACTATGCTCGGCTTCGCCCAGGAAGCCTGGCTCAATACCGGCCTGGCGCATTCGCAGGCGCAGTGGAATCTGATCGCGCAGGACGTGCTGATGGCGCAGTTGCGCATCCGCCAGGACAATGCCGATGCGTTTTCCACCGACGATTGGGATGGCTATCCGGCAAACCGCACGCGGCTGTTAAAGCGCATCCAGAATACCCGCGTATCGAATCCGGTGGTGATCGGCGGCGATGCGCATTCGTTCTTTGCCAACGATTTGCGGCCGGATTTCCTCGATCCGGCTTCGCCGGTCGTCGCCACCGAATTCGTCGGCACCTCAATCTCGGCCTACGGGCCGCCCTATGACGTCACCGCCCGGGCGCTGCCGGACAATCCGCACATCCATTTCTTCGAAAGCCGGCGGCGCGGCTATGTGGCGATCGATCTCGAACGCTCGCACATGCAGGTGCGCATGCGCATGGTTTCCGATGCCGCCGATGCCAAGGCCGACATTGCGACGCTCCGGACTTTCGCCGTCGAGGGCGGACGTCCGGGGGTCGTCGCGGCCTAGACCGGCGACGCATTCCGCCCTCATGATTTAGATGCTTGCATCAAGTTTAAAGCCTGCCGCCCGGAAAAGTTGGAGCCCTCCGACCAACCTCAGTCGCGGCGAGCGTTGTTTTCATCTCAGAATTAATCTGATCAATCATCTGGTGAAGGCTAATTATGCGGATCGGATTGCCGTCCATAGCTTCGAGAAACTGCTCATTCGATTCCCGCGCTGTTGTGCTGCCTTTAACGTGTGCAACGGCAACAATATACGTAAATTGCTTGCTTCCGGTCGCTGCTATGATCGCGTGACGGAATGCTTCTGACCATTTAGGAACAACGAGCTCGCGAAACGATTTCCAAGCGGGCCGGCCATTGATCACCTTGCCCTCCTTGATCGCAGTCAGCCAATGGTTGGGACTGAAGCCAAGCCCCCTTGCCAGCTTTTGCAGCTTACCGCCAAGACCCTGGCCGGCCCTTCAAGGGTGGCATGCAATCCAACGACGTCTATGTCACTGTGATTTGAGTCCTCTTTTGATACGAAATCGGGATGATCCTTCTTGGGCAGAAATTTAATGTTGTGCCGGACAAAATATCCCTCATGCGCGAGGTATTCCTCGACGATTTGCTCCAGAATGTCTTCTTTGGTTGCCATCGCAGCGATTACGATCCGTATCGGTTTAGATTAGCACATGCCCATCCCGCCGGTCTGCCGCAGCGCCTCGCCGGCGGCCATGGCGGCGGCGAGCGCGACATTGAGCGAGCGCAGTCCGGGATGCAGCGGAATCCTCAGGCACGCATCGGCTGCCTGGTGCACCTCCTCCGCCACGCCGGCGGATTCGCGGCCGAACAGCAGCACGTCGTCCGCTCGGTAACGGAACTCGAGATACGAAGTGGGCGCGGCAGTCGTGAACAGCACGAGTCGATGGCGCACCTTGCGCCGCCAGGCCTCGAAATCGTGCCACGAGCGATGGCGGACGATTGTGACAGCGTCGAGATAGTCCATGCCGGCGCGGCGGAAGGCGCGGTCGGTCGCGGGGAAGCCGGCCGGGCCGATGATGTGCGCTTCGATGCCCAAGCACGCGCAAAGGCGCAGAATCGTGCCGGTGTTCTGCGGGATATCGGGCTGGTAGAGGGCAATATGCATGCGCGTCATTGACCCTGGGAAGGCCGCCAAAAGCACCTCTTGGGGCGCGACGGCTGGAACACTTGCACTCTCGCGGCAAGGGTGCCAATAAAACGCCGCCGGATTTTCGTCGCTTCTGACCTCCCCCAGGTCGGATGAGACGGGCCTTTCGCCGCCGGAACCGCCGGTTCGCAGCGCGGATGGAGTAGACGGCAAGACGTAAAGAGGGTGAGACGGGTGACCACAATCTCCGCAGCGGAGCCTTCGCGGCGTGATTTTCCCACCATTGCGACCTGGATTGGTACTGGGTTGGGACTTGATTGGGACTTGGCGCCCGCTAACGCATAAGGTTCGAGCATGAGCGAACATTCGATCTACAAGCCGCAAAGCGCCTTCATGCAATGGATGGAGCGGCGGCTGCCGATCGCGAGCCTCGTTTATTCCTCCTTCGTCGTCTATCCGACGCCGCGTAACCTGAACTATTGGTGGACGTTCGGCGGCATTCTTAGCTTCATGCTCGGCGTGCAAATGGTCACCGGCGTCGTGCTGGCGATGCACTATACGCCGCACGTCGACCTTGCCTTCAATTCCGTCGAATCGATCATGCGCGACGTGAATTACGGCTGGCTGTTGCGCTACCTGCACGCCAACGGCGCCTCATTCTTCTTCGTCGCCGTCTATGCCCACATCGTGCGCGGAATGTATTACGGCTCCTACAAGGAGCCGCGCGAGGTGTTGTGGATCCTCGGCGTCATCCTGTTCCTGCTCATGGTGGTTACCGGCTTCATGGGCTACGTGCTGCCGTGGGGACAGATGAGTTTCTGGGCGGCGACCGTCATCACCAATTTGTTCTCGGCAATCCCCGGCGTCGGCGATCCGATCGTGACCTGGCTGTGGGGCGGCTACGCCGTCGGCAATCCGACACTCAACCGTTTCTACTCGCTGCATTACCTGTTGCCGTTCGTCATCGCCGGCGTGGTGGTGCTCCATGTCTGGGCGCTGCACATGGTCGGGCAAAACAACCCGACCGGCGTCGAGCCAAAAGCCGCCAAGGACACGGCGGCGTTCACGCCCTACGCGACCGCCAAGGATGCTTTCTTCATCGGCGTGTTCTGCCTGTTCTTCGCCTGGTTCGTGTTCTACATCCCGAACTATCTCGGCCACTCCGACAATTACATTCCGGCCAATCCCGGCCAGACGCCGACCCACATCGTGCCGGAATGGTACTATCTGCCGTTCTACGCCATCCTGCGCGCGATCCCGAACAAGCTCCTCGGCGTCATCGCGCTCGGCGGTTCGATCGTACTTCTCGCCTTCCTGCCCTGGCTCGATACCTCGCGCGTGCGTTCGGCGAATTATCGGCCGCTCTACCGGCAGTTTCTGATCGTCTATTTCCTCGCCGTGGTCGGGCTCGGTTATCTCGGCTCGCAGCCGCCGGAAGGCGGCTACGTAATCGCGGCGCGCATCCTGACCGGTTACTACTTCATCTTCCTGCTCGTCATCCTGCCGCTGCTCGGGCTGTTTGAAAAAACCAAGCCCTTGCCGAACTCGATATCGGAATCGGTGCTGCGCGAAGGCCCGCCGGCCGGCGCTTCGGCGCCGCCGCCGTCGGGCGCAAGGGATTAGGGGCCGGCCATGAACGCTCGTCGCAGCATTGTTCTTGCTTTCGCGCTTGCGGCTTTGCTGCCGGCGCTCGGCACGCGTATCGCCGCCGCACAGGAGCAGGAAATTCCGCCGAAGCTGCACTGGTCGTTCGCCGGTCCCTTCGGCCTCTACGACACCGAACAGCTTCAGCGCGGCTTTAAGGTCTATCGCGAGGGCTGCTCGACCTGCCACGGCCTCAAGCTGCTCGCGTTCCGCAATCTCGCCGATCCCGGCGGCCCCAGTTTCAGCGAAGCGCAGGCGGCGGCGATCGCGGCGAGTTTTCAGGTGACCGACGGTCCGAACGACAAGGGCGAGATGTTTCAGCGTCCCGGCAAACTCGCCGATCGCTTCCCGCCGCCGTTCTCCAACGATCAGGCCGCGCGCGCGGCGCTCGGCGGCGCGCTGCCGCCGGATATGTCGGTGCTCGCCAAGGCGCGCAGCGTCGAGCGCGGTTTCCCCTGGTTCATCTTCGATGCGTTCACCCAGTACCAGGAGGACGGTCCCGACTACATCCACGCCATCCTCAACGGCTACGAAGATCCGCCCGCCGGGTTCACCCTGGCGCCGGGCGCGCAATACAACAAATACTTCCCCGGCCATGCCATCGGCATGCCGAAGCCGTTGAGCGACGGGCAGGTCGAATACACCGATGGCACCCCGACTACGGTCGATCAGTATGGCCGGGACGTCTCCGCTTTCCTGATGTGGGCGGCGGAGCCGACGCTCGATGTGCGCAAGCGGCTGGGTTTCCAGGTATTCGTTTTTCTTATCGTGCTGACCGGGCTACTCTACTTTACCAAGAAGCGGATCTGGCACGAGGTCAAGCGTCACCCCGAGTTGCTGGAGCCGCGGCAGCCGACCGAATATCGGAGTTGAGCTTAAGCCTGGGGGGCTCCCGACCATGGCGACCGTCGCGTTAGAGAGTGACCTCAAGGCCGCAATCCGCAACATCCCGGACTATCCCAAGCCGGGAATCATGTTTCGCGACATCACCACGCTGTTGGGCGACGCCCGGGCGTTCCGCCGCGCGGTCGACGAATTGGTGCACCCTTGGGCCGGGGGCAAGATCGCCAACGTTGCCGGCATCGAGGCGCGCGGCTTCATCCTCGGCGGCGCCGTCGCCCATCAGGTCTCCGCCGGCTTCGTGCCGATCCGCAAAAAAGGCAAGCTGCCGTTCAAGCGCGTGAGCATCGGCTATTCGCTCGAATACGGCATCGACGAAATGGAGATGCACGAGGACGCGGTGCTCAAGGGCGAGCGCGTCATCCTGGTGGACGATCTGGTCGCCACCGGTGGCACCGCCGAGGCCGCGGTGAAGCTCCTCAAGCAGATCGGCGCCGACGTTCTGGCGGCCTGCTTCATCATCGATCTGCCGGATCTCGGCGGCGCGGAGAAAATCAGGAAGCTCGGCGTGCCGGTGCGCACCCTCGTCAGCTTCGAGGGGCATTAGCTTCTCGGCGCCACGCTCCTGCTGTCAGCGCGCCATTTTGCTGTTCAGCCTTAAGGAAACATTTCGCCGCGGCGATTTGTTTGATCTTTAAGTCGGCATATCCGGTCACCATTGAATTCGTGACGCCGAATGCGGCGGCGCACCAGCGAAATCTTTGCTTCTCATAAAGCATGACGATGCCGCTTGCCCAGACCGCCGGAACTTCGGACGGTTCTGCTCGATTTGCTTCCTCAGTGCCAGCGAGATTGCATTTCACTCGTGATTTTCTCGCCGTGCAGGCTGATCCGCTGCACAGGGTTTAGGAACCGTTTAGTTGGCGTTTCCGCCCAGGATTACCGAATTTTCAGGTGTCGCCTCTACACTTTGTGCCCAACAACAACAAAGTTTTTTCAGGGCAGGTAGTGGTGTCATGCGCGTGGCGCAACTGACTTGGAGCGAGATCGCCGGCTGGGCCGTTGCCCCCGGCGAGCGCAGCCATGCCGACCTGATTTTCTTCTTCGGCGCACGCAAGGCGCTGGCCTGCGGCGCCCGCTATCACGAGCTGCGAGCGATGTATCCCGACGCACATATTCTCGGGAGCAGCACCGGCGGAAGATTCGCAACCAGGACGTCACCGATGACGAGATCGCCGCCGCCGCCATTCGTTTCGATGCAACGACTTTACGCGTCGCCTGCGAACCGGCGCCCGCGCCGGAGCGCTCGCGCGCTTGCGGCGAGGCGATCGGCCGGGCCTTGGCGGCGCCGGGTCTCGTTGGCATTTTCGTTCTCTCCGACGGCCTGAACGTCAACGGCAGCGAGCTCGTCGCCGGCATCATCGGCGCGGTCGGCCAACAGGTCTCGGTGACCGGCGGATTGGCCGGCGACGGCGCCGAGTTCCGGGAAACGCTGGTCGGCGCTGATTGTCCTCCGCGCAAGCAGGTTGTCGCGGCGGTCGGCTTTTACGGGGCGGCGATCCGCATCGGCCACGGCAGCGCCGGCGGCTGGGACGAATTTGGGCCGCGCCGGCAAATCACCCGCTCGCGCGGCAACGTCTTGTTCGAGTTTGACGGTGGGCCGGCGCTCGATCTCTACAAGCGCTATCTGGGCGAGGACGAAACACGCGGTCTTCCCGGCTTCGGCCTTTTGTTCCCGCTGCGCATTTTCGATCCCGAGCGGCCGAACCACGACATCGTCCGCACCATCCTGGCCGTGGACCACGAAGCCCGTTCGATGACGTTTGCCGGCGACGTTCCCGAAGGCTGGACCGCGCAGCTCATGCGCGGAAATTTCGACCGGCTGGCGGCGGGTGCCGCCCTTGCCGCGCGGCAGGCCACCGACGGCGTCGGCGCCGCCCGCTCCGGCGATCAACTCGCCATCCTGGTGAGCTGCATCGGCCGCCGCCTGCTGATGGGCCAGCACACCGCCGACGAGCTCGAGGCCGCCAGCGCTGAATTCGGGCCGCAGATCCCGCAACTCGGATTCTAGTCCTACGGGGAAATCTCGCCGCATCGCGTGTCCGGTGTCTGCGAACTCCACAACCAGACAATGACCGTCACCACGATCGCCGAGGTCACGGACAACGCCGGTGCATAAGCTCCTCGCCCGACAGCTCGCCAAAGCGGCGAAAGGCTCTGGCGAGCTTGATGTGGAAATACTCCTTGGGCTCGTGTCCGAGGCCTACGGGCAGTCGGACAGCGACCGCCAACGCACCGACCGCTCCATCGCACTGATGATCGGGGAGCTGGAGCAGCTTAATCGCGGGCTCGATCAGCTCGTGCAGGAGCGCACCGCCGCCTTGCGCGAGCGCGAGTTCGAGTTGCAGGCGCAGAACCTGCGCTTCGATGCCGCGCTCGAAAACATGCCGGTTGGCCTGTGCATGTTCGATCGCAACGATTACCTGATCGTCTGCAATGAGCGCTACGGTGCGATGTACGGCCTGACGAGCGAGCAGGTCAAACGCGGCGTGACGCTGCGGTCCATCCTCGAAGCGCGCGTCGCCGCGGGCAACAGTCCGGAGGACGCCGAACGGTATGTCGAGCAGCGCCTGGCGGAAGTCCGCAGAGGCCAGCCGTACTATACCGAGAACGTTATGCGCGACGGCCGCGTCGTCGCAGTCAATTACCGCCCGACGCAGGACGGCGGCTGGGTCGCGACCCACCAGGACATCACCGCGCAGAAGTAGGCCGAAACGCAAATCGCCTATATGGCCCGCCATGACGGCCTGACCGGTCTTGCCAATCGCGCGGTCGTGCTGGAGAAAATGGAAGAAGCGCTGGCGCGGCTGCGCCGTCACGGCAGCCGCTTCACGATCTTCATGCTCGATCTCGATCTATTCAAGACGGTGAACGATTCGCTCGGGCATCCGATCGGCGACGAACTCCTCAAGGTGGTGGCCGGCCGTCTGTCGGCCTGCATCCGCGATACCGACACCGTGGCGCGGCTTGGCGGCGATGAATTCGCCATCCTGGCGACGGCGGACGACGGCGATCAGCGGGAGGCCGCGATCGCTACCGCCAACAGGCTGCTGGGTGCGGTGGCCGCGCCCTACGACCTCGATGGCCATCATGTCAACATCGGCACGAGCATCGGCATCGCACTCGCGCCGGAACATGGCGCCGACGTCGATCAGCTGGTGAAGAACGCCGATCTCGCGCTCTACAAGGCCAAATCCGAGGGCCGCGATGCCTATCGTTTCTTCGAAGACGCAATGGGGGTCGAGGTCCGCACGCGTCGCGCCCACCAGGTCGATCTGCGCAACGCGGTGAGCAACGACGAGTTCGAGCTGTACTACCACCCCATCGTCGACATTCAGAGCCGGCAGACGGCCAGCATCGAAGCGCCGATCCGCTGGCATCATCCGCAACGCGGTCTGGTTCCGCCGGCCGCGTTCATCCCGCTGGCGGAGGAAAGCGGCCTGATCAACCAGATCGGCGAGTGGGTCCTGCGCAAGGCATGCGGCGATGCCGTGCAATGGCCGTCGCCCATCAAGGTCAGCGTCAATCTTTCGGCGGTACAATTCCGCAAGATCGGTCCGATCGACGGCTTTTGCCAAACGCTGCGCGAATCCGGCCTGCCGCCCGAACGCCTGGAGCTGGAAATCACCGAGTCGGTCCTGCTTCAGGGCAGTTCCGAGAACGTCGAGATACTGCATCGCCTGCGGCAGATGGGGATTTCCATCGTGCTCGATGATTTCGGCACGGGATATTCGTCGCTCAGCTATCTGCGCATGTTCCCGTTCGACAAGATCAAGATCGACCGTTCATTCGTGCACGAACTGGCGAAGAACGCCGATTGCGCCGCGATCGTATCGGCGGTGGCGGGCTTGGGCAGAAGCCTGCGGATCGATACGGTCGCCGAAGGCGTCGAAACCGAAGACCAGCTCCTGCTCGTGCATGCGGCCGGCTGCACGCATGCGCAGGGCTATCTATTCGGCCGGCCTTGCCCCGTTAGCGAGCTTAAATTCGAGCGTTTCGAGCAACGTCAGCCGAAGATCAGAATCGCCTGACCGCTGCACGCGTCTAGCGCACGCGCCGGTCCTTGCGCTTCGGCGCCGGCGCGCCGCCCAGCGAGGAACTCAGCCTGCCCATGAGCAGGCGCAGCTCGAAGTCGCGAAATTCCGCGTAGATGTTGCCGATCCATTGGTGAACTTCGGTCGGTCCGCCGGATTGCTTGGCCATATAGGCATTGAAGGAAAAATTCGGCCGGTCGATCACCCCGCGCACCAGCGGCGACAGCCGCGGAATGCTGATCAAGCCGTATTCGGTGCGCGTCGGTGGAAAATCCTCCTTGGCGAACAAGAGCGCCACCGATTCGTTGTGCACGGGCACGAAGGTCGCCGCCAGCCGCCGCCGCAACTGCGCATAGCTGCGTGCGGTCGCCGCCGAAGAATCGGCCACGAACAACACGATCGGCTCGATGCCCCGCCGCCGCGCCTCCTGCACGAAACCGATCTCGCGCATCACCGCGAAGAACTGATCGAACGGCCCGTAGCCGAGATCGATGACCTGGGTGCTTGCCGGGTCCGCGAGCAGCCGGTCGAACAATTCCATTTGGCCGCGGGTGTCGGCAATATCAACCGGCCAGACCAGTTTGGGGAAACGCTCCGCTAGCGCCGGCTCGCGCGGATTGAGGTCGTAACCGACCGTGGGGCGGCGGTTTTGACGCAGAAATTCCATCAATAGCCGCGCGATCAGCGTCTTGCCGTTCCGCGGACGCGGCGATGCGACGATATAGAGAGGAACCGGCTGCGCCATCACAGCCGCGCGCTGTTACGACCGGCTGACGACCTGCACGCGCGGACCGCTCGAGGCGATGCCGCCGCCGGCAACGATGTCGGTGAGTTTGATGCGGTCGTACTCGCCCCACACATTGCCGAGCCAGTGGCGCACATAGCCGCGCAGCACGAATGAATAATTGGCCGTCTCGCCCTTCGGGCCCTTGTTGGCGACGAAAGTGAGGAACGGCACCGAGGCGAGTTCAACCTGCTCGAAAGCCATCTCGTTGAGCTTCGGAACGCTGATCTCGACAGCGTCCTTGAACTTGCGGAAATACGCGGCATGGGTGGCCTGGTCCCACTCGAAGAAGTTGGTGTTGTTGATGAAGTTTTTGACCAGGAAATAGCGGCCGTCGGCGGCGAAGGACGACATCTCTTCGATCTCGTTCAGCGAGGCGATGGACGAGCCGAGAATGTGGAAGACGGCGAAATTGAGCTGTCCCTTCTTCACCGCGTCGAGAAAGCCGATGTCGCGCAACGAGCGAAGCATCGGCGACAACAGTCCGGCGCGTACGTCGATCACCGTCACGTTCGCGTCGGCGGTCGACAACGTGTCGAAAATCCGCATCTGGTCCGCCACCGAAGTGGCGTCGACGATTTCGCTGATGTCGGGATGAAAGCGCCGGAGCGTGCCCTTGGGCGACTCGGTATCGAATGCCCGCGTCGGCACGTGATGAGCGGTGAAGTAATCCAATAGCGTACGGGCGACAGTAGTCTTTCCCACGCCGCCCTTGTCCGCACCGACGACGACCACTGTTGGCTTAGCCATGGCCGATCCCTCTTTGGCTCCGCGCCGCCGCGAGCCTTAGTGTGTCACCCCATTTCCGCAGAATGACTGCGGCCGAATCGAGCGTGTCACGCCAATTCTCCCGTTAACCGCTTCTATCACACCGCGCCCTGTTTGGAAGCCAAAAGGTACGCCGCCCGCGCGCGAAAATACGTTTTTCCGCTTTAGCGACAATCGGATATGGTTAATTGTGAAGGCTTTGCGGCTTAACGGTTATGCGGGCCCCACGGTCCCGCAGGCGGCCCGCTTGGCGACGCGGCGCGGCCATCGATTTCGGCGGACGAAGCTTCGTTCGCGCCATCTGCGGCGGGCGAACCCCACGGGCCTTCCGCCGGCGAATCCCAAGGGCCGGCGGCGGCCGGCGAAGCCTCGGGTGAATCGGTTGGCACCTCGCCTTCCGGCGGCAGCGCCAGCGGGCCGGGGTCGTGGCCGCCGGCAAACTTGATCAGTGCCGCGACGCGGTTGTCCACGGTCGGGTGGGTATCGAACAATTCGCCAAAACCTTCGCGCGGGTTATCGACGCACAACTCCATCACCGCCGAAGTCGCTCCCGGCAATTCGCCGCGGCCTTCGATCTTGCGCAAAGCCGAGATCATGGCGTCGGGATTCTTGGTCAGCTCCACCGAGCCGGCGTCGGCGAGGTATTCGCGCTGGCGCGACAGTGCCAGGCGGATAACGAACGACAGCAGATAGGCGACGACGATGAATCCGATGGCGATCAGGATGGCGAGCCCGGCGGCGCCGCCTTTGCGGTCGCCGGACGATCGCGAACCGCGGAAACCGCCATAGAACCAGAGCCGGAAGAACAATTCCGCGAAAAAGGAGATCGCGCCGGCGATGACGACGGCAATGACCATCATGCGCACGTCGCCGTTGCGGATATGCGTCAGCTCATGGCCGAGCACCGATTCGAGCTCGGCGTCGTTGAGCCGATCAAGCAGCGCAGACGTGACCGTGATCGAATACTGCCTGGGATTCATGCCGGTGGAGAAGGCGTTGAGCGCGTCGCTCTCCATCACCTTGAGTTTGGGCATGGTGATGCCGCGCGAGATGCAGAGGTTTTCCAGAATATTGTAAAGCCGCGGTTGTTCTTTGCGCGTGATCTCGCGGCCGCCGGTCACCGCGTCGATCATGTTCTGGTGGAAGAAATAGCCGATGACCACCCACAAAGCCGTGCCGAGCGTCGCCACCGGCGCGGCGCGGATCAGGTCGTTCCAGGCGAGCTGCAACAGGGTATTGAGATCGGCATCGACCGACAGCGCTTCCGCGGTCAGCGCGCCGGCATAGACGAGCAGGTAAACCAGAAAGAACAAGCCGACGAGGAGGGCGAGCGAGCGGCGCCGGTTGGATTGGATGTGGCTGTAAAGCCCGTATGCGGCCATGGCTCTGACGCCACTCCGAAAATGGCTGCTCTAGAACTTGACCTGCGGCGCCTCGCCGACGGTCTTGCGCTCGTCGCCGAGATCGAAGAATTCCTTCGGCGCGAATCCGAACGCGGAGGCGAACAGGGCGGCGGGGAATCTCTGGATGCCGGTATTGTATTCCTGCACCGCGTTGTTGAAGAACCGTCGCGCTGCGGCGATCTTGTTCTCGATGTCGGCGAGCTCCGCCTGCAACTGCTGGAAATTGGTGCTGGCCTTAAGGTCGGGATAGGACTCCGCCAGAGCGAACAGCTGGCGCAACGCGCCCGAGAGCATGTTCTCGGCGGCGGCTCGCTGGGCCGGGCCTTGAGCGGCCACCGCGACGTTGCGCGCCTTGACCACTTCGTCGAGGGTGCCGCGCTCGTGCGCGGCATAGCCCTTAACCGTCTCGACCAGGTTGGGGATGAGGTCGTGCCGCTGCCGCAGCTGCACGTCCACGTCGGCAAAGGCCCCATTGACCCGCTGCCGCATGGAGACGAGGCCGTTGTAGATCGCGATGACCCACAAAACCACCACAACGATGACTGCAAGGACGATCAGAGTCGACGTGCTCATCGGCGATTCCTCCGGCAGCGGTTCAAGCTGCGCTCTAGATAGGATGATTCATCGCCGGCGTTAAGGTTAGCCAGCGATGAATATCGCGTGGCGCCCGTTTGTCGGTTAGGAAAGACCAGGCAAAAAGGGTACGCGTCATGTCGAAGCATCATCTCGGTTTTCTGCCCTCCAATGGCGCGGAGGCTCCTACCGTCCCTGGCGATATTCTCGAGCCCGAGGCCGGGCAGGTGATGACGCAGCCGAGCCTGGATGTTTCCGGCCCGGTGGCGGCCGCCGACCGCGCCCAGCTCGCGCGGGAAATCGCCGCGATCGAGCGCGCGTCGGCCGCGTTGCGCCGAGCCGAGCCGGCTCTGGAATCCTGGACCGACGCGCCGCCGGCGACGGCGATGCAGAAGCCCCGCCCGGTGTGGTTACTCATCGGCGTGCTGTGGCTGTCCACCGCGCTGGTCACGATCGGCGCGGTTTTCGCCATCTCCGCGCTCGTTGGCTAACAGCACAAAATCCTAAAGCAGGCGTCATGGCCGGGCATGTGTCCCGGCCATTTTCATTTTAGGATGGGGCTCTCTTTGCAGAACGGCGAGGCCGCGCTTACGACGATTGGCTTCGCTTAGTACGCGTTCTGGTAAGCGGTGCTGGAGAGCACCGTGCGTACGATGATCTTCAGGTCGAGCCACAGCGACCAATTGTCGATATAGGAAAGGTCGTATTCGATGCGGTTGCGCATCTTGTCGTCGGTGTCCGTCTCGCCGCGAAAACCGTGGATCTGCGCCCAGCCGGTGATGCCCGGCTTGACGTTGTGCCGGCGGGCATAGAGCGAAATGCGCCGCTGATAATCGCGATCGAGCGGCAGCGGGTGCGGGCGCGGACCGACGAGCGACATGTCGCCGGTGAGCACGTTGAACAGCTGCGGGATCTCGTCGATGTTCCAGCGCCGCAGCCAGCGGCCGACCTTGGTCAGGCGCGGATCGTGGCGCGTGGCCTGGCGGCCGCCTTCATCGAGACAGCTCATGGTGCGAAACTTGATGATGCGGAACGGCTGCTGGTTGAAGCCGTAGCGGCGCTGCACGAAGAAAATCGGTCCCGGGCTGTCGAGCTTGATGAGGATGGCGACGAGCACGAGCAGCGGCGTCGCCATAAGCAGTGCCGCCGCCGCCAAAACGAGATCGAACATCCGCTTCTGGATGACTTCGAGGCGCGACAGAGCGCGGCGCGTGACCTGCAGGCTGGTGACCGGCCCGAGCGTCGAGAGTTTGACCTCGTCGAATTTGTGCAGGATCTGCTCCGGGCCGAGGTGAATCTCGACCGGAAGCGAAAGGAACGTCTCGGCGCAGCGCTCGATGGTTTCGGTCGCCGACCACGGCAGCAGCACGAAGACGGCGTCCGGCGCGAGAGTGCGGACGCTGGCGGCCGCCTCGGCGAGGTCGCGATCGAGCATCGCGTTGCGCATTTCTGCCGGCGCGCTGGCGGCGACCGGCGTCAGAAAGCGGCAGCCGACGATGTTGATGCCCAGCGACCAGGGCTCGTAGCGGTTGACGAAAGCGCCGACGTTTTCGCCGCTGCCGACCAGGAAGATGCGCTGGGCGGAAAGGAAACCCGCCGCACGCGCCAGCGCCGTGATGCGGACGATGACGTAGCGCAGCACGATCAGCGCGGCGAGCGTGGTGACGTAAAAGAGCACGATCCAGCCGCGCGAATAATATTCGACGTTGATCCGCGCCAGGAAGCCGAGCATGAGCAGGCAGATCAGCGTCACGTTCCACAACTGGATAGTGCGCCGGGCGTGCGGTTTGACGCTGTAGAAATTCGGCAGCCGGTATTCGCGGCGGAACAGATTGGAAATGGCGAAGATGCTCGCCGCCAGAACGCCGATCTGGGCGAACGAGGCGACGTCGCCGCGATAGCCGTAGACAACAAAGTAATAGGCGATGCCGGTGAGGCAGGACATCGCCACGATCAGGGCGACGTCGATCAGGAAGATGGCGCCGGAGAAAGTGCCGCGCGAGAGCACCGCCCAGACGCGAAGAACCCGGCGGGTTTGCGGCGGCGAAGCCAGAGTGTAGCTTTGGTGCGTATTCATCAACACGTCGGGCCCGGTCTTTCCTGCGACGCCTTCTCCACCGCTGACCCGGATTGAGACAGCGCAAGGGTTGCAGCGGGAATGTCGCCAAAACCATGCCAGCGCCGACGCGCACGCTTCCACGGGCCGAATCCGCCCTGTAAGACGGTGTTAATCTTAACGGGCCGACGTCGGATCGGCCGCCGCGGGAGGAAAATCAATGCAAGGCAAGATCGCGCTCGAGGAACACATCGCTATTGCGGAAACCGCGACCAATTTCGGAACCCCTTTTCCCGACCGGGTCTGGCAGGAGCTGAAGGGCCGCTTAACCGACGTGCATGACCGGCGGCTGTCGCTCATGGACGAGTACGGCATCGAGATGATGCTGTTGTCCCTTAACGCGCCGGCGGTTCAGGCGATTCCCGATCCGGCACAGGCCGAACAGATCGCGCGCAAGGCGAACGATTTTCTCGCCGAACAAGTGCGCAAGCGGCCGGACCGCTTTCAGGCGCTCGCGGCGCTGCCGATGCAGGATCCGGCCCGCGCGGCGCGCGAATTGGAACGGTGCGTCAAGGAACTCGGCTTTCGCGGCGCGCTGGTTAACGGCTTTTCACAGGTCGGGAACGCGGAGACGGCGGTTTACTACGACCTGCCGCAATACCGGCCGTTCTGGGCGGCGGTCGAGCGTCTCGACGTGCCGTTTTATCTGCATCCGCGCAATCCGCTGCCGCGCGATGCCAAAATCTACGAAGGCCATTCCTGGCTGCTCGGCCCGGTTTGGGCCTTCGGCCAGGAAACGGCCGTGCATGCGCTACGCCTGATGGGCTCCGGCCTGTTCGACGCGCATCCGCGACTTTCGATCGTCATCGGCCACTTGGGCGAGAACCTACCCTACGCGATGTGGCGTATCGACAACGCCAATGGGTGGGTCGAGCAACGCAACGATTATCCGGCCAAGAAGACGATGCGCGACTACTTCACCGCCAACTTCCACATCACGACGTCGGGCAATTTCAATACGCCGGCTTTGCTTGAAGCCATGCAGGTGCTTGGTGCTGACCGCATCATGTTCTCCGTTGACTGGCCGTTCGAGAATGTCGACCACGCGGCCAAATGGTTCGACGCCTGCGAGATCAGCGAGAACGACCGCCATAAAATCGGCCGCATCAATGCGCGCCGGCTGTTCAAATTAGGAAACGATTAAGCGAGCGGGCGGGGACTTAACGCGCATTTAACGCTCGGACATTGTTGCGAGCGAAGTGCGGCGTTGCCGATCGCTAAAATTCTAGCAAACTCGATGAGAAATTGGCGATACGCGGCCGCTATTCTGGCCTCGTCTTTGGATGGGGTTGGGATGCGCTCGCGGGTCTGACGACAGGCCGAGCCGCCGGGCGTTTGCCGCTCTATGCCGGGGACCGCTTTCGATCATCGAGGTGAGGAACGCCCGCGTGGGACAGCTTGCCATCCTTCCCAAGCCTGACGCCTTTGCCCTGTCGGACGCCGCGGATTTGGCCGCGCGGCCCGGCGCCGATCGTCCGGGTGCAGGTGAACGCCGTTTGGGACGGCAGGTTTACGTTGAAATTTTGCGCGGCAAGCCATCGGCGGAATTCGACGAGGACTGGCGCGATCTTCTCGGCCGTGCCGATGAGCCGAATGTTTTTATGCAGCCGCGCGTTCTGCGAGCGGCTGCGGCGTACCGTCGAATTGTCGCGCTGCTCGCCTGGGAACCACGGGACCAGGGACGGCGGCTTTCCGGCTTCTGGGCCTTTGCGATCGGCACGCCGAATCTTTCGATGCTTCCCATCACCGCAGTCTGCGCGCCGGCCACACAACACGTTTACTTGTCGGCGCCGGTGATCGATCGCGACCATCTGGAAACCATCCTGCATGCGATGCTGGATGCGATCGCAGGGGCACCCGATCTGCCGAAAGTCGTCGCGCTCGAGAGCATGAGCGGCTCGGGGCCGACCCACGATGCGCTGATGTGCGTGCTGGCGCAGCGCCGCAGCCGATTTTGCCGTTTGGATACTAAAAATCGGCCGGTGCTGATGCCAGCCTCCGACACCGGAGGTTATTTGGAAAAGGCGCTTTCAAGTTCGAGCCGCAAGAAGTTGCGGCAGCATCGGCGACGGCTGGGCGAGAAGGGCCGGCTGGAAACAACGGTTGCCCGCTCGGGCGCGGATGTGCGACGCGCCTTCGAAATTTTTCTGGCGCTCGAGTTGAAGGGTTGGAAGGGCCGTCGCGGCACGGCACTGTTGAGCGATGCGCGCGAAGCCGCTTTTGCCCGCAAGATGGTAGCCGCACTTGCCCAAGCGGGCGATGTCTCGATCCATGCGCTCGAACTCGACGGACGCCCCGTCAGCATGCAGGTCGTGCTGCGCGCCGGACCTGCCGCCTTCACGTGGAAGACGGCTTATGACGAGGCGCTGAGCGGTTTCTCGCCGGGCATGTTGCTGTTCGAGGATTACAGCAAGGCTTTTCTGGCGGACCCGGGCATCGTTTTTGCCGATTCCTGCGCCTACGACGACAGCGGATACATGGCGGCGTGGACTGAACGCAAACGTGTGATCGATCTGTGGATCGATGTGCGGCGCGGCGGATCCGGCATGTTCTCGGCAATTGCGCGTTTGCAAAAGGCCTACCTGCCGCTTCGGGAGAGGGCCAAAAAGGCTTATCTGGCTTCGGCAACCATGCTCACGCGGCTGCGCCCCGGAGCGGTGCCTGGACAAACGATCTCGAAACGCGGCGAAGACGCCCGGTCACTGGCCGGCGGTTTCGCGCGAGCTGTTTGAGGACGGCGATGCACACGACGGATGTCGCCATTGTCGGAGGAGGCCTCGGCGGATCGCTGGCGGCCGCGGTGCTCGGACGCGCCGGGGTCAACTGCGCGCTGGTCGATCCGCGCGAAACCTACCCGGAGGATTTCCGTTGCGAGAAGCTGGACGGACCGCAGACCGCCATCCTGCAAAAGACCGGGCTCGCCGACGCCGTCCGCCGGGCCTCGACTTTTGACGGTGCCTGCTGGATCGCCCGTTTGGGCCGCGTGATCGAGAAAAAGCCGGGCGACCAGCTGGGCATCTTCTACGCCGACCTGGTGAACACTATCCGCCGTGAAATTCCCGCGAGCGTGCCCTTTATCCGGGCGAAGGCGCAGTCGATTGTCCCCGGTGCGGAGCGTCAGGCCATAACGCTCGTCGGTGGCGAGCGCATCGATGCGCGCCTCGTCGTCCTGGCCAACGGTCTAAGCGTTTCGGTGCGCGACTCGCTCCGCCTGAAGCGCGAGATCGTGAGCCGCCGTCATTCGGTCGCGATCGGCTTCACTATCAAACCGAGCGCGGGGCGTCAGTTCAGCTTTCCGGCGCTCACCTATTATCCTGAATGGCCCACCGCTAAAGCAGCGCTGCTGACGCTGTTTCCGATCGGCGCGGCGATGCGGGCGAATCTGTTCGTCTATCGCGAGTTCGAGGATCCTTGGCTGCAGCAAATGCGAACGGACCCGCTGGGGACGTTGTTTGCGCTGATGCCCAACTTGCGCCCGCTCCTCGGCGATTTCTCCGTGGAAGGGCGCGTCGAGATCCGTCCGATCGATCTTTACGTCACCCACGGCCACCGGCAGCCCGGCGTGGTGCTTATCGGAGATGCGTTTGCGACCTCGTGTCCGGCAGCGGGCACGGGCGCGCTCAAGGTGCTGACCGACGTTGAGCGCTTGTGCAATCATCACGTACCGCAGTGGCTGCAAACGCCCGGCATGGCGGAAGCCAAGATCGCGGCGTTCTACGGCGATCCGGTCAAGCAAGCCTGCGACGATTTCGCCGCCAGGAAAGCGGTTTGTCTTAAGGCATTCAGCCTCGACGCAACGCTCGCCGGCCACGCGTACCGTCTGGTCAGGTTCGTCGGGCAGGTAGGGCGGGGCGCGCTACGGGCAGCGCGCCGATCTGCCGCCGGTGCGGTCGCCGCACAGGGCGTCGAAAACGCCCTTGCCGGTTCGCAATAAACAGTCAGTCGATCATCAACGCGATAGGTGCGCGCGCTTTAGCTCGCCTCGCGCATCTTTACCGCGCCTTCGAGATCCACCGAAACGAGCTGCGAAACCCCGCGCTCGGCCATGGTGACGCCGTAGAGGCGGTTCATGCGCGCCATGGTGATCGGATTGTGGGTGATGATGACGAAGCGGGTATCGGTCGAGCGCGTCATCTCGTCGAGCAGGTCGCAGAAGCGTTCGACGTTGTAATCGTCGAGCGGCGCATCGACTTCGTCGAGGACGCAGATCGGCGCCGGATTGGTGAGAAACACGGCGAAGATGAGCGCCAGCGCTGTGAGCGCCTGCTCGCCGCCGGAGAGAAGCGACAGCGTCACCTGCTTCTTGCCCGGCGGCTTGGCCATGATCTCGAGCCCGGCTTCGAGCGGGTCGTCGCTTTCGATCAGCTGCAGCTTGGCATTGCCGCCGCCGAACAGCTCGGTGAAGAGCTTCTGGAAATTGGTATTGACTGTGGCGAAAGAGGCCAGGAGCCGCTCGCGCGCCTCGTGGTTGAGGTTGTGAATGCCTTGCCGCAGCCGCCTGATCGCCTCGTTGAGGTCGTCGCGCTCGGCGGTGAGCTTGGCGTGCTGCGCCTCGACTTCGTGGAGTTCCTGCTCGGCGAGCAAATTGACCGAGCCCAGACGTTCGCGCTCGCGGCGGATGCGATCGAGTCTGGCCTCGACTTCGGCGATCTGCGGCAGCTCCGCGTCTTCCTTGAGCTCGGCGACTTCCGCGGCTCCTGCCGGCTCCACGTCGAGGAAGTCGTGGATTTCATGCTCGACGTCGGTGAGGCGGCGCTTGGCGCCGTCGAGGCGTTCCTCGGCGCGCGCGGCTTCGGCGCGCGCTTCGCCGACCGCTTCGAGCGCGGCGCGCGCGGCCTTGTCGGCCGCGCTCAGTTCGGCCTCGGCCTCGGCC
>JARLIY010000141.1 GCA_031291475.1 Xanthobacteraceae bacterium
CGCGCCGGCCGAGCCGGCTGCGGCCGCGCCAATCGCGGCGCCCCTGCCGCCCAAGCGGCCGGAGCTCGCCGCGGCGTCGAAGCCCAAGCACGGCAAGAGCAAGACCGAAGCGGTCCGGACGAAGCACGGCAAGTCGAAGCCTGCGAAACATGCGAAGCGCACCAAGGCGAAGCCGCATAAGAAGAAGCACCGGCGCTGAGACGGCGTAATCTTCGCCATTCCGACGATTGACGGTGGACCGCTCCTCGAGCTTTGCTTATTGTGTCGTCCGGATGGCGCTAACCGCTTGAGGACAGGGCGTTTCGGCTGCCGGTCCGATAAGGGCCGCGAGAGTCGCGTTTGGCGTGGGCGCTTGCCACGCGACCGATGGCAGTGTCCGGAGCCGCGCGCCGCGCGAATTTCGAGTCTGAGGCGAAATGCCGAGCCTGAACGATTTTCAAAATACAGCGGGGTCAGCGCCTCAAGCCGAACTAGATGGCATCTCCGATGGCGCCGTTCTCGATCCGGCCGCGATGCCGCAGCGGCGGGTCGAGGAGGCTGGTTTGCCGTCGCCGACTTTCGCAGCGCTCGACCTCGGCACCAACAATTGCCGCCTACTCATCGCCCGGCCGGCCTATGGCAGCGTCGGCCCCCCAGGCTTCAAGATTGTTGATTCCTTTTCCCGCATCGTGCGGCTCGGCGAGGGTCTGTCGCAGACTGGGCGACTGGCGGAATCGGCGATCCGGCGCACAATCGAGGCGCTCGAAATCTGCCGGGCCAAGATGCGTGCCCGGAATGTCACCCATGCCCGGCTGATCGCGACCGAAGCCTGCCGGGCCGCCGAAAACGGACCGGAATTCGTCGACCGCGTACGCGCCGCGCTCGGCCTCGAACTCGAAATCGTTGATCGTCAGACAGAGGCCCATCTGGCCGCGATCGGCTGCGCGGGCCTGGCCGATCCGGCGGCGGAATCGGTGATCCTCTTCGATATCGGCGGCGGCTCATCGGAGGTCATCTGGCTCGGCCGGGCGGCGCGCGATGCCGACTCCGGGCATGAGCGGATCCGCTTCTGGGTCTCGCTCAAGCTTGGCGTGGTCTCGCTGGCCGAACGTTTCGGCGGCCTCGATGTGTCCGATACGACATTCGAAGCCATGGTGGCGCATGTTGCGGCAGAACTCGGCGAATTCATCGCCCAGGCACAGCAACATCGGCGCTGCGAGAATTTTCATCTGCTCGGCACCTCCGGCACGGTCACGACGATCGGCGGAATTTTCCTCAATCTCGCGCGTTACGACCGCCGCCGTGTCGATGGCCTCTGGATGTCGGAGGCGGAAATCGATGCGACGGTCGCGCGGCTGCGGCAGATGCCTTATGACGCGCGCGTCGCTAATGGCTGCATCGGCACCGAGCGCGCCGATCTCGTGCTTGCGGGCTGCGCCATTCTCGAGGCGATCCGCCGCGCCTTTCCGGCCAAGCGCGTGCGCATCGCCGACCGAGGGCTGCGGGAAGGCATTCTCCTGCAATTGATGGAGGCCGAGCGGGCCGGAGCGCGTTCCGCAAAAGTGGAGCCGGTTTTGCGATGAGAATGTGCTTCAAATTATTGAACCTGGAGCATGATTCAACGATCACGCGATCCCGCCTGATTGCGTCATGCTCTGCGGCGCGCCGATGACCGAAAAGACCTCGCCGCCCAAGGCCGCGCGGACGCTGAAGACGCGGGTGAAGACCGCGCGCAAGCGCTCACTCGCCTCGACGCTTTGGCTCCAACGCCAGCTCAACGATCCCTATGTCGCGCAGGCCAAGCGCGAGGGCTATCGCTCCCGCGCCGCTTACAAGCTCCTCGAAATCGACGCGCGCTATCACTTCCTGAAACGCGGCCAGAAAGTTATCGATCTCGGCGCTGCGCCCGGCGGCTGGTCACAGGTCGCCGCCGCCAAGGTCGGCGCAACGGAAGGCGCGGGCAAGGTGTTCGGGATCGATCTTTTGCCGGTTGCGACGATCCCCGGTGTCGATTTCCGCCAGCTCGACTTCCTCGCGCCGGAGGCGCCGCAGATATTGACCGAATGGCTCGGCGGCCCGGCTGATGTCGTGCTGTCGGACATGGCGGCCAATGCGACCGGCCACAAGAAGACCGATCAATTGCGCATCATCGGCCTTGTCGAACTCGCCGCCGACTTCGCGATGCAAGTCCTCGCGCCGGGCGGCACCTTCCTCGCCAAGGTCTTGCAGGGCGGCACGGACGCGAACCTGCTCGCCACGCTCAAGC
>JARLIY010000142.1 GCA_031291475.1 Xanthobacteraceae bacterium
GAAGGCCGGTGTTCCGGTGAACCTGTGGTGACTAACGCGTGTGCTTTCTACACTTGCGCACGCGGCTGCGGGTGCAACCGGCACCCGGCTTTCCCTGCGCCCTCTGTTTTTCTGGGGCGAAGGATTTGCACAACTCGGACGCATCGCGTCGCGGGATCGCGGAGCCGTATTTGAATCAGAGAGACGTCATTGCGAGCCAACGGGTCGCGCGAATGCGCGCCCGATGCCGGCACCATCCTGTTCAAATTGCTGGCGCCGAAGGGCAGGCTCTGGATCGGCAACGGCGTCCGGAATCTGGCCGCGGGAATCGTGCTGCTCCCCTTTGCGTTCACGCTGTCCGGCGTCCGGGGAACGCCGGGCTAATCCTTGCGGAACACGATCGACGCCATCCATCCGGTCATCAGCGCCATGAACACCGTCATCAGCCCATAAATGAAACCGTTCTGGCGGGCGGTGGTGGCGACGAATTGCTCGAAGCCGACCTTGACGATTTCAAAGGCGGTCTCCGTCCGCGTCACCAGCGCGCCGTCGGAGAACAGCTTGATCTCGACGTCATAGGTCCCGATCGGCACCTCGGCCGGGAGCGGAATGCCGGTGCGAAACAGCGTCGGGGTCAGGAACGTCACCGCGGAGGTCGCCTCGCGATAGAGGCCATGTTCGGAACGCAGCCGGACAAAGGCGCTGCGGAACGCATCGTTGGGCACGACGTCGGCGTAGTCGGTGCCGACGCGCTGGGTGAGCAGCACATTCTTGAGACCGAGCTGTTGCCGCCGCTCGACGTCCGGCGAGGCGATGGCGTCAAACGGCCGGTTGGCAAACACCGCCAGATAGGTCGGCACCTCGAGGAACTGCCGGTAGTCGGTGTTGACCCAGATGCCGAATTTGCGCTCCTTGCGCCGCGTCACCATGTCGGCGCGCGGGCCGCTGACGGTCACCACGAGGTCATAACTGGTGCGGGTCGCGGGGGTAGAGGCGTCCTTCTCGACCGAGCCGAACAGCACGAGCTCTTCGCCGGAATAGTTCGGCGTCACGGTCACGCGGTGGTTGGAGACCGACACGATCAGCCGCTCGGCATGCGCGGCCGGGATCGCGATCATCGCGCTCAGCGCGAGCCCGAGGCCGACCGTTGCGGGCAGGCTGCGCGCGGTCATCCGGCGCCCCCGGTTTCCCGGATGGTGAAGAGATCGTCGGGCCGGATCACCAGTTCGATCGCAAAGCGTAGTCCAACCGCGAGAATCAGGATCCCCAGCAGCAGCCGCAGATGCTCGCCGCGAATCTTCTGGCCGGCGCGGGCGCCGAACTGCGCGCCGGTCACGCCGCCGACCATCAGGATCAGCGCCAGCACGGCATCGACCAGATGGTTGGTGACCGCGTGCAGCAGGGTGGCGAACACCATGGTGACCAGCGTCAGCACCATGGAGGTGCCGATCACGGTGGAGGTCGGCACCCGCAGCAGATAGATCATGATCGGGATCAGGATGAAGCCGCCGCCGATGCCCATCACCGCGCCGATGAAGCCGATGATCACGCCGACCAGCACGACCGGAACCACCGAAAGGTAAATCTTGGAGCGCTTGAAGCGCATCTTCAGCGGCAATCCGTGGATCCAGCCATGGCTGCCGGAGCGGCGCAACGGCACCACCACGCCGCGGCGGGCGCGAAGGATCGCGCGCAGCCCTTCCCACAGCATCAACCCGCCGACGGTGCTCAAGAGCACGACGTAGGACAGCGCAATCAGGAGATCGAGCTGGCCGAGCGCGCGAAGCTGCGTAAATGTCCAGACTCCGAGCGTGGTGCCGACGATACCGCCGCTGAGCAGCACCAGCGCCAGCGCCGGATCGATGGCGCGGCGGCGCCAGTAGGAGATGGCGCCGGAAAACGACGAGGCTGCGATGTGGCTGGCGACGGTAGCGACCGCGACCGCGGGTGCAATGCCGACGAAAATCAGCAGCGGCGTCATCAGAAATCCGCCGCCGATGCCGAACATGCCGGACACAAAACCAACCGCCGCGCCCATCGCAAGGATGAGGAAAACATTGACCGGAATGTCGGCGATCGGAAGGTACAGCTGCACGCGCGTTTGCTTTGGAATTTAGCCTTGAGGCAGGCCGAAACCGCTCACGGCATGGTTTCTCGATCGAGCACTCTGCGGCAAGGTGGAATCCGGTGGCGTCGAGAACAGGCTCTCACGGCACGCGGACCGACTGCCGCGTCCCTGCATAACTGAAATCGTCGATCGGAGGGACTAAAGATTCCGCGGCAAAGCGGCTTTTTGCCGCTCTGCGCCACGCAACTTCCGATGTGGTGAATAATTCAGATTAACGGGCGGCGCGCTTGGTCGAAGCCGGCTTGGCTGCGGGCTTTGCCGCCGCGGTCGGCGCCGGCGCGCTGTCCCATCCGCCGTGCGGGGTCGCCACATTGATGGCGTCGTCGGGCTGCGGTTCCGGAGTGAAGGTCTGGATCGCGAGCTTGGCCGCTGCGAGCGATTGGGGGTCGAGCCGTTTGGCGATATCGTCGCGCTTGTGGACCGAGTCCGCGTCACCCTGCGCCGCCGCCAGGCTGAACCATTTGTAGGATTCGGCGAGGTTCTGTTCGACGCCGATGCCGCGGGCATAGAGGATGCCGAGGTTGAACTGGCTGTCGGCGACGCCGCGATCGGCCGCCTTGCGGAACCATTCCGACGCGCTCTTGTAATTGGCGCCCTTGCCGCCGCCATCGGCGTCGAGCACCGCCAGATTATGCATCGCCTTGGCGTTGCCGCGTTCGGCGGCCTGCAGGTAATAGCGCCGCGCGACCTCGGCGTCCTTTTTCACGCTCATGCCTTTTTCGTAGAAGGTGCCGAGCCTGAAGATCGCCGGCACCACGCCGGCTTGCGCCGCGCGATCGTACCACTTCGCGGCCTCGTCGAGATTCACCGCCACGCCCTTGCCTTCAGTGTAACGCATGCCGATCTCGTAGGCCGCGGTCGGGTCGCCTTTGAGCGCGGCCGCGCGCAGCACCGGTCCGCCGATCGCGTCCGGCAGTTTCTCGGTCGGCGGGATCTGCACCAAGCCGAGTTTGCTGCCGGCCGACGGTGCGGCCGGGATCGCGCCGGTGACGTCGCCGACGGCCGCGAGCGAGGCGGAAGGCGCAGCTTCGGTCTGCGGGATCGGGATCGACGCGGTGCTGTCGGAAGCATCCGGTGCGGCGGTATTGAATGATTGCCGTCCGATCGGCGTCGGCGAGGTCATCGAAGGCATCGCCGGAGCCGGCATGGCCGGTTTTACGACCGCGGGCGGTTGAGCCGGCGGCAGTTCGCCGGAACTCTCGATGGCGGGAGGCTGCGGCGGGCTGCCGCCGTCAAGCAGCGTCATCGCCATCTTGAACGTGCCAAGCACGATGACGACCACACTGGCGCCGACCAGCAGCGAGCGAATCTTGGAGGTAATGGTCGAGGGTTCGCTGGCCTTGTCGCCGGCGGTAGCCTTTTGCTGGCCGCGAGCAGCCTTGTCGCCGGCTGGCGCTGCCGCGGCGGCCTGGGCAGCCCGACGCGCGGCGGCAATGAAATTGGTTGCGCTGACCGGCTCTTTCGGGCTGGCCGAAATTTCGCTGAGGGCGTTTTCCGAGGCGGCAATGCGCTCCGACGGCGAAGCCGCCCGTCCGGTCGGCCGTGTTCCGGGCTCGAGCGGGTGATCGGGCGGCAGTTCGGGCTCGATCGCGACACGCGGCAGCGCGGTGTGCGGCTCCGGAATTTCATTGACGGCTTTCGGCGCCACGGCGGCGGCCGGCATCACCGGCTGCGCAGCGTGGAAATCGCGGGGCGCTGCCGCGAAATGTTGCTGCGCCGCGGCGGGATTCGGCAATTCAGGCTTCGGTTGCGGCGGCATCGCGGCGCGGGGTGCGACGGCCGGCGGCGCAGGTTGAA
>JARLIY010000143.1 GCA_031291475.1 Xanthobacteraceae bacterium
AACCTGAAAAACCGACTTCGCGATGTCGAGACCAATCGTAGAAATCGTTTGCATGGATAGCTCCTCCGAATCGTGGGAGCCTTAAACAGCGCCCACATCTTTGGCACTCTCGTGCCCGTGGAGGAGCCGTCCACAGCATCAGAAGCAGACATCCTCAGGTCAATTCCCTGATGTCCGTTATCGCCGATAACGGACATTCTAAAGCAGCCGCGAAGCGGTCCTGAGCTCCCCGGGCAGTGGTACGACGAGCAGTACGATATCACACCGTCGTCACTCGTCTAAGGTCCAAAGATTTAAAGCGTTTCTCCCGCGCCCGTCACACTTCATCATCGCACTCGTTTAGGCGCAGCGGCGACGATATTACGGTTCGACAGAGAGCATTTGCTCAAGTCGGCTTAGAGGCGTGGGCTCACGTTCCAGCGCGGTGAGAAAGCGGTCCGCCCACTGTTGGACGTTGTTGTGTGAGAGGACCCGGAACAGCGCCTCGTGCCGCTCGCGACGCTCGACCAATGGCATCGAAAGCGCCTGCCCGATGGCCGCGGCGACGCTGTCGGGATCGTATGGATTAACCAGCAGCGCTGCCTTGCATTCATGAGCCGCGCCAGCGAAGCGCGATAGGACAAGCACACCCGGGTCATCGGGATTCTGCGATGCTACATATTCCTTGGCGACGAGGTTCATACCGTCGCGCAGCGGGGTCACCAGCCCAACACGTGCGGCGCGATAAAGCCCAGCAAGTGTCGTGTGGCCATAGGAACGGTTGACATAACGGATCGGCGTCCAGTCCGCCTCGCCAAAGGCGCCGTTGATGCGTCCCGCGGCCGATCCAATCTCTTGCTCCATGTCGGCATACTCGGGTATCTCAGTGCGGCTCTTGGGCGCGATCTGTAGATAAGTCACTTTGCTCCGCCAGTCAGGTTGCGTCTGGAGGAATAACTCGAATGCCGAAAGCCGCTGTGGGATCCCTTTCGAATAGTCCAAGCGGTCGACGCCGATGATGAGCGCCCGGCCATTTAGGCTCCTGATTACCCGCTGAACGAACGGCAAACGCACCGAACGCTCAGCAAGATGGGCGAAGGCGGCAGTCTCTATGCCAACCGGGAATACGTCGATTCGGATCGTCCGGTCGGCGACCATGAAATTGAAATCGTGGCTGTGCAGGCCGCATTCCCGCGTGAGATAACGGCTGAAATTGAAGGCGTCATCGCCGGTCTGGAAGCCGACGAGATCGTATTCGCAGAGCGATGGGATGAGACGCTCGTGGTTTGGCAACGCAGTCAGCATTTCCGGCGGTGGGCACGGAATATGAAGGAAAAAACCGATGCGATTCTTGTGCCCGCGCTCGCGCAGTGCTTTGGCGAGCGGCATCAGGTGATAATCATGCACCCAGATGAGGTCATCCGGCCCGAGCACCTCGTGCAACTCGCGCGCAAAGTGATCGTTGACACGCAGATAACCGCTCAGATCCCGGCGCGAGAACTCGGCGAGATCGATGCGGTAGTGCAGGATCGGCCATAGCACGCGGTTCGTGAAGCCATTGTAGTATTCCTGGTGGTCTTCTTTGGATAGATCGAGCGTGATGTAAGTAATCTTGTCATGCACGACCTGCTGCGTAGCGATCTTGGTTTGCGTGGCGACCTTTCCACTCCAGCCGAACCAGATGCCGGATTTACGCTTGAGCGCCGCCTGGACGGCAACTTCAAGCCCGCCGGCGCGCGCCTTTGCATTTTTCTCGGGAATGGCGACTCTATTCGAGACTATGACGAGCTGTCCCAATAGCGTTCCTCTCCTCGGCCCCTACTGGCCTTCTTTAGTCCGTCCACCTGTAATGTTATTTGAGAGTTGGCGCTGCCGCCAGCGTGGGCGGCGGTGCAAGTCGATTAGATGCTTTCGAAGGCGGGGCAGTCTACTTTGGGACCTTGCATTGCCGGAATTCCGTATTTTTGCGATAGGCGAATTCCGTGACTCTTTGGTTTTTCTAGAAACGATAGTTCACACCGAGCCGTTCCACGTTGAAGTTGGGGTGGCTGAGGTCGGCGTTGAAGGACCCGGGACTAAAACTGAGAGATGGCACAAACGAAGCCGTTTCAGTGACCGATTTTCTCTGACATAAAGATATTCGACCTTAATGGTTCAATTTTGCCGCAATGCGCATGCGAAGAGCCAGTTTTGTTGTAGAAGTGATCCAGGGCCGGCTTGGGCAGACAGTTTGAAATCACGTGTGGGCCGTCGGAATAGGCGGTAATCGCAAATCGTGAATATTAATCGAGCGCTCCAGCCGCTGCGCGATCACACCCGCCAAGCCTTAACCTGTCCCACTATGCTCCAATTGAGCCGATCGAGGTCGCTATCCATCGCCGAATTCGCCCGCGTATTTGTGAACGCTGCCCAGCAGAACCCGCTGTGCGTGCGCACTGCGATGGTCGAAGTGCCGGGGAAAAAGCCGCTGTGCCACCAGTTGTTGGCCTTGTTGACCTCCCAGCCCTTGGCATAGCCGGCGTTCGCGACCGAAGGAGTGGTCATGGATTGGATCGTCGCCGGCTTGAGAATATTAGGTGGCGCTGCAAATCCATCGACATGCATGAAGAATTGCACCAGGTCAGTGGGCCGCGCAATCCACCCGCCATGGGAATCCATCCTGGAAACGTTCATGCCGTAGGGATTGCCGCCTTGCCCATAATAGCGAACCTCTCGGGGCTGCCGTTGCGCCAAGGTGTTCCCCGCGATCGTCATGTCGGTGATACCGCAGGGCTTGAGCACCGCAGCGCGGACATAATCTGCATAAGCTTGCTTCGTAATTTTTTCGACGACCCGACCAAGCACGCAATAGCCGAAATTTGAATAGGCGTAATTCTGACCGGGCGGGTGATCCAGCGGCCGGGTCCGCAGCACCCAGGCGATCAACTGAGCGTGGTTCATTTGCAGGTTCTCGAACATCGGATCATTTTTGCTATTGGACCAGCCGCCGCAGGTATGGGTGAGCAGATGTTCGATGGTGATCCGATCTACCCCCGGATTGTAGGGGGGTGGCCGTAATCGGTTCCGGTAATAGCGCTTGGGCCGAAGACTTTATCCGTCAGAGTGATATGGCCTTGTTCGATGAGCGAAAATATCGTGACCGAAGTAATCGTTTTCGTCACGCTGGCGATACGAAACAGATTCTCCGGGGAAACAGCCTCCTTATTTCCTTGATCGGCCCAGCCGAAGGCGTCTTGATATACGATCGTGCCACCATGTCCGACTGCAATCGAAAACCCCGGCACCGCATATTTTTCCATGAACGCGCGAGCAAGATCGGACATCGCGGCGCGCTCGGCCTGCGTTGGCTGCGGCCTGGTATCGCTTAATTGTGCCAGCGCAGAAAACGGACCTGACAATGCGGCGGCGCCTACCGATAGATACAGGAATTGGCGGCGTGGAAGCATCATGCGTAAAGGACTCCGTCTTAATTCGCGAGAGATGACTGGGCGCCGCGTCTTGCGCTGCCTCTCCTTAGGCCGAAATAACTGCCTAACACGTCGCGGCGTAAACGGCGTTATGCATCACGGCGGAAAATCAATCTCGGATGTCCGCTTCGGGTCATTAGGCGACGTTCCTCGGCTTCGCCGTGATGTCCGGTTTGCCCTCAACACCAGACATTCGCCGGAGCGAGCAATTTTGCTCAGACGCCGCTATCGGCGCCACTAGGTTAGCTGCTAGGCAAGCTGGTCTGCTTGCCCAAGAGCTGCTCATAAACGAGAATGTGCCGAATTTCTCGTTCTGAATAATTGGCAACATTGGTCTGCCGGTTAGGCACCCCGGAGGCGGTTCATGCTGCCTGAACTTCAGTATTCAATCAAACGAAGCCAACGCGGAGGATACCTACGACCACGGTTGTTGTTACCCATGAGGTCAAGAACGGCGAGCAGTGGGCGAAAGCCTGGCACAAACGGCCCGGCAGCCGGCATGAGCTGTTGGCCAAGCTTGGGGGCACGGCTCGCAATTTTCGTGATCCAGAGAATCCGAATCTGGTCGGCCTTATCTTTGAAGTGCCAGACGTGCAGGCGTTAGCAATTTTCATGAAATCCGCGGAGGTGGCCAAAGCCATGGCCGAGGATGGCGTGAAGCCGGAGACGCTCCGGATGGCGGTTGAGTTCACGCCATGGACCTCCGCTTTCGGCGAGACGATAGGAAAACCAATCCTCCTGCGCTTGCCCTCCGTGGGGCCGGCGTATGGCGTATCGGCCTACGCCGATGTTTTCGATGAGGAGCCTGAGAAAGTGGCAACTTCGCCACTGTACAAAGCGCGGAAACCTACCGATAGAGCCGGCGCGACGAAGGGGAGGTCATAATGACAAACTTTGTTCTGGTCCACGGCGCTTGGGTCGGCGGCTGGACGTGGCGAGCGAACGCGCAGGCGCTGCGCAAAGCAGGCCATGAGGCCTATACGCCGACGATGACGGGACTCGGCGAGCGCATTCATCTCATGAGCCCAAGCATTAATCTCGACACCCATGTCACCGATATCGTGAATGTCATCAAGCACGAAGAATTGTCGGACGTGGTTCTGGTAGGCCACTCCTATGGCGGCATGGTGATAACGGGTGTGGCTGACGCGCTGTCCGATAAGATTACGTCCTTGGTGTATCTCGACGCCTTTGTGCCAGAAAACGGTCAATCGCTCGTGAGCCTTATCCCGCCCGGCGCACCACCCCCCACTATGGCCAGCGAGTATACGTTGGCGCCCTTGCCTGCGGTTGTGTTCGGCGCCCGCCCTGAGGTTGCGGCGTTCGTCGATGCACGCACAACGCCGCACCCGATCGCGTGCTTTACTCAGGCGATAAAGCTCACCGGCGGCATCGATCGCGTTAAAAAGAAAACCTACATCTACGCGAACGTTCCGGCGCCGACGACCTTCACGCCTTTTTTCGAGAAGCTCAGGAACAACAAGGAGTGGACGGTGCACACGCTGCCGTGCACGCACATCGTTCAGATGGACTTGCCCGACGAACTGACGGCTCTATTGCTGCACGCCATTTCGTAACCCTGTCGGCATTTTGCTGCCATCGCGCACTGACCCTCGCAGCGTGGTTCGCTTTCGCGCGTCGTTCTCTACCGGCGTGTCAGTACAACGACCCTTTGCGGACGTTACGCGCGTTACAACGTTGCGTGGTTGTGGGATTATCGTGCCGCTTCGACAGGACTGGGCCACATCGAGTGGCCGACGATCGATTTCCGCTTTGAACCTGAAAGCCGACATCGAGCGAGGTGATGTCACGTACGACGAATAGTACGACACTCGGGGAACGCCCCTACCCTAACCTTCAGAGAATCAGAATCTTTTCCCGGCAGTTCTCACTCTTCATCATCGGTGCAACGGAGAATTTACGGGCTATATCGATCACTTCTAATCTGTCTCCCGGTCGAACCGGCTGGGCAATAGCGAAATTTGGCGGCACAGTTACCCCTGTCGGGATGCCAGCCGTCACGCTCCATTGGGTGTATATGAACGCCAAAGAAAAAGCCGCGCTCGGATCGATTGCCGCTTCGGCGGGGCTCACCGTGGCGAAGGCCGTCATCGGCTTGCTCAGCGGCTCGCTCGCCATCCTCTCGGAGGCCGGCCACTCGCTGCTCGATTTCGCCGCCACGGTGCTGACCTATGTCGCCGTGCGCATCTCCGGCAAACCGGCCGACGCCGAGCACCAATACGGCCACGGCAAGGTGGAAAGCGTCACTGCGCTGATCGAAACCGCATTCTTGTTCCTGCTCGCGGCCGCGGTGGTGTTCGAGGCGGTGCAGCGGCTCCTCGGCGAACGTGTTTATGCGGTCGAGGCGACCGCCGCCGCTTTCGCCATTATCGTCGTTTCCATCGTCGTCGATTTTTTTCGCGCGCGCACGCTTGGCCGCGTCGCCAAGGCGACTTCGAGCCAAGCGCTGGAAGCCGACGCGCTGCATTTCCGCTCCGACATGTGGTCGTCGATCGCGGTGCTGGTCGGCCTTGGCGGCGTCGCGCTCGGCTATTCCTGGGCCGACGCGGCGGCAGCGCTGGTGGTCGCGGTGTTCATCGGCATCGCCGGCTGGCGGCTCGGACGGCGCACCATCGACGCCTTAACCGACACCGCTCCGGCCGGCGTGAGCGAGCGCGTGGCGGCGATCACGCGGCGCGTGCCCGGCATCGTTACCGTCGAGCGCGTGCGCGCCCGCCCGGCCGGCGCGGTGCTTTTCGTCGATCTCGGCGTCGGCGTGAGCCGCGCGCTGCCGCTCGAGCGCGTCGCCGCCATCAAGGAGCGGCTGGTGCGCGCCATCCGCGCCGAATTGCCCGAGGCGGAAGTCACCATCACCACCGAGCCGCGTGCGCTCGACGATGAAACGGTGCGCGAGCGCGTCATGCTCATCGCGCGCAATAGCGGACTGGCGGTCCATCACGTCGCTGTGCAGGCGCTGGCCGATCGCCTGTCGGTGTCGGCGGATCTGGAGGTGGACGGTACGCTGCCGCTCAACGCCGCCCATGAAACTGCGAGCGCGCTGGAAGAGGCGATCCGCGAGGAGCTGGGACCGGACGTCGAAGTCGAAACTCACATCGAGCCGCTGCCGGCCGCGCTCTTGGCCGGCCGCGACGCCGCCGCTGCGCGCGTCGCCGAAATCGGCCAGGCGCTCGCGGCGCTGGCCGCCGAGTTGCCCGGCCTCAGCGAGGTGCATGACGTGCGCGTGCGCGAGACCGCCGACGGCGAGATCGTGAATTTCCATTGCCGCGTCGATCCGGCGCTGTCGGTCAGCGCGGTGCACGGTCTTGTCGATGCGATCGAGCGCGGGCTGCGCCGGCGTTTCGCCGGCATCGCCCGCGTCATCGGTCACGCCGAGCCGCGGCGGTAGCAATTGCTTTAAATGTGCTTCCAGACGTGATCATGCGCACTGCCGGCAACGAGCAACTGCCCAGCCTTGGCCAGGGCGGTCACGTATTCGCGGCCAAAAGCTCGACAAAAGCTTCGTCGGCCTGGCCCACAGAGTCCCATTGTGCAATCCAGGCAACTTCAGTCACCGCTCCGCCAAACGGATTACCGACGGCCATATCCTTTCCGGTCACTCGCTTGACGATGGCTGTGATTTCCTTGACCCACTTCAACGCATCAAAGAGTTTGCCCGGCGCTGCCGTCGCTGTCCTGACGAAAGTGATCACGATCCCTCCATGCAAATACGCCCGAACATTCCATACTGCGCACAGCTGTAAGTCAACAAAGCGGCCGCAAACGCTGACTTGCACACAGCGGCTAAGGCTGCCCCAGCCCGGTGCGTACGATCGCGCCCACGTCCGAATAAACCTGCATCATCGGCGACAAGATGCGGTGGAGCGGGTTCTTCGTGATCAACAAGTCATGCAAAACCAGATAATCGATGCCGGTGCCAAGGAAACAAGCGAGCGCGTTGCCCGGCGTCTCGACGATCGGTTCGCCCTTCACGTTGAATGAGGTGTTCAACAGAACCGGGACACCCGTGAGTGCCTCAAACTCCTTGAGCAACGCATGCAGAATCGGATTGTCTTCCTGCCGCACGGTTTGCAAGCGCGCAGTGCCGTCGACGTGGACGATTGCCGGAATTCTTTCCCGCCAGTTGGGGCGGACCGACTCAGCCAACATCATAAATGGCGATTGCTGACCGCCTTCAAAAATTTCTGCGGCTCTCTCGGCAAGGACGATCGGCGCGAATGGTCGGAAAGATTGTCGATGTTTCACTCGTTTGTTCAGACGATCTTTCATCTCCGGCTTGCGCGGGTCGGCCAGGATCGAGCGGTTGCCGAGCGCACGTGGGCCGAACTCTGAACGCCCCTGGAACCAGCCGACGATTTGGCCTTCGGATAACAACCGCGCCGTGTCGGCGCAGATGTTTTTACTTGATGTTGTCTTGGTCACCAGGCGAACGAAGCGCCTGTTTATCAGTTCATGCACGTCCTTGTCGGAGTAGTCGACGCCCAAATTCGCATGCTTCATCACGAATGAACGTGGTTTTCTTTGAATGGCCATATGCCCGTAATAGGCGCAGCCGATCGCAATTCCGTCATCGCCCGCCGCCGGCTGAATCCAGACATTGTCGAAGCCCGCTTCGCGCGCGATCCGCCCGTTGGCGACGCAGTTCAAGGCAACGCCGCCGGCCATGCACAGATTTTTGGCGCCTGTCGTCTCACGCAGCCATCTGGCGCGCGCAAGCAGCACCTTCTCGGTATCGTCTTGAACGCGCCAGGCCAAATCTTCCCAATGCTGCATCGAGGGACTTGTTTCCCAAGCTTCGCCGACATCGGACAACCACGGCCGGTTGAACTCCTCCGACCATTCGGGGACCGCCAGTTGACCGTTGCCTTTGAGTTCGAGCAGCGGCTTGATCCGGTCGGGACGTCCGTAAGGCGCCAAGCCCATGACCTCACCGCACTTGTTCCAGTCGGCGAAAATATAGATCGAGACCCGGCTGTACAAAGCGCCGAGGCCCGGCATGGTGTAAAATTCCTGGTTCAAGAAACCACGGCTCGGCTCCATCCAGACTTTTTTCAGGGTTTCGATTTTGCTGCCCTCAAATCGGTAATAACTCTCCGACTCGCGAGCCAAGGGACTGACGCTGTCATCCGGCGAAAAGCGTTCGTCGACATCGGACCTGTAGCTGCCCACCCCATCCACCACCATGATCACGCCGTCATTGAACGGACACACAGCGAACGCGCTGTAAGCGTGCGCCAAGTGATGCGAGATGGTCAGGACCTTGCCGGAATGGGAGAGAAACAATGGATGGCTTGATGCCTTTTTCCGGTCGGAAGTACCAAAGTAATAAGGCATTTCTTGATGGACTAACCGTTTCTCCATCTCTCCCACCGGTAGGATGTAGCAATTGCGGACGATCAACTCGACGTCGTCGAGCGAAATTCCCTCGACATTTAGGCAATAGTCGATGACTTCCTCATAAAATCCGGAAGCGTGCTTTTGGCGCGTGATCCGCTCTTTGGCGATGGCGAATGCAATGGCGCCGTCGCGCAGCAGGCAGGCGCTGACATCGTGGTCGTAGGTATTCAGCCCAAGGATGTAGCTGTGTTTCGGCGACATGATGCTCTTCTGACAGTGGACAATGATCTAACATCCGAATGGGTGCCGGAAATCACGCCTTGCTTCGCGGCATGAACGCCTCTAGGCTTTAAGAGTGACGAATAACGACGTGTCAAGCGGGTGACAAAATGGCAGGAAACGAACCTAACAAGGCTCGCAAATTCCTGACGCGATGCTTGGCGATTGCCGCGCTGCTGGGAGTTTATTGTCTCGCGACCGCTGGTATGACCGGCCTCGTCATGGCCACGACGGATACCTCCGCGCAGGCCAGGGGCGGTAGAGGCGGCCGCGGTGGAGGCAGAGGTGGCGGCTGGCGTGGCGGCGGCAGAGGTGGCGGCTGGCGTGGCGGCGGCGGCCGCTTTTGGCATGGCCGCTGGTGGGGCCCCGGCGTCGGACCGTGCTGGCGCTGGACTCCGGTCGGCTATATCTGGATTTGTTGAGTTATCGCAAATCCGCGTCATTGCAGGGTAGCTAGCGCCGAAGCAATCCAGGCCTTTCTGGATTGCCTTTTGCTGCGCTTCGCTACGACTGCCGTAATCTTCATGGAATAAGCACGGCCGCGCCTTCGAACCGGCCCGCGCGCAAATCGGCCAGCGCCCTGTTGGCGTCGCCGAGCGGGTAGCGTGTTACCTGCATCCTGATGCCGGCCTGCGGCGCGATCGCGAGAAATTCGCGCGCGTCTGCGCGCGTCAAGTTGGCGACCGAGACAATCTGCCGCTCCTCCCAAAGGAGCCGATAGGGAAAGCTCGGAATGTCCGACATATGGATGCCGCCGCAGACGACGCGGCCGCCTTTTTTCACCGCGGCAAGCGCCGCCGGCACCAGCGCGCCGACCGGCGCGAAGATGATGACGGCGTCGAGCAGCTGTGGCGGCAGGTCTTCGGAAGAGCCGGCCCATACCGCACCGAGCGAGCGCGCGAAATTCTGCGAGGCGCGATCGCCCGCGCGGGTGAACGCATAGACGCACCGCCCCTGCCAGACGGCGACCTGCGCCAGAATATGAGCAGCGGCGCCGAAACCGTAGAGACCGAGCGCAGTCCCCTCGCCGGCCATGCGATAGCTGCGCCAGCCGATCAAGCCGGCGCACAAAAGCGGTGCCGCCTCCGCCGCATCGAGATTTTCCGGCAGCGGGAAGCAGAAGCGCGCATCGGCAATGGTGTGGGTCGCGTAGCCGCCGTCGCGCGTATAGCCGGTGAATTTCGGCGCGTCGCACAAATTCTCCCGGCCGGACCGGCAATACGGACAAACGCCGCAGGTGGCGCCGAGCCAAGGCACGCCGACGCGCTCGCCAAGTGTGAAACCGGTCACACCCGGGCCCAGCACCGCGACACGGCCGACGATTTCGTGGCCCGGCACGATCGGAAGCTTCGGCTCCGGCAACTCGCCATCGACCACGTGCAGATCGGTGCGGCAGACGCCGCAGGCGGCGATCTCGATCAGAAGTTCGCCCGGCGCCGGCTGCGGGACCGAGCGCTCCCGCATGGCGAGCGCGGTTTTCGGCCGATCGAGCACCATCGCGCGCATGACTGACATAGGGAACCTGCAGCCCGGATTAAGCCAACGGGTCCGGCCCGAAATGGCCGGCCCGATGACAAGCTTAGCGAAATCCGGAGGTCGAGGCTCGATCTGCCGGATCGTTGGATTGCACCACACGCAATCCGGGCTACAACGTGTCATGCGCACCGAAGAGCCACGCCCCGTCCGCCTGAAGGATTATCGCCCACCCGACTGGCTCATTGAAACCGTCGATCTCGACGTCTTGCTCGATCCGACGGCGACCGTCGTCCGCGCCAAGCTCAAAGTCAGGCCCAACGGCGCCGGCACGCCGGCACCGCTGATCCTCGATGGCGAGGAGCTTAAGCTCCGTTCGCTCGCGCTCGACGGCAAGCCGCTGCCGGACGGCAACTTCATCGCTACGCCCGACGGCCTCACCATCGCGCAGCCGCCACAGCGGCCGTTTACGCTGGAGATCGAAACCGTCATCGACCCCGCGGCCAATACTCAACTTATGGGGCTTTACCGTGCCGGCGCCACCTACTGCACGCAGTGCGAGGCTGAAGGGTTCCGCCGTATCACCTATTTCCTCGACCGACCGGACGTAATGGCGGTCTACACCACGCGCATCGAGGCCGACAAAGCGGAAGCGCCGGTGCTGCTCTCCAACGGCAATCTGGTCGCCGCGGGCGACGTGCCGGGCACCAATCGTCATTTCGCGGTGTGGCACGATCCGTTCAAGAAGCCCTGCTATTTGTTCGCGCTGGTCGGAGGCAATCTGGCGCGCGTCGTCGATACTTTCACGACCATGTCCGGCCGCAAGGTCACGCTCGCCATCTATGTCGAGCCGGGCAAGGAGGACCGCTGTTACTACGCCATGGACAGCCTCAAGCGCGCCATGCGCTGGGACGAGACGGCATTCGGCCGCGAATACGATCTCGATATTTTCATGATCGTCGCCGTCTCCGCCTTCAACATGGGGGCGATGGAGAACAAGGGGCTCAACGTCTTCAACGACAAATACGTGCTCGCTTCGCCCGCGACCGCGACCGATACCGACTACGCCCATATCGAGGCGGTGATCGCCCACGAATATTTCCACAACTGGACCGGCGACCGCATCACCTGCCGCGACTGGTTTCAGCTTTGCCTGAAGGAAGGCCTCACCGTTTTCCGCGACGAGGAATTTTCCGCCGACCAGCGCTCGCGCGCGGTGGAAAGAATCAGCGATGTGCGGGCGCTGCGTTCGCACCAATTCGTCGAGGATGCTGGACCGCTGGCGCATCCGGTGCGGCCCGGACTCTATCACGAGATCAACAACTTCTACACCACCACCGTCTACGACAAGGGCGCCGAGGTGGTGCGCATGATCAAGGTCCTGCTCGGACCCGATCTGTTTCGCCAGGGCATGGACCTCTATTTCGAGCGGCATGACGGCGAGGCGGCGACCGTCGAGCAATTCGTTCAATGTTTTGCCGACGTGAGCCGCCGCGATTTCTCGCAGTTCATGCTTTGGTACACCCAGGCCGGCACGCCGGACGTCGTGGTCACGCCGCACTACGATCCGCGGGCGAACACCTACCGGCTCGATATCGCGCAATCCGTTCCGCCGACGCCGGGCCAGCCGAATAAAGCGCCGATGCTGATCCCGCTGGCGCTCGGGCTCGTCGGCAAAAATGGCCGCGACCTCCCGCTCATGCTCGACGGCAAGCCGCTGGCGCGCGCCGTGATCGAAGTGAAGGCGCCGAGCCAAAGTTTCGTTTTCACCGGCCTCGCCGAACAGCCAATCCCCTCGCTCAACCGTAGTCTCTCCGCGCCGATCAAGCTTGCGCTGCCCATCGAGCCCGACGATCTGCGTTTTCTCGCCGCACACGATTCCGACCCGTTCAATCGCTGGCAGGCGGTGCAGACGCTAGCGATGTCGCTTCTCACCGCAAACGTCGCCGCCTTGCGCTGCGACGCCCGGGCGCGCGAGGACGACGGGCTGATGGCTGCTCTCGACGCCAGCCTCGACGACGGCAAGCTCGAGCCCGCATTCGTGGCGCTGACGCTGACGCCGCCGAGTGAGGCCGACGTCGCCCGCGAGATCAGCCGCGACGTCGATCCCGACGCAATTTTCGCCGCGCGGGCGCATTTGCGCGCGGCAATCGGCCGGCGGCTCGGCGCGGCTCTGGCGAACGCCTACCGGCGCATGATCACGCCCGGCCCCTACCAGCCGGATGCGCAGAGCGCGGGACGGCGCGCGTTCAAGAATGTCTGCCTTGGCCTTCTGGCGGCGACCGAGCAGAGCGAGGCGATCGCGCTGACGCTCACCCAATATCGCGGCGCCGACAACATGACCGACCGCATGGCGGCATTGGAAACCCTCGCGCTCTACGACCGCCCCGAGCGTGCACAGGCGTTGGAGGATTTCTACGCACGTTACACGGACGATCCGCTGATCATCGATAAATGGCTCTCCTTGCAAGCGGCAATTCCGGAACCGGCGACGCTTGACCGCGTGCGCGCGCTGACCTCGCACCCGGCGTTCTCCATGGCCAATCCCAATCGGGTGCGGGCGCTGATCGGCTCGTTCGCGCAAGTCAATCACACCCAGTTCAACCGCAGCGATGGCGCCGGTTACGATTTCGTCGCCGACACCGTGCTCACGCTCGACCCGAAAAATCCGCAGGTGGCGGCGCGGCTGATGGGCGCGTTCCGTTCCTGGCGCGCGCTGGAAACGCGCCGCCGTGCGCGGGCGGAAGCGACATTGCGCCGGGTCGCTGCGGCGCCGACGCTGTCGCGCGACGTCGGCGACATCGTCGCCCGCACGCTCGCGGAAAGCTGACGCGAAGCGGCGCTTTCGGCCACCTCTTTGATTTGACTCGCACTTTGCGACAGCCCGCTGGCGTGTCAAAAAGCCGTGGATAATCCTTAAAAAATTATTGACTCCGGACTCTCGACAAATCAGCGCGCATCGATTCTTATCGGAGTGATTCGGGAAGAGATGCGGCAGTAATTCCTTCCGCTCGCGGGTGCAGGGGACGTTCCGAAACGGAGGCAGGCATGGCGCGCGCCGACACGGCGAGTGCGTCTCTACGATCGGATTCGATCCAGGGCCTTGCAAAATCGATTGCCAAGCCCACCTACCGCCGCCTGCTGAGCGCCGAGCCGCTGCTGCGCCGCGCCGTCCCGGCTCTCATCATCGCCTTTCTGATAACCATCTGCGTCGGCGCCGTCGTGCAGATACTCGAGCAGCGCCGGCAAGTCCTGCTGCAAGCGCGGCACGCCATCGAGGCGCTCGCCGACGAACTTGCCATCGAGCTCAACCAGGCGGCGCGTGAGGGCAGAGGCAATTCCGCGCGCAACAATGCGGCGTTGGAACGGGCGATGCCGGCATGGGCGATCGCCGGAGCCCGCTCGATCGTCGTTGCAGATGCCGAAGGCGCGATCGTCGCCTCCATCCCGAGCGATCCACAGAAGCTCGGCCGCCGCATCCTCGACGTGCTCGGGCCGGCGCAGCCGCTGACCACCTTCGGCGCCGCCGCCGGCACGTTGGAAATCACGCTGCCCGACGGCGCCGACGCTTTGGCGACGGTGCGCACATTGCGCAATCCGCTCGGCGTCGTCGCCGTGGTCGAGACGGCAAGCGACGCGCTTGCGGGCTGGCGATCGGCCACCGCGCTCACGGTCACGCTCTCCGCCACCACCGGCTTCGTCGTGCTCATTCTCGGTTTCGCCTTCCATTGGCAGGCGACGCGCGCGCGCGAAGCCGATCTTATCCACGACACCGTGCGCGGCCGCATCGATACCGCGCTCAACCGCGGCCGCTGCGGACTGTGGGACTGGGACCTGGCGCGCGGCCGCGTATTCTGGTCGCGCTCGATGTTCGACATTCTCGGCCTGCCGGCGAAGGACGACCTGCTCCGCTTCGGCGAGCTCAACGCGCTGGTACATCCGGACGATATCGACCTATATGCGCTCGCCCGGCAGCTCGCCGATTCCGAGGTGCAATCGATCGACCACGCATTTCGCATGCGCCACGCCGACGGCCGCTGGCTATGGCTGCGCGTGCGCTGCGAACTGGCGCGCCAGGAGGGCGAAGCGGGGCTGCACCTCATCGGAATAGCCGTCGACGTGTCGGAACAGAAGAACCTGGTTGAGAGGACGACGGCGGCGGATTTGCGCCTGCGCGACGCCATCGAGACCATTCCGGAAGCCTTCGTGCTGTGGGACGCCGACAATCGGCTGGTGCTGTGCAATTCGAACTTTCAGGAATTGCACCGCCTGCCCGACGAAGCGGTGGCGGCGGGCACGCCCTACGAAGCGGTCGTGGCCGCGGGAAGAAAGCCGATCATCCGCACCACCATCGTCAACGAGGACGGCCAGCCGCAAGGCGCGCGGACATTCGAAGCGCAACTCAACGACGGCCGCTGGATGCATATCAGCGAACGCCGCACTAAAGATGGCGGCTATGTTTCGGTCGGCACCGACATCACGAAAATCAAGCAGCATGAACAGAAGCTCCTCGAGGGCGAGAAGCGGCGGATCGCAACCATCAACGATCTGCGGCACTCGCAGCAGGCGCTGGAGCGTCAGACCGGAGAACTTGCCGACTTGGCGGGCAAATACGCGGAGGAAAAAACCCGCGCCGAGGAAGCCAATCAGGCCAAGTCGAAATTCCTGGCCAATATGAGCCACGAGCTGCGCACCCCGCTCAACGCCATTATCGGCTTCTCCGAGATCATGGAATCGGGAATGTTCGGGCCGCTGGGGGCGGAAAAATATACCGAATATTCGCGCGACATTCGCGAAAGCGGCCAGTATCTGCTCGACGTCATCAACGATATCCTCGACATGTCGAAGATCGAGGCTGGCGGCATCCATCTCAATCCGGAGTCGGTCGAACTCGATCGTATCCTCGCCGATTGCGTGCGCGTGGTGCTGGGGCGGGCCAATGAAAAACGCCTGCGGTTGAATTCTCACATTGCCGCAGGCGTTACGCTCGCCGCCGATCGGCGCGCGCTCAAGCAGATCGTGCTCAATCTTCTCTCGAACGCGGTGAAGTTTACGCCCGACGGCGGTGCGGTGAGCGTCCACGGGCGGGTGCGCGGCGGCATGGTCACCATCGCCATCGCCGACACCGGCATCGGCATCCCGAACGACGCGCTGGGCAAGCTCGGAAGGCCGTTCGAGCAGGTCGAAAGCCAGTTGACCAAGCGGCACCAGGGATCGGGGCTCGGGCTTGCCATCGCCAAGTCGCTCGCCGAGCTGCATGGCGGCGCGATGCGCATCCGCTCGACCCTCGGCGCCGGCACCACCGTGGTCGTGCGCCTGCCGCTCGCGGCGGCGGTGGCGCGCGAGGCGGTGCATGAAGCGGGCGACCTCGCTCCCCTCTCCGTGGCAAGCTGACGCCCGACCTTGCTGCCAGGTTGCCGCGACTATAGATGAACGGCTGCGCCGATCGCATATTGGACAGCCTTGCATGCCGCAGAACATCACCACCGGTTATCGGGCGTTGGTCGATGCCGCCCAGCGCGAGATCGAAACTCTCACCGTCGAGCAGGCTATCGCGCTGCACGGGCGCGACGACGTGACCTTTGTCGATATTCGCGATATCCGCGAGCTTGAGCGGGAGGGCCGCGTGCCCGGCGCGTTTCACTGCCCGCGCGGCATGCTCGAATTCTGGATCGATCCGCAAAGCCCGTACTACAAGCCGATCTTCGGCGAGGACAAGCGCTTCGTGTTTTTTTGCGCCGGCGGCTTGCGTTCGGCGCTGGCCGCGCAAACGGCGCAGCGCATGGGGCTTCGTCCCGTCGCCCATATCAAGGGCGGCTTCGGCGCCTGGCACAGGGCCAATGGCCCGACGGAGCCGCCGAAGCCGAAGGCCTAAGGCGCCTTCCCCAAAATCCGCACGAAGCACTCGCGCACCTGGCGCTGCGTTTCCACGACGTGGGCCTGCAGCGCGGGGAAATCCGGCAAATCGGCCGCGCGCGCGAGCAGCGACAGCACGCCTGCGCTCGCGGTTTGCGGATCGAACACTCCAGGCAGACAAAGCCGCAAGATCTGCGTCAGTTCGTGGAACAGCAGCACCGCCGGGCGCAGCACGGCGGCATCCTCGGGCTTGAGCACGCCGGCGCGCGCCGCCTTCTCCAGCATCCGCGCCGTCGAGGTGTCGAGGGTATCCGGTGCCGCGGCGGCGTGGACGAGCTGGAGATATTGGGCGATGAACTCGATATCGACCAGCGCGCCGACGGCGTATTTGAGGTCCCACAGATTGGCGTCGCCCTTCTCCTTGGCGATCGCCGCACGCATCTCGACGACGTCGGCGGCGACCGCGCGCGCCTCGCGCTTTCGCCGCAGAACGTCGTGGATTGCCGCCTCAACGCGCGCGGCAAAGGCCGGCGAAGCGGAGACGACGCGCGCGCGCGTCAGCGCCATGTGTTCCCAGGTCCAGGCTTCGCGCTCCTGGTAGCCGACAAAGCCCTCGATATGCGTCGCCAGCGGCCCGGAGCGTCCGGAAGGCCGCAACCGCATATCGACCTGATAGAGCACGCCGTAATTGGTCTGCACCGTGAGCGCGCTGATCAGCCGCTGCGTCAGCCGCGCGAAATACTGCGCGCCATAAAGCGGACGCTTACCGTCGGAATTTGGATGCTCGGCGTCGAAGTCGTAAACGACGATGAGATCGAGATCGGAGTTCGCGGTCATTTCGCGGGCGCCGAGGCGGCCGAGCGCCAGGATCGCGGTCTCCTGGCCGCGCACGCGCCCGTGCGTCGCGGCGAAATCGGCCTCGACGCGGGCGTGCAGCGCGCGGATCAGCACGTCAGCGAGGCCGGCGAATACCTCGCCCGCTTGCTCGGCGGACAACGAGCCGGAGAGGATGCGGGCACCGATCAGGAACATATGCTCCTGGCCGAACAGGCGAATGGCGTCCAGCACATCCTCGTAGCCGCGCGTCTCGCCGAGCGCGCGCGCGAGCTCCGCTTCGAGGCGCTTCGGCTCCGGCAGAGCGCCGAAAAAGCTGGGATCGATCAAGGGATCGATGACGTGCGGGTTCTGCGCGAGAATGTCGGCGAGCCGCGGTGCGACGCCGAGGATGAGCGCGATGAAGCGGATAAGCTCGGGATTTTGCCGCAGCAACGAAAGCAGGCGCCCGCCGGCCCGCAAACCGGCGAGAAACCGGTCGAAGGCGGCAAACGCGGCATCCGGATTTTCCGCGCGCGAGAATTGGTCGATGATGACCGGGGCAAGTTCAGTGAGATTCTTGCGCGCCTGCTCGCCGCGCAGCGCCGGATAACGGGCCGTATGCCAGCGGCGCACGGCGGCGGCAATTTCGCGCGGCTGCCGAAAACCCATTTCCGCCAGACGATCGAGCGTCTCGCGCGCGTCGTCGCCGTCACCTTCCGCGAACGACAGGTTCTGGCGCTCGGCGAGCAAGGCCGGTGCACTTTCGAATAATCTGACGTAATGCTTCTCGACCGCGCGCAGATGCGTCAGCAAAGCCGCGGCGAATGCGTCACGGTCGGCGAACCCGAGAAAGCGCGCAAACCGGCCGAGCGCTTCGGCGTCGGCGGGAAGCGTGTGCGTTTGCTCGTCGGCCAGCATTTGCAGGCGATGCTCGACCCGGCGCAGGAATTCATAAGCCGCCGTCAGGGCGTCGCGCGCCGCGGCATCGATCCAGCCGCCGGCGGCGAGCGCGGCAAGCGTGGCGACCGTCTCGCGGCCGCGCAGGTTGGTATATCGCCCGCCGGCGATGAGCTGCTGGGTCTGCACGAAAAACTCGATCTCGCGGATGCCGCCGCGGCCGAGCTTGATGTTGTGGCCTTCGACGGTGATTTCGCCATGGCCGCGGTAGGCGTGGATCTGCTGCTTCATGGCGTGAACATCGGCGACCGCGGCGTAATCGAGGAATTTGCGCCAGATGAATGGCGACAGGTCGCGCAGAAGCTTTTCGCCGGTGGCGATATCGCCGGCGCAGGGCCGCGCCTTGATCAGCGCCGCGCGCTCCCAGTTCTGGCCACGGCGTTCGTAATAATCGAGCGCGGCTTCCGTGGAGATCGCGATCTGCGTGGAGGACGGGTCGGGGCGAAGCCGCAAATCGACGCGAAAGACATAGCCGTCGGCCGTGCGCTCCTGCAGAAGCTTCACCAGATCGCGCGTCAGCCGCACGAAAAACGGCGTCGGCTCGACGTCGGGCGCCAACGCCGGCGTGGCGTGATCGAAAAACACCATGAGGTCGATGTCGCTGGAGAAGTTCAGCTCATAGCCGCCCATTTTGCCCATCGCCAGCACGACGTAGCCGGAACCCGCTTCGGGGTTTTGCGGATCGCCCGGACGGAGTTTTTTGCGCACAACCGCCTCGCCGAGCAGGTGGCGGACGGAAAGGCCGAGCGCCGTCTCGGCGACTTCGGTCAGCGCCGCCGTCACGCGCGCGACCGGCCAAACGCCGCCGATATCGGCGAGCGCGATCAGGAGCGCCGCGTCCGCTTTCATGCGGCGCAGGACGCGCATCAGGACAGCCGAGCCGCGCGCTGGCGCAGCGGCTTCGCGCGCGTTGTCGATAAGCGCCGCAAGCTCCTTCTCCGGATCGCTGCCAAAGAGGGAAAGCGCGCGCGACGGATCGGCCTCGAGGAGTTCCCAGAGGTAGGGCGCCGTTTCGGCAATCGCACCGAGGACGTTGGCGAGCGGCGGATGTTGAGTGACCAGAGCCGCGAGCGCGCGACCCGCGGCGCTGCGCGCGATTCCGGCGAGCCATTGGCGCAAACGCGCGCGCCCTTGCGCTGACGGACGCGGCAGGGCGCCAGCCAGCCACCGGACCAATGCTCTATCGTCGAGCTTTTTGCGCGGCCCTTTGGCGGGCGCCGGCCGCCGCATCAGGTCCCCGCCGGTCCCGCGCGCGGCAGGTCGATGACGCTGCGTAAACCGGGCCGATTGTCTTCGAGTTTAAGCTCGCCGCCATGCAGCCGTGCGACCGCCGACGCAAGGCTCAAGCCCAGCCCCGATCCCGGCTGCGAGCGGCTTTGCTCGAGCCGCACGAAGCGCTCGACCACGCGCCCGCGATCGGCATCGGCGATACCGGGACCGCGATCCGCCACGGTGAGCACGATGCGGTCGCCCTCGGCGCCGGCTTTGACCACGATCTCGGCCGGCTCACCGTTGACTTTGCTCGCGTCTGGTCCGGCATATTTGATGGCGTTATCGATGAGATTGGCCAGCGCCTGGCTCACCAGCTCGCGATTGCCGCGCACCGGGGCGGCTGCCGGCGCCTCGACCTTGAGCGCCAGCCCTTTCTGGTCGGCGAGCGGCTCGTACAACTCACCGACATCGCGGACGATCTCGGCGGCGTCGAACTCCGTCATATTGTCGCGCGCCTGTCCGGATTCGGCGCGCGCGATCATCAACAGGGCGTTGAAAGTGCGGATCAGCTCGTCGGATTCGGCGATGGTGGCTTCCAGCGCGGCGCGATATTCGCCCTCGCCTTTGGCGGTGCGCAGCGCCTGCTCACACCGGTTGCGCAAGCGCGTCAATGGCGTCTTCAAATCGTGGGCGATGTTGTCGGTGACTTCCTTGAGACCACCCATGAGCGCCTCGATACGCTCAAGCATGGCGTTGAGGTTGCCGGCGAGACGGTCGAGCTCGTCGCCGGTGCCGGCGATCGGCAGGCGTCCGGCGAGGTCGCCTGCCATGATGGTCTGCGCCGTCTCGGTCATCGCATCGATGCGCTTGAGCACGCGGCGGCTGACGAAGAAACCGCCGGCAAGCCCAAGCACGACCACCAGCGCGAACGACCAGCGTCCGGCATTAGCGATGATGCCGTAGATGCGCTCGCGCTCTTCGAGGTCGCGCCCGACCAGCAGGCGGAAGCCGCCCGGCAGCTCCACGACCTGCACCATCGCCCGATGCTCCACGTCGTCGGGCGCTTCGATGCGGCGATAGGAGGTTTCGATCCAGCCCGGATGGTCGAGCGCGCCCGGGGCCAGCGCCGCGACGTTGCCGGCCAGCGCCTCCCCGGTCGGCGTCGTCACCAGGTAAAGGTTCGACCCCGGCCGCCGCGAACGCAGGTCGATGAACAGCACCAATCCGCGGATGCCGGCCTCGGCGTATTGCTCGCGCAGCCGGGTGACTTCGGCGGTGACCGTGCGCGTGATCTGCTCGGTAATGAGTCGCCGCGTGTTGAGCGCGAAGTAGCCCAGCAGCGACACGGCGAAAATGATGAAGATCAAAAGATAAACGAGCGTCAGCTGAAACGCCGTCGTGCGCAGAAGTTTTCCCAGCGCAGTCACGTCAGATGCTCTCCCGCTGCAAGCGCAGCTCGCTTTCCGAGAAGTCGTCCTCCCAGAATTCGAGGGAGGCGCGTTGGTCGGCGCCGCGATGAGTCGCCTCGCGATGGCGGATGACAAAGTCGCGCCGCGAGGAAAGATGCTGCGTTGCTTGAAGTCATTGGGATCTTCCGGCCAGAATAAACGTGGTTTTCCTGTTGACAAGAAGTTGGGCTCGCTCCCCTCTCTGCCTGATCCTTTGCCAGACTAGCTACCCGGACGCCAATGAAAAACAGGAAAGGTTGAGCATCGTATCATGGGACCGCTCGCCGGCTTTCGTATCGTCGAGTTCGCCGGCATCGGCCCGGGGCCGTTCGCCGCGATGCTCTTTGCCGATCTGGGCGCCGACGTCATCCGGCTGGACCGGCTGACGGCGAGCGGGCTGGGTGTGGACATGCCGGCACACTTCAATTTGCTGGCCCGCTCGCGACCCTCCGTGGCACTCGATCTGAAACATGCCGACGGAATTGCCCTCGCCGGCGACCTCGTCGCCAAGGCCGACGCGCTGATCGAAGGGTTCCGCCCGGGCACCATGGAACGTCTCGGGCTCGGGCCCGACGAGGCACTCAGGCGCAATCCGCGTCTTGTTTACGGGCGCATGACCGGATGGGGGCAATCGGGTCCGCTGGCGCAAGCCGCCGGACACGATCTCAATTATCTCGCTTTGGCCGGCGCGCTGCACGCTATCGGCCGCGCCGGGTCGAAACCGACGCCGCCCCTGAACCTGGCGGCGGATTTCGGCGGCGGCGCGCTTTATCTCGCCTTCGGCATGGCCTGCGCCATGGTGGAGGCGCAGCGCTCGGGCAAGGGCCAAGTTGTCGACGCGGCGATGACCGAGGGCGCGGCATCGCTGATGACCATGTTTTACGGCCTCTACGCCGCCGGCATGCACAAACTCGAACGCGGAACCAATCTGCTCGATACCGGATCGGCGATCTATGAGACCTACGAATGCGCGGACGGCCGCTTCGTCTCGATCGCCCCGATCGAGCTGAAATTCCGCGAAGTGCTGTTCGCGCGGCTCGGTCTTCCCACCACCACCGATGACGGCGCTAGTCTGCGCGGCAAGTTGGAAGCCCTGTTCAAGACCCGCACCAGGGACGAATGGTGCGCGCTGCTGGAAGGCACCGACGCCTGCTTTGCGCCGGTTCTCTCCATGGCCGAGGCGCCGCGTCATCCGCACAACGTCGCCCGCGGCTCCTTCGTCGAGGTCGACGGCGTCATCCAGCCGAGTCCGGCGCCGCGGTTTTCCCGCACGCCCTCCGCGCGGCCGACACCGCCGCAGGAGCAAGGCGGAGGAACCCGCTCGGCGCTCGCGGCCTGGGGTATTACGGGTGAGCGGATCGAGACGCTACTCGCGCGCGGCGCGCTCGCGGAAGCGCCAGGGCAAAAGGGCAAGGCTCAGTCATCCTGAAGCGGCCGCGCGGCGCGCCTCGGCTTTGCCCGCGATGACGGACTACTTCGCCTCGTCGCGGATCATGTAGCCGGCGCCGCGCACGGTATGCAGGAGCGGTTGCGCGAAGCCCTTGTCGATCTTGGAGCGCAGCCGCGAAATGTGCACGTCGATGACGTTGGTCTGCGGGTCAAAATGATAGTCCCACACATTTTCCAGGAGCATGGTGCGGGTAACGACCTGGCCGGCGTGGCGCATCAGATATTCGAGAAGGCGGAATTCGCGCGGCTGCAGCTGCAGCTCCTGCCCGGCGCGGCTGACCTGGTGCGAAAGCCGGTTGAGCTCGAGATCGGCGACGCGATAAAGCGTCTCCTCGCCGCGGCTGCCGCGACGCCGCGCCAACGCCTCGATGCGCGCCAGCAATTCCGAGAATGCGTAAGGCTTGGCGAGGTAATCGTCGCCGCCGGTGCGCAGGCCCTTGACGCGATCGTCGACCTGGCCGAGCGCGGAAAGGATCAGCACCGGCGTCTCCACCGACTTCGCCCGCAGCGCGCCGATGACCGACAGCCCGTCGAGCTTCGGCAGCATGCGATCGACGATCAAAACGTCGTACTGGCCGTCGAGCGCGAGCGCCAGGCCTTCCTCGCCGTCGGTAGCGCGGTCGGCGACATGGCCGACCTCACGGAACGCCTTGACCAGATAATCAGCGGCGTCGCGGTCGTCTTCGATAATGAGAAGGCGCATGGTCGATCGCCGTACCGAGATCGCAGCGGGCAGACCCGGCTGGGTGGCTTGCTGGCCGATGATATCGTTTTGCACGGCGCACCAGGCAACTAGATGGCGGGAAAAGCGAGGGGGTGGCGAGTTTTTAATTCGCCACCCCCTCAACCGACTCTACTCCGGCGGGGGCGACGGATGCCGGGAGGCAGAGTTGGTATTGGTGGGGACGGGCCCTGCGGCCCGCCCCCAGGGTACGCCCGCCAGCGGGGGCGACGGATGCCGGCGGATCGCCCCATTACAAGCTCAGGCGTTGCCGAGCGGCAGCGCGACGAAGCGCGTGCCTTCGCCCGACTTCACCCGAAACAGCACAGCGTGTTTGCCCTCCTTGCGGGCGTCCGCGAGTTGCTTGCGAACTTCCGCCGGGTTGGTGACCGACTTGCCGCCGACGTCGAGGATGACGTCGCCGACCTGGAAGCCGTGATCGGCGGCGACGCCGCTTGGATCGACCCCGGTGACGAGCACACCTGCGCCTTCGGCGCCGGTGGCCTTGCCAAGCGTCAGGCCGAGTTTCGGCATGTCGTTATCGGCACCGGGATGCTGGCCTTCCTGATTGGAGGCTTGATGCTCGCTCGGCAGCGTGCCGAGCGTCAGCGTCACGGTCTTCTCCTGCCCCTGATGGACCAGGTTGAGCTTGACCGCGGTGCCGGGCGCCATAGTGCCGATCCGGCGCGCGAGCTCGCGGGCGTCGGCGATGGAGTTGCCGTCGACTGCGGTGATGACGTCGCCGCTTTCGATTCCGGCCTTGGCCGCGGGGCTGTCGGGCTGCGGCTCGGAGACCAACGCGCCCGCGGCTTTCTTCAAGCCGAGGCCGTCGGCGATATCAAGGGTCACCGGCTGGATCTGCACGCCGATCCATCCACGGGTGACGCTGCCCTTCTCGCGCAATTGCGCGATCACGGTCTTCACCGTGTCGGAGGGAATGGCGAAGGCGATGCCGACAGAGCCGCCGGAGGGCGAGAAGATGGCGGTATTGACGCCGATGACATTGCCATCGACGTCGAAGGTCGGACCGCCGGAATTGCCCTTGTTGACCGGCGCGTCGATCTGGATGAAGTCGTCATAAGGACCAGCGCCGATATCGCGACCGCGGGCGGAAACGATACCGGCGGTCACGGTGCCGCCGAGCCCGAACGGATTGCCCACCGCGAGCACCCAGTCGCCGACGCGCGGACTTGCATCGGCAAGCTTCACATAGGGAAAGTCCTTGTCGTCGACCTTGATCAAAGCCAGATCGCTGCGCGGGTCGGTGCCGATGACCTTGGCGCTGTAAATTTTGCCGTCATCGGTCGTGACCTGCACGTTATCGGCTTTCTGCACGACGTGATTGTTGGTCACGGCATAACCGTCGGCGGTGATGAAGAAGCCGGAGCCTTGACCGGTGATGACCTGATGGCCGCCTTCACCGCCGTTGGGCATGTCGAAGCGGCGGAAGAAACGCTCCATCGGCGACCCCGGTGGGAACGGATTCTCGTCATTACTCAGCGAGGAACTGGCCGGCCGGTCGATCTTGACCCGGACCGAGATCACCGCCGGTTTGACCTTGGCGACGATGTCGGCGAAGCCGACGGGATGTTGCGGGAGCTTCTGCGCTTCCTGCGACAGGTTTTGCGCGTATGCCGGGCCAGCGAAGAACGCTGCATCGGGCGCGAGGCTGGGCGCGACGAAGAACGCCGCGGCGCCAAGACCCGCGATCGTTGTCGCCAGGAGCCCAAAGCGCCGGGCGGATAGAACGCCGCGCGCGGGTTGTTGATTACCGTTCATTACCGTCTCCAAATGAGTTGTCCGTCTCGCAACGGAAGGTGCCCGAGGCCCCGCCTTTGCCCGTGAATGTGGGACGGCCCGCCTTACCGCGCTCTGTCGGCCGGATTAAAAATTGGTAATGACCGGTGGAACTTTGCTCGGGCGCCGCTAGCCCGGCGCTGGCGCTAGTTTCCCTCGCGCAAGAGGGCGGACAGCCGGCTTTCTTCGGCCGGCGTCAGATTGGCCGTCTCCTCGGCCGCCGCACGCCGGCGCCGCCTGACGACGACGGCGATCATGGCGATACCGACGAGCAGCGCCGCCGGCGGCAGGCCCCACAATATGGCGGTGTGCCAGGAGAGCGGCGGACGCAGCAGCACGAATTCGCCGTAACGGGCGACGAGAAAATTAAGAATCTGCGCGTCGCTGTCGCCGGCCCTCAGCCGCTCGCGCACCAACACGCGCAGATCGTGCGCCAGCGGGGCCGCCGAATCGTCGATCGATTCGTTTTGGCACACCATGCAGCGTAGCTCTTTGGAAATGGCACGCGCGCGCGCCTCGAGCGCCGGGTCGGAAAGCATCTCATTCGGCTCGACGGCGTGCAGCGGCAACGAATTCAGCAGCAGCAAAAACAGCGCCGCAAAAAAGATCGCCGGAGAAAGATGCCCGCGATTGACGCCCACCGCGATCACTCCGCCGCCAGAAATGCCGCTCGCGCGCTCGCCGGCCGCGGCGCGCCCACGCGCAACCGCCGGTCCGAAAGCGACAGCGCTCCGCCGACAAACATAATCAGCGCGCCGAGCCAGATCATCACCACCTGCGGCTTGAAATAGAGGCGCACGGGAACCGAGCCGTCGGGATTCGGGTCGCCGAGCGACAGATAGAGCTGACTGACGCCGCGCGTCATCAGCGCCGCTTCGGTGGTCGCCATGTTGCGCGTCGGAAACGTGCGCCGGCTCGGCTCCATCGTGCCCACCAAGTCGCCGTTGCTGCGGCGCACGGTGAAATGGCCGACGAGATCGCGATAGTTCGGCCCCGGGCGGTTGAACAGTCCTTCGAAAGTGAGCCGGTAATGGGCGATGTCGATCGCGCCGCCGGGCTTCAGCGCGGCGATGCGCTCCGATCCCCAGGCAGTCACCGCGACGATGCCCATGAGCGTGACGCCCATGCCAAAATGCGCGAATGCCGTGCCCCAGGCCGAACGCGGCAGTCCGACTGCCCGCCGCAAGGCCGCGCCAAGCGGGATGCGCAGGAACAGCGTGCGCTCGGCAAGATCGATCAGCGCGCCGGCCATCACGAAGATCGCAAGGCCGACGCCGAACGGCGCCAGCACCGGACCGCCGTGTTGCAAGGCAAATCCGGCGGCGATCGCCACTGCGGCCAGCATCGCCGCGGCCAGCAGGCGCTGCGTGGCGCCGAGGAGGTCGCCGCGTTTCCATCCGAGAAGCGGCCCGAACGGCATGACCACGAACAGCGGCAGAAACAGCGGACCGAAAGTCAAATTGAAGAACGGCGGCCCGACCGAGATCTTCTCACCGGTCAACGCCTCGAGCGCAAGCGGATAGAGCGTGCCGACAAAGACGGTCGCGCAGGCGCAGGTGAGGAACAGATTGTTGATGACCAGCGCGCCCTCGCGCGAAATCGGCGCGAACAATCCACCCTGCTTGAGTAACGGCGCGCGCCACGCATAGAGCGCGAGCGCCCCGCCGATGAAGGCGACGAGTATGGCCAGGATGAAGATGCCGCGCCTTGGATCGATGGCGAATGCATGCACCGAGGTGAGCACGCCGGAACGCACCAGGAAAGTGCCGATCAGCGACAGCGAGAAAGCGAGGATGGCAAGCAGGATAGTCCAGACTTTCAGCGCGCCGCGCTTTTCCATCACGACGGCGGAATGCAGCACCGCCGTGCCGGCGAGCCAGGGCATCAGCGAAGCGTTCTCCACCGGATCCCAAAACCAGAAACCGCCCCAACCGAGCTCGTAATAAGCCCAGTATGAACCGCCGGCGATGCCGAGCGTCAGGCACATCCAGGCGCCGAGCACCCACGGCCGCACCCAGCGCGCCCAGGCGGCGTCGATGCGTCCTTCGAGCAGCGCCGCGATGGCGAACGAAAAGGCGATCGAGAAACCGACATAGCCGAGATAGAGCAGCGGCGGATGGAAGGCGAGCCCCGGGTCTTGCAGGACCGGATTGAGATCGCGGCCCTCGAACGGCGCGTCGGCGATGCGCAGGAATGGATTCGATGTGGTGAGAATGAACAGTTCGAAGGCGGCGGCGATCCAGGCTTGCACCGCCAGCGCATTGGCCTTGAGCCGCGGCGGCAAATTGTTGCCGAAACCGGCGACCAGCGCGCCGAACAATGCCAGAATGAACACCCACAGCATCATGGAGCCTTCGTGATTGCCCCAGACGCTGGTCAGCCGATAGAGCAGCGGCATCGCCGAGTTCGAATTCTCGTAGACGTTGAGCACCGAGAAGTCGGATGTCACGTAACAGACGGCGAGTGCGCCAAAGGATATGGCGACGAAGACGAATTGCCCGAGCGCCGTCGGCGTCGCCATGCTCATGAGGACGGGATCGTTGTTGCGCGTGCCGACGATGGGCATCGAACCCTGGATAAGAGCCAGGCCCAGCGCCAGCATCAGCGCATAATGGCCGAGTTCGGCGATCACTTGCCCCCTCCCCCGACCGGCCTCGCCGCGCGCTGCGCATAATCGTCCTTCCAATGCCCCGATTTCTTCAGGGCGTCGGCGACCTCCTTCGGCATGTAAGTCTCATCGTGCTTGGCAAGGATGGTGTCGGCGTTGAACGTGCCGGAAGCGTCGAGTGTGCCCTCAGCGACGACGCCCTGGCCCTCACGGAACAGATCGGGCAACAGGCCCTGATAGGTCACCGGCATCTCCCGATTGCCGTCGGTGACCTCGAAGCGGACTCTCAGATTGTCGCCGCGCACCAGACTGCCGGCCCTCACCATGCCGCCGAGCCGGATGCGCGTGCCGGGTTGGATGTGCTTCTCCGCCACGTCGCTCGGCGAATTGAAGAATACGATGGAATCGCGGAACGCGTTGAGCATCAGCGTCACGGCGACGGCGAGCACGCCGATGCCAGCGCCGATCAGAACGAGGCGTCGCCGTTTGCGGCTCATGGCTGTGGTGTGCCCGGCATCATCGCGATCCGTCAACCCTCGAGACCGAGGCCTTTGACCAGATCGTCGATGCGCTTGATCTCGTCGGGATGGTCGGCAAGCGCGCGCCTGGCGTCGTCGGCGGCACCCTTGGCCTTATCGCGGTCGCCGAGCACGGCATAAGCACGCACCAGACGGAGCCAACCTTCCAGGTCGGCGCCGTTTTCGCGCAGGCGGTCGGCAAGACCCGCGACCATGCGGCCGACCATCTCGTTGCGCTGCTGCTCACTCATATTGGCCGCGGCAGCGACATCGTCGGCGCTCGGCCCCGGCGCCGCTGCCGGCGTGCCGCTCGCGCGCGCGAGCGCTTCGCGGACGAACCCGATCCACGGCGCGCCAGCCGGCGCCACGGCCAACAGCCCGCGCCAGAGGGCGGCGGCTTCCTCGCTCTTGCCGTCCTGCTCGGCGGCAAGCCCGATGAAGTAGCGCGCCTTCGCATCGTGCGGGTCGAGCACGACCGCACGCTCGAAAGCGGCTTTCGCTTCGGCGGTCACTACGCCGTTGGCGGCGGCGGCTTCCGCCTCGCCGAGATCGGCTTCGCGTGCGGCGCCGTCGCCGTTGAGCGCGATCGCCTTCTTGCGCGCCGCGACCGCGTCATCGAAACGGCCGAGCCGCATGTAAACCGGCGCCAGCACTTCCCAACCGGCGCCGTCGTTGGGATTTTGCGCCAGGTGCGCTTCGACCTGACCGACGAGTTTGTCGATCGGTTGATGGCCCTGCGGGGTTCCGACGCGGGCGAAAGCGGGCTCGCCCGGAATATTCGGCGAGCCCAGCGCCACATAGAGGCCCGGCGCGCCGAACGGCAGAATCAACAGCGCCGCGACCACCGCGGCGCGGCGGCGTTGCAGGCTCCGGTGCGTGCTGACTGGCGAGCCTGAGGGCAGCTGCGCCTCGGCGGCGGCCAGGAGCCGCCGCGAGACTTCTAACCTGGCGGCCTCCGCTTCCGCCTCGCCGATCAGGCCGGCTGAGCGGTCGCGGTCGATTTCCTGCAATTGATCCTTGTAAACCGCAACGTCGCTGCCGCCGCCAGCCTTCCGCCCCTGACGCCCAAGCGGCCACATCACGGCAAAGATCGCCGCCGCCGTCATCAGCGCAAAAATGCACCACAGGATCATCGTCGCCCTTCGATCCGCGGAACTGGAAAACCGCGGCCGCGGCGCACCGCGTGATTACATCATCACGGCGTCATTGCGGCCGCAATGGGAGCACCGGCGCGGCAATTGCGCGCTGCGGCAAGGTGTTTTGCCCACTCTCGGCCGCGCCATGCCGCCCGCCAGAACGAGTCAGCTTACGACGGTCCAGGTGCCGTCCGGGTTGCGGCAGGCCGTGCCGCGCCCGGTCTGCGGTATCCCGTCGATATAGACCGTGTGGGTGTATTGCCGGCAGGGGGCGCCGTTCATCTGGTAGACCGGGCCCGGCACGACGTTGCCGTAGCGCCCGGAATCCGGGTTGCGCCAAGCGACCGGAGCGCCCGAAGGGCCGGTATCCAGGGCTTGCATCTGCGCCGCATAAGCGCGCCTCTTGTCGTCGTCGTCGAGCGCCGCTCCGACGCGGTTGCCGAGGAAGCCGCCAAGCGCGGCGCCAGCGAGCGTGCCGGCGAGGCGATTGCCGGCCGCGCCGCCGACCGCATTGCCGATCAACGCGCCTGCGCCTGCGCCCACAATCGTGCCGCCGGCTTCCTTCGGCCCGCTGTCGGACGAACACGCCGCCACGCCCAACCCGGCCAAAGCCACTGCGACAAACCTGATCGCCGGCATAACACCCCCGAAACTCGAGCCGGACGGCCCAAAGCTGCCCGGCTTCCGCCGCGTCATCCGCGCGCACGAATGGGGCAAAACTCTGTCGCCGGCCCCGCTCGATTTATGCGACCATGTTGACATCAAGGCATCAAGAGCCTTATGTTTTGATGTATGAGGACAACGCTGACGATTGACGACGATGTGGCGGTGCAGCTTGAGCGGCTACGGCGTGAGCGCAAGCAAAGCCTCAAAGCGACCGTCAACGACGCGCTGCGCCGCGGACTGAACGAAGTGCGCACGCGGAAAACACTCCGCAAACCGTTCCGCACGAAGAGTTACGACATGGGACCTTTTCTCGTTAATATCGACAATATCGCCGAGGCAATCGCCCACGCGGAAGGCGAAGACTTCAAGTGATACTGGTCGACGTCAACATCCTCCTCTACGCGACAAACAGTACCGTGAGCCAACACGCCGCAGCCCGCAAATGGCTCGATCGGCAGCTCTCCGATGTTCGACGCGTCGGTCTGCCATGGCCCTCATTGCTCGGATTTTTGCGTTTGGCGACCAGCGCGCGCGTGGCCAAGCATCCGCTCACAATGAATTCCGCCTGGAATCAGGTCTTGCAATGGCTTGACTGCGAGCCGGTTTGGATACCGTCGCCCACCGATCAGCATGGCGAAGTGCTGGGCAAGTTGCTCGCCGAACCTGGCGCGCTGGGCAATCTCGTACCCGACGCGCACCTTGCCGCGCTCGCTATCGAGCACGGCCTCACCCTGTGCTCGACAGACGGCGATTTTGCGCGATTTCCAGACCTGAAGCTGCTGAACCCGCTGTCGCGTTAGCGATCAGCCGCCCGGCAGGGCCAATTCCGCGCGCAAGCCGCCGATCGGCGCGGTGCCAAGCGTGAGCACGCCGCCGTAAAGGCCGGCAAGTTCGACCACGATGGAGAGGCCGAGCCCCGAGCCCGGCTTGCTTTCGTCGAGCCGCTGCCCGCGCAGTGCCACCTGCTCGCGTTCGGCGGGTGAAAGTCCCGGCCCGTCGTCATCGACGATGACGCGCACGCGCGGCTTGTCACCCTCTTCGCCGCCGGCGCCGCCGCCCGCTGCGCGGCGATCGGCCACCACCTCGATGGCAACGCGCGCCTGCGCCCATTTGCACGCATTGTCGACGAGATTGCCGATCATCTCCTCGAGGTCATGCTGCTCGCCGCGAAAATTGGCGTGCTCCGGCACGTCAACGGCAATGGCGATGTCGCGCTCGCGGTGCAGCTTCTCCATCGTGCGCGCGAGCGCGGTCACCACCGGCGGTACCTCGACCAGCGTGCCGATCACGCCCGAGCGCGCGGCAAGCCGCGCGCGTTCGAGCTGGCGCGCCACCTGATCGCGCATGATGTCGGCCTGTTCGAGCACCTTTTGCGCCAGCGGATCGCCGCCACGGGCTGCTGCTTCATTGACGATGACGGACAGCGGGGTCTTCAGCGCATGGGCGAGATTGCCGACATGAGTGCGCGCGCGCTCGACAATTTCGCGATTGGCCTCGATCAGCGCGTTGGTCTCGCGCGCCAGCGAAGCGATCTCGACCGGAAATTCACCCTCGAGCCGCTCGGCCCGGCCGGAGCGGATGGCCGCAAGGCTTGCGGAAATGCGCTTGAGCGGCGACAGCCCGAACCGCACCTGCAACGCCGTGGTCAACAACAGCGCGACGGCCAGCGCGGCAAAGATGGCGCCGATGGTGCGATCGAAGCTCAGCATCTCTTCGTCGATCTCCGATGCATCGCCCGCCACTTCGATCAGATAACGGCCGTCGTCGCCGAGATCGATTGTGCGCTCGACGAGACGCAGCCACACCTCTTCCGGGCCTTGCGCGTAACCCTTGCGATAGCCGCCGGCGGTCGTGTCGCCGGCGTCGGTCAGCCGCGGCAAATTCGAATCCCACAGCGAGCGCGAAGAATGCACTTCCGGCTTCGGCGTATCGAGCCGCGTCACCTGCCAGTACCAGCCCGACAGCGGCAGTTCGAACAGCGCCTCGCCGATCGATTGCGGAAACTTGTCGTTGCCTTCCTCGGGGGAAGCCACGTCGGCGACCAGCGTGCGCAGATAGACGTCGAGCCGGCGATCGAAGGCGCGTTCGACGGCCTGCCTGTAGATCGACGACAGAGCGACGCCGGTGACGATGAGGATCACCACCGTCAGGCCGGTCGCCCACAGGAACAGGCGGAACGCGAGCGAGTTAGCGCGCATCGGGCGGCGTAAGCAGATAGCCGAGACCACGCACCGTCTGGATCACGTCGACTCCGAGCTTCTTGCGGATACGCCCGACGAACACTTCGATGGTGTTGGAGTCGCGGTCAAAATCCTGGTCGTAAAGGTGCTCGACCAGTTCCGTGCGCGACACGACGCGGCCGGTGTGGTGCATCAGATAGGAAAGCAGCCGGTATTCGTGCGAGGTGAGCTTGACGGGATTGCCGTCGACGGCGACCCGGCCAGTGCGGGTGTCGAGGCGCACTGGCCCGCAGGTGAACTCACTCTTGGCGTGACCGGCGGAGCGGCGCAGAAGGGCGCGCACCCGCGCCAACACCTCTTCGAGATGGAACGGCTTGGCGACGTAATCGTCGGCGCCCGCGTCGAAGCCCTGCACCTTGTCGCTCCAGCGATCGCGCGCGGTGAGGATCAGGACCGGCATGGCGCGGCCGGCGCGCCGCCAGGATTCCAGCACCGAGATGCCGTCCATTTTCGGCAGGCCGATGTCGAGGATGACGGCGTCGTAGGGCTCGCTTTCGCCGAGGTAATGACCTTCCTCGCCGTCGAAGGCGCGGTCAACGACATAGCCGGCGTCGGTCAGCGCCGTGGCCAGCTGCCGATTGAGATCGGGATCGTCCTCGACGACAAGAAGGCGCAAAAATGAGCTCCGCTCAACGTTCGCCGACCAGCGTGCCCTTGACCGCGTCGACGACTACGCGCGTCACTTTGCCATCGTGGGCAAGAACTGTCAGCACATAGGCGAAGCCATCCGGGCGATGGCAGAGCCGCGCGCGCACCAGCGTCCCCGAAATGTGGCTGCGCACCGCATGCATCGCGGCGGCAAGCCGCAAGACCGTGCCGTTCTCGACCAGTGCGCGGCGCTCCTTTTGATTGAGGCAGGCGTGTTGGGCAGCGTCACCGTGCGCCGAACGCGGCGCTTCTTCCGCCCGCGCGGGCCGAAGCGCAAGCGCGCTCGCGGCCACGACCCCAAGCAGCGCGGCAATGGACGCGCGTCTGGCATACCCCATGCGGCTTCCCTAGGCGCTTGGCAGTGAACAAGGCCTGAACGGCCGATTTAGGGCAGCATCCGCCGGCAGAAAGCCCCCTTGCGGCAGCAGCTTGTTGTAGGCCGGCCTACTCCGCCAAATCGGCCAGCCGTACCGGACCGTGCAGCGGGCGCTCCTCGACCACGAGCACGCAGGCGAGCGCAATGGCGAGAAAAATCCCGGCGGCGATGAATACCAGCCGGAAGGCCGGGGCGAAGTCGGCATGGCCGGCGGCAAGCTTCTCCAGCGTCACGATTTCAGCGTGATTGCCGGTCGAGCCGAGCACGATGGCGCCGAACACGGCGACGATGATCGCGCCGCCGAGCAGACGGAAGAAATTCAGCGCGCCGGTGGCGGTGCCGAGTTGATGCAGCTTCACCGCGTTCTGCATGACGATGGTCGAGGTCGGATACATCGGGCCGACAGCGATACCGAGCACCCCGAGCAGCAATGTGAACGCGCCGAGCGACAGCCCCGCCGCCTCGGCGGCGAGCAAGCCGAGCGTGGCGATAGCGACGACGAGCCCGATGATCGGCACGCGCATGTAATGCGTGAGCCGCGACAGTAGCCGGCCGGTCAGCAGAGACCCGAGCGTGGCGCCGCCCATGAACGCGATCAAGGCGAGGCCCGAGATACTGGCCGACGCGTCCAGCACCAGCTGGCAATAAAGCGGCGTGAAGATAGTGATGCCCATGATGGTGCCGATACTGAAGAAACCCGCGCAGGTGATTGCGCCGGTCACGCGACCGCGAAGGATCGCAAGCGGTATGAACGGCTCGCGCGCAGTGAGCAGCCGTGCCGCAAACAGCGCCCACAACACCATCGAGCCGGCCAACAGCGCGACGATCTGCCAGGAAAGCCAGCGGTAGTGCGTGCCGCCCCAATCGAGCGCCAGCAGCAATGCCATCGCCGCGGCGACCATGAAGGTGACGCCGGGAATATCGAGGCGGCGCGGGCGGTCGTGCCGCGGCAGGCGGCGCAATGCGCGGGAGGTCATCACTAAAGCCGCCGCACCGAGCGGCAAATTGATCCAGAAGATGAACGACCAGTGCAGATAATCGGTGAGCAATCCGCCGGCCACCGGCCCGAGGATCGAGGCGCTCATGAACACAACCGAGGTGTAGCTCTGTGCCATCGGGCGTTCGCGCGGGGAAAGAAGGTCGGCGATAATCGTTTGTGCAATCGGGATGAGGCCGCCGCCGCCGATGCCTTGCACGCCGCGGCCGATGACCAGGATCCAGATGCTCGGCGCCAACGCGCAGACGAGCGAGCCGGCGATGAAAATGCCGATGGCCACGAGCATGATGGTGCGCCGGCCGTGGATGTCGGTGAGCTTGCCGAACAGCGGCGTCGCCGCGGTTGCGGCAAGCAGATACGCGGTCACCACCCAGGACAGATCGTCGAGATCGGCGAGGCTCTTGCCGATCGCCGGCAAGGCCGGAGCGACAATGGTCTGCTCCAGCGCCGAGAGGAACATCGCCAGCATGATGCCGGCGATGATGGTGTGGATGGCGGCGTGATCGAGCGGCGGCAGGACGGCGGTGTCGTTCGGCCCGCGCGCGAACGCCGCCGATTCAACCGAGCGGTCGCCCTCGGCCACGCGTGCCGGCGCTTGGCGCTCGGCGTCGTCGAGGCCGGACGCAATGCCATGGGAGCCGTCAGGGGTTAGGTCGCGAGCCATGTTCCGGGTCATGTCTCGCGTTCCGTCGCGAGCTAAATCCATTCTAATCCAGCGCCTAGCGGCGTGAGCAGGAAAACGTCCGCTTCCATCCCCGGCATCACTTGGCCAGCGCTGCGGCGCGGCGCAACCTTACTTTGCGCAGAGCAGGCCTGTCGTTTGGCGGTTGGTGCAGAGGGCCGGGGGACAAGATGAGGCCCCTACTTCTGCCGCCGCGCGCCCTTCGGCAGCTTGAGCGGCCAGCTAACGATGTAGTCTTCGAGCATGTCGTCGGACACGTGCGTCTCGCTAGCGCGAACGCGACCCCGCACCGAGACACGGGCGGCGTGCACTGTGTCCGGATCGCCGGAAACGAGCGGGTGCCACCAATATAGATCCTTGCCCTCGGCCAGCAGCACATAGGCGCAGGAGGGCGGCAGCCAGGTGATGGTCTTGAGGCTCTCCGGCGTGAGCTGCACGCAATCCTCGACCCTCTCCAGCCGCTTTTCGTAGTCGCGGCACCGGCACGTTTTATCGTTAAGCAGCCGACAGCCGACATCGGTGTAAAAGGTGCGGTCGGTCCCCTCCTCTTCGAGCTTGTTCAAGCAGCAGCGGCCGCAGCCGTCGCAAAGGCTCTCCCATTCCGAATTCGTCATCTGGTCCAACGACTTACGCCGCCAGAAAGGAGTCTCCTCGGGATCTTCCTTGAGCGCCATGCATTCATCCGGAACGGCGCTGTGTGCGCCTCGCCACTGGCCGCCGTGTTCGGAAACCATGCCGGCAAGCCGGCAATTATGGTTTCCAACGGTCGCCGCTAAGGTTGTATGCCCAATTTGCCCCTAATTTCCATTCACACTGTCATCGACGCAGCATTGGCCGGAACCGCCGGCTCGGCTAAGTCTCGTTTCCTTTAAAGGACAAGGACGGGCAAACCCGTCCCGGAGTGCGCAAAACGTGACCGATCTGTTCCCCGATCAAGGTCCCGATTGGCGGATCAAGCTCACGCGGCTTTTGCTCGATCTCGACGCGCGCATCGATTTCGCCGTGTTCCAGAGCGGCAAGTGGGCGCGGGAGATCTACGAGCGCTTCACCGCGATCATGGACCATTTCCATATCGCCGGCTGGCGGCGCTGGCTCATCGTCGAGCCGGCCTCGGAAGCGGCAACTTGGGCAACCGCCGGCCTGTTGCTCATGCTGGCGCTCGCCATCCCCGCATTCCGCGAAACTTCGGACCAAGACTGGCTGAAGAAATCCGAGCTCGCGGTCAGCTTCCTCGACCGCTACGGCAACGAGATCGGCAACCGCGGCATCAAGCACAACGATTCGGTGCCGCTCGAGGACATGCCCGACCATCTCATCAAGGCGGTACTGGCGACCGAGGACCGCCGCTTCTACGAGCATTTCGGCATCGACTTCCTCGGTACCTTCCGCGCGCTGGTGACCAACGCCCGGGCCGGCGGCGTGGTGCAGGGCGGCTCGACCATCACGCAGCAGCTCGCGAAGAATTTGTTTCTCTCCAACGAGCGCACCATCGAGCGCAAAGTCAACGAAGCGTTCCTGGCGCTGTGGCTGGAAACGCGCCTCTCGAAGAACGAGGTCCTCAAGCTCTATCTCGACCGCGCCTATCTCGGCGGCGGCGCCTTCGGCGTCGACGGCGCGGCGCAGTATTATTTCGGCAAGTCGGTGCGCGACGTGACCATGCCGGAAGCAGCGATGCTTGCCGGCTTGTTCAAGGCGCCGAGCCGGTTCTCCCCGCTCGCCAACCTGCCAGCGGCGCGCGCCCGCGCCAACGTCGTGCTCGACAATCTGGTTGACGCCGGATTCATGACCGAGGGTCAGGTTTACGGCGCGCGCCGCAATCCGGCAACGCCGATCGATCGCCGCGAGGAAGACGCGCCGAATTATTATCTCGATTGGGCGTTCGACGAGATGCGTAAACTCGTCGATACCTTCCCGAAATCGGTCAACGAAAGATACTTCGTCGTGCGCACCGCACTCGACACCAATCTTCAGCATTATGCGGAGCGCGAAGTTGAATCGGGACTGCGGCAGTACAGCCACGATTACGGCGCCAGCCAGACGGCGGTGGTGGTGGCCGATCTCGACGGCGCGGTGCGGGCGATGGTCGGCGGGCGCGATTACGGCGCGAGCCAGTTCAACCGCGCCGTCGACGCGCTGCGCCAGCCGGGCTCTTCGTTCAAGCCTTACGTCTACGCCACCGCGCTCGCCAACGGATTTACGCCGAACTCGATCGTCGTCGACTCGCCGGTGTGTATCGGCAATTGGTGCCCGCACAACTACTCCGGCGGCTACTCCGGTTCGCTGACGTTGACGCAGGCGATCACCAATTCGATCAACGTCATCCCGGTGAAGCTTTCGATCGCGCTCGGCGACGGCAATCCCAAGCTCGGCCGCGCCAAGATCATCCAGACCGCGCGCAATCTCGGCATCTGGACGCCGCTGCCCGACACGCCGTCGCTGCCGATCGGCGCCGACGAGGTCAACGTGCTGGAACACGCGGTCGCCTACGCCACCTTCCCCAATCTAGGCAAGGCGGTCACTCCGCATGCGGCGCTCGAAGTGCGCACCGGCACCGGAGATCTGGTGTGGCGTTTCGACCGCGACGGCAAACGGCCGGAGCAGGTGATCTCGCCGCAGGTGGCGCTGGAAATGGTCGGGATGATGAACTCGGTGGTGAAGAACGGCACCGGCCGGCGGGCGCAGCTCGACGGCATCCAGGTGGCCGGCAAGACCGGCACCACCAACGGCTGGCGCGACGCCTGGTTTGTCGGCTACACGGGCAATTTCTGCGGCGCGGTGTGGATGGGCAATGACGATTATACACCAACGAAACGCATGACCGGCGGCACCATTCCGGCGCTGGTCTGGCACAACATCATGGCCTATGCGCATCAGGGCGTCGAATTGCGGCCGCTGCCCGGCCTGCCGCCGCCCCAGCACGCCCCGACCGTTGCCGACGCGACGCTGCAGGGCGGGCCGCCGCCGCAGCAAATCCTGCTGACGCGCAAGGGCACCGAGGCGCTAGTCCACGTCGAGCATCTCCTCGACGACGCAAGCCGCGCACTTTCGGCACAGGCGGTCCTCCCCGGCACGTCCGGCGAACTTGGCGGCCCGCGCGGCGACGGCACACTGACGGCGGCGAGCGAATTCAAGCCGGCCGGACTCTCCCGCGGCGATTAGAACGTGCGCCTGTTCTTCGGCTCCTTTTTCACCTTGATGGTGGCGGCCGCCATCGGACTCGGCGCGACCTGGTTGACGCTGACGCGCGGCGTCGCCTTCGGCTCGCTGACGATCGGCGCCTGGACGGCCTGGCCGAAGAGCGGATCGGTCGACATCGACCCCTACGCCCGCGCCACCATCGCCCGCACCGGCGAATTGCCGGTCGGCGCCGGGGACGGCGTCGCCTTCTATGCCCACAACGATGACGGCGGAAACCCCTTCGACGGCCGCTGCACCTACGTGGTCAGCGGCATGACACCGGCGGCGCGCTACTGGACGCTCACGCTTTACGATGCGCAGGGCCGCCTCGTCGCCAACACTATCGACCGGCACGGCTTCACCAGCGCGGAAATCGTGCGCGAGGCGGACGGCCGCTTCGTCATCAATGTCGGGCCGCGCGCGCGGCCCGGCAACTGGCTGCCGACCGGTGGTATCGAGCGATTCAACAAGGTCTGGCG
>JARLIY010000144.1 GCA_031291475.1 Xanthobacteraceae bacterium
TGCTGGACGTAGGGGTCGTCGCACACCCAGGCCGCGTCGAGCTGCCCCGAGAGCAGCATCGCCGTGATCTCTTGATAGGTTCGCCGCTTGACGAGCTGAACCGGCCGCCGCAGTCGCGCGACCAGATAAGTCTCCAGCATCGACAACAGTTGGACATCGGAATCGAGAAATACCGGCGTCAGGCCGAAGCTCACGGCGTCAGCCGCGCTGGCCCGCGCGCATGGCCGCAGCAGGATCGCCGCAAGGCCGCCAGCAATAACACCCCGTCTTCCGATCCGGTCTCGTTCGGAGCCGCGGATTGGCGCAGATTTCGGAGGCATACGTCCTCCCCGGTCGCGCCGCTGTTTCGTCCAGGCGATAGCGTTGGCCGGGCCGTCGGGCGCCTGGAACGACTATAAAGATGGAATCCAGGCGCGGCAATCATCGGCGCGATTGGAGAAAGCGCCGAGGGAGACCGCGGTCGCGGCCGTGCGTTCAAGGGTTTTGCGACTATGTCAGCCGCCCGTGAACATGTGCGCTGTCGGCGAGCGTTTCGATGATCCGGCACTCGGCGACCGTGCCGCGCGAGCATTCGTCGATCATGTGCTGAAGCTCGAGTTTGAGCGCGGACAGACTCACGATCCGTCGGTCGACTTCGGCCAGCCGGGCGCGAGCGATCGTGTCGGCTGACGCGCAGGACTGGTCGGGGTGGTCTTGCAGCTTTAGCAGCGCCCGTATGGCGTCGATCTCGAAGCCTAGTTCGCGGGCGTGACGGATGAATGACAGGCGGCGGAGTCGGGCCGCGTCAAACGCCCGGCGATTGCCGAGCGTACGCGGCGGCGGCGGCAGAAGGCCGATGTCTTCGTAATAGCGGATGGTCGGCGCCTTCACGCCGCTCAGGCGGGCGGCCTCGCCGATCGGCAGGTCGTCTTGGGACATCGGGCTTGCTCCTCTAGTCGCTAGAGGTTGTATCGGCATTCCGAGCCCATCGAAAGGCGCCCCTGATGTCCGATCCTTGCTGCGAGTCCGCCGCCTGCTCCGACCACGACGACTTGCCGAAGCGCGATTCAATCGCGGCTCGCCGCCCAGCCGACGATTCCTGTTGTTCGGCCGGCGTGCCGGTCTTCGACGGCCTGGATGTGCGCTACAAGCGCGTGCTTTGGACGGTGATCGCCCTCAACGCCACGATGTTCGTCACCGAGATCGCCGCCGGCCAACTCGCCGGTTCACAAGCGCTCAAAGCCGACGCGCTGGATTTCCTCGCCGACACGGTGACCTATGGGCTGAGCCTGGCGGTCATCGGCGCCAGCCTGCGGACGCGGGCGACCGCAGCGCTGCTTAAGGGGCTGAGCCTGAGCCTTATGGCCGCCTGGGTGATGGGTGCGACGGTCTATCAGACATTCATGCTCGGCTTGCCGCGCGCCGAACTGATGGGCGGCGTCGGCGCGCTCGCGCTCTTCGCCAATGCGACGTCGGTACTGTTATTGCTGCGCTACAAGGATGGCGACGCCAACGTTCGCTCGGTCTGGCTGTGTTCGCGCAA
>JARLIY010000145.1 GCA_031291475.1 Xanthobacteraceae bacterium
GGACTCGCCGGGGTCATGGCCTTCCACCTGCGCGGCGCGCTGGCCGGCGCCGACCTCGCCTCGATCGCGCGCCTGGCGCCGGGGTCGACCGGGGCGCAGGCGGCGCAGTGGGTCAGGGACGCCCGTCGCATCGCGCGCGACGCCGGTCGCGACGTGACCTTGGACGACCTCGTCGCCGTGGTGGCCCCGGTGGATTCCACGTCCCCGGACGACCGCAGGGTCCTCGCCGTCCACGAGGCCGGCCACGCCGTCGCGGGCGTCCTCGCCGGTCGCGCACTCTGTTCGATCTCCGTCGTGGCGCGGGCGGACTCCGGCGGCCGGACGACGATGTCCGGCGGGCCGTCGTCGGTCTTCACCCGCGCGAGCATCGACGTCGAGATCCGCGTCCTCGTCTCGGGCCGCGCGGCGGAGGACGTCCTGCTGGGCGCCGCGTCGATGGGCGCCGAGGAAGACCTCGCCGTCGCCACCCGGCTTCTCGCCGCCGCGCACGCGTCCGGCGGTCTCGGCGCCGACCTGCTGCACCGCGCGCCGTCCCGCGACGCCCATGCGCTTCTCGCGCTCGACCCCAAGCTTCGGGCCGCGGTCGCGGACGACCTCGCGCGGGTCTACGCCGGCGCCGTCGCCATGATCCGCCGGAACAGGGCCGCCGTCGCGGCGCTGGCCGACGCGCTGATCGACAAGCGCTTCCTCGACGGCGCCGAGGCCGAGGCGATTGTCCGAAAGGCGCTGGCCATGCCCCGGCGCCGCGCTCCGAAGAGCGGGAGGACGCCATGACCGACGACGACGACCTGCTCGACCGGCTGATCGAGCGCCTGTACCGGCTGCGCGTCCGTCTGGGCGCCGGCCTCTACGAGGACGCCGTCCACGCCTGCCTCGTGGCGGTGGCGCGGACGGCCCAGGCGGAGGCGGAAAAGCGCGCCGGGAAGACCGATCCGGAGCCGGGCGGCGTCGTCGTCCGGTTCCCGCCGGGAGGGCGCGGCGGCCGACAGTAGACCTGAAGTACAACGCAAGTAGATCGTCTCGAAAGGATCGGTATGACGTTCCTTTTTAGACTTTAGTCGAATGGTTGACCGCCGTCGTTCCGGCGCGAGACCGGGAGATGCTTGATTCCGATGGATCCGGGAGAGCCGATATGCCATGTTTTTCACACGACTTGTCCGACCCACTGCCGGCCCGCATCGCAAGCCGCCCGCTCCCATCGCAATGGGCTCGGGAGGAGCTGCTGACGCTCGCCGAGGCGGCGGCGCTGTTCTGGCCCGACGGCCCCATCACGGTCCGCACCCTGCGGACCGCCGTGAGGGACGGCGCGCTGGCGGTGACGTGGATCGCGGGCAAGCTTTTCACGACGCCGGAGGCGATCCGAGACATGACGAGATGCACACCCCGCCGGCCCGGCGAATCCAAGGCCTCGGACAGGGCCGACGCGCCCGCCACGCCCGACGCGCAGCCCCAGCCGCCGCCGCGCAGCGAGTCGGCGCAGGCGCTCCTCAGGCGGATCGCCGAGGAGAAGCGGCGGCTCAAGCCGAGGCTCAACCGCCTCCGCTACTGCCGGCCGCCGCGCCGCCGTCCGCCGACCGGCGCCGCCGGTCGTAAAAGCCGCCCCGCGCGGCGCCAAAAGGGCAGTATTTCGCGCCGGGGGATTCCGACGTTGTGGGCCTACGCGCTCGCGAGCCGAGCCGGCTCCGCCGGCGTGTCTCCGCAGCCGCGGAGAGCTTCGCGGAACCGTTCGGTCAAATCGACGCGGCCATTCCCCGACTGCCAGTTGTCCCACCGGATGTGGGCGACGGTTCCCCTCGCCTGCAAGCGCCTGTCGAACAGCGGCGCGACGGAGGTCTTGGGCAGCATGACCGCGGCGTGCAGTTCTCCGTCCTCGGTCCAGCGGACCGCCATGAACCAGTCGGCGCCGTCCATCTTGTTGGGCGACAGGCTCACCCTAGGGAACGGACCGTCGGTTCCCAGCGTCCGCGACTTGACCTCGATCCGGCCGTATTCAGGGGACGAGACGTCGTAGCCCTTCGCGTTCCGCCCGGCCAATGCGCCTCCGGTGCAGAGCGCCGTCAACATCTCGGCGAGCAGGTCGAAGCTGACCGCGGAGTGGCGGCGGACGCATTTCGCCGTGCGGAGGATCGAAGCCATTTCCCGCGCGTCGGCTTTGAGGAGCGTGCTGTCTGTCATCGTGCCCGTTTCGCGTTTGATCGCTGTCGGGCTTAACCGAAGGGGTGCGCACTCTCAAGCCGCTCGCATGGCGGAAAAGACGCCTCGGGCGTCGCCCCTCCGTTCTCGTGTTCCGACGACGACATTACCGCACGTGATCAGCCGCGACGGCGACCGAACCCGCAAGAAGGATATTTTTAAGCCAGCAATTCTATGGTCGGATTATTGCTTTCCCAGGCGTCAGGAGCAGGCGATGTTCGACCGGGGCAGGTTCATCGCCGGAATCGACAGGCAGCGTGGAGCACAGCCATTCAACGGTGTGCTCATTCTGGGCGAGAGCCCTGCGGAAGGAATGTCGCCGTACGGCAAGGCGTTCCCTCTCCGCAACGACGGGGTTCCACGCCATAAAGCGACAGCAAAACTCCTGAACGAATACCGCTTTCCGAGGGAATATTTCAATAACGCCGTGCGCATCAATGCGCTCTCCAAGCCCCCGAAACGCCATGACGAGATCGTGCTGGAGCTTGGGATCGGTTCGCTTGGGGAGGCGGAAAAGCGTCGGCGCGTCCGCCAATACCTGAACGCCGAAGCCATGAAGGATTCGGTCCCGAGGGTCGCGTTGGCGCTAGAGGTGCTTTCGCCCTTCGCGGTCGTCGCTTTCGGCGTCGAGGCTTATCGGGCGGTGAAGCTCGTCAACGAAGGCTGCTTCTTCGACGAGGACATTGATAAGGCCTCGCAGATCAATTTCTACGCAGACAGCCACACCAGCTTTTTCGCGCACCCGGCCGCTTGCTTTTACCGGGACGACGGGGGGCAGGCCGCGGCGGACGCCCGTGGGTTTTGGGAACCGTGGCGGAGCCTATTCGCAGGGGAGTACGATCCCACGTCGGCGCACTTGCGATTCGAGCCATGGGCGATGGAAGGCAAGGCCCTCGGCGTTCCCGTCGTCCCGACCAAATCCGCGCTTAGCCGCTGACGGCGGTTCGAACGGCGACGTCCTATCGCGGACCTCCGCGGGAGTCGAAACCCGGCGCCCGGCCGCCGATCCCGCCAATCTGTTCCCTCACCCGAACGCCGCGCGCCACGTCTCGGCCTCAAGGCGCACGGATTTCTCCAGCGGCGGCCGCAAGGTGAAGATGCGCGGCGCCGCCGCGAAGTCGAAGACCCGGTAGAGGTTGAACTCCGCCGGGCAGTCGTCGGCGAGCGCCTTCTCCGTCCGCGAGACGAAGAACGGAGTCGTCGAATCTCCGCAGGTCGTCTTCACCTCGATGAGCTTCCGCGCGCCCGATGCGGGATCGAACGACAGGATGTCGAACCCCGCGCCGTCGCCGTCGAGTTCCGACACCCAGCGCAGATCGCGCAGCAGGTCCTTGCGGCCGGCGGCCAACAGGCGGCGCTCCTCGACCTCCATGACGAAGGCCTCGCCCTTCTTGCCCAGCGACCTGTTGCGGGCGTCGCGCGCGACCGGGTCGAACTTGCGGGCCAGCCTGCGGATCGGCTCCGGCGTCCGGTCGGCGTCGGGGGCCATCGCCGGCGCCGGAACGAATGGATCGACATCGGGATCCATGACGGGCTTCGGCACGTCAGGCTCCAGCGCCCGCGGGCTCTTCGCAAGGAACCGCTCGATCGCCGCGACCAGCGGCCCGAACTGCGCGTTCATGAGCGGCTTGTAGCCGAAGATCCACGGCAACCCGAGCTTGGTGAGGACCGCGCTGACGTTCTGGTGCTTGCGCTCGACCGATCCCCTGCTCCGCCCCGTCGCGGCGACGATCCCGGCGTTGTGGTGCGCCTTCACGTAGGGCCGGCCGGCAAGCTCCTCGCCGAGCATGACGAAATAGTCCGCCACGAGAAGGTCGTTCTCCTCGTCCGTCCAGTCCAACCCCGCCTCGGCTCCAGCCATGCGCCACCCCGTCCGCCGACAGGACGCCAGGAACAATCTTCGCTGTCAAGCTGACGCGACTCTTGACGTTCCGAAGGGACCTGCGACCGTATTTTTGAAGGGATTTCACGGAGTCGCCGATGTTCACTCTGCTGCTGGTTCTCGCCGTCATGGCAATCATGGCCGTCACTCTTTCGCCGCTGACCGCTGCCGCCCAAGACCGGGTTCTTTCACGCGAGATCGAATTCTTCGTCCAAACCGCCAGCGGCGCACCCAAGGGCTGCGGGATGCAATTCACATACGTATTCGAGGACAAGACGAACAAGGCCGGCCAGATTGCTTCCATGACAGGTTCTCTGACGTGGTATGACGACGACAAGGGCCACGTTGTGCCTTTCCTGAAGTTGATTGGGTTCGACTTCCCAGGCGGCCCAATCGCCCGAAATCCGACGCCGTTCTCTATCCGCGAGGCCTCAATCACGGTGGACGGGCAGACATTCCACGCGATAGCGTCTCCGTGCGAGGACAGTCATGCGTTCTGCGGCGGCTTCTCGATGCTGGACGGCGTCGTGATAAGCCACGGAGTCGAAGGCGGTGCAGGTCCGACCCTCAACTTCAACAGGGATGCCGCCGCACTGGACACCAGCCTTCCGTTCGATTTCCTGCCCGGCGAGACGCAAGACAGGAAGAAATGGGGAGAGGAACTTAAAGCCTACGGGGAGTGCGGCTTGGCAACCATCGAGCACGCGAAAAGCATCCTTGGATCCGTTGGGACGTCAAACGCAGGTACTCCCCCGTCGAACGTGGCTAATGAGCCGACAAATCGGCTCCGCACGAACGACACACCTGTCGTTGTCGACTCCCACCCTCAGTCCAATCGCGAATGCATAGACGGCGATATGGCTTCTTGTATTGCCTCCGCAGAACGCGGGGATGCGAACGCGCAAATCATGCTTGGCCTGATCTACGAATCCGGAACTGGCGTGCCGGTTGATGCTGGTGAAGCAATGAAGTGGCTCAGCCTTGCTGCCGCCCAAGGGCGTCCAGATGCCCAATCGTTGCTCGGGTTCCTTTACGAGACAGGCCGAGGCACAACTCGTGACTACGCTGCGGCGGTTAAGCTTTATCGCCTCGCGGCCGCTCAGGGTGACCCGGATGGACAGGTCAACCTAGGCAGGATGTTCGCAAGCGGAAACGGTGTTCAACGCGACTATGTCGAGGCTGCGAAATGGTTCAGAGCAGCGGCAGAGAGCGGGAATATTCAAGCTCACACCCTTCTTGGAGGACTTTATGCAGGTGGGTTCGGGGTGAAACGCGACTATGCTGAAGCATTGGAGTGGTATCGTGCTGCTGCCGAAGCCGGTGATACGAATGCACAGACCGGAATTGGCTTCATGTACGAAAAGGGGCATGGCGTTCCAATTGATTACGTTCAAGCTGCAAGCTTTTACACAATTGCTGCCAACCAAGGAAACGCCGTAGCGCAACTGAACCTTGCAACTTTGTATGAACACGGACTCGGAGTTCAGCAAAGCGACACCATGGCAGCAAAATTATACAACCTATCTGCTGCTCAAGACGACGCAAAAGCACAAACAAATCTCTGTAGAATGTATACTGAGGGACGGGGAGTCGCGCTTGATTACGTCGAGGCAATCAGATTGTGCCGACTAGCGGCCGCCAAGGGCGAGGTTGTGGCGGAGTCAAATCTCGGGGCCATGTACGCGAATGGACAAGGCGTTCCACGCGACTATGTCGAGGCACTGAAATGGCTTCGTCTCGCCGCAGACCAAGGATATTCGGGTGCCCAAACAAATCTCGGAATCAACTACGCAAAAGGCCAAGGTGTGCAACGCAACTTTGTCATCGCTTATGGTTGGTTCTCATTGGCATCAGCACAGGGTGACAACAAAGCCCACGAGTTGCTCAACGGCCTCGAACGATACATGACGCCCGCCCAGATCGCCGATGCCCAGAAAATGGCGCGTGACTGGCTTGCCGCCCATCCGGTCAAGCACTGACGTCGTCATTCGCTGCGACTCTTGACGCACTGCCGGCATCTGCGACCGTAATGAAAGGGATTTCGCGAGATCGCCAATGCTCACATTGTTCTGCCTGACCGCATCATTTCTGATTGCCTGCTCGGTCTTGCTCGTGGCGACCGGGCCGGGGCTGGCGGCTGCTCTTGGTCCCGACGGAACGCCGATTCTGATCATCTCCCCCGATCCCGTTAAATCCACCGATTCCACTCCGGTCGTGAACCCCGGCCGTGACGAGCATGACGCCGCGTGGGAGAACCAGCAGGGCGTTGCGTTGGAACACGGAAAGGGCGTCGTTCAAAACAGCGCTGAAGCCGTGAACTGGTTCAGGCAAGCCGCGGACCACGGCGATGTCGACGCGATGAGCAACCTAGGGATGATGAACAAGCTCGGGCGAGGCACGCCACGGAACTACGGCTACGCGATGGAATGGTGGCGCCTCGCCGCGGAAAAGGGCGATCCGAAAGCCGAGAACGGCATCGGCGGCCTCTACGAGAACGGGCTGGGCGTGAAGACGGACTACGCCTACGCGATGAAATGGTATCGGCGCGCCGCCGACAAGGGTTTCGCGCTCGCGCAGTACAACGTCGGGCGGATGCACCAATACGCTCTCGGGGTGCCGTACGACTACGACGAGGCTATGCGGTGGTATCGTCTTGCGGCGGAGAACGGCAGCGAAGAGGGGCGGCAGGCGATCGCCAATTCGAAGAAGCCGATCTTCATACCGGACTCGAACAGCGGGCATTCGCACAAACACGGTGGCGGGTCAGCCATTCGGCCCGAGCAACCTTTCTATAATTCCTCAAGCTCGTATTCCGGCTTCAGCGGAACTGTCTGCAACGACGGCTCTTTGAGCGGCGCCACGACCCGTCGAGGTGCTTGTTCTCATCACGGCGGAATAGCCAATTAACTGACCGCCCCCAAAGAACGGTCAGTTCGCTGAACATCGGGACTTCTCCGGCGCCGATAATGGTTCGGCGCACGCTTCTCCAGAATGAAATCAATGCCCCATTCTTTGCGACGGCGGGTCCGAAAGTCGCCTCAGGTCTGGCGCAGGCTCTCGACGAAGCCGGAAAGCACCTCTTCGACCGTGCGATAGACGGGCCGCCTTTCAAAGTGAGTCCTCAACTCCTCCTCGATTCTCTCCGGCGATTTGGCGTCGACGATCGTCCCGGCGCCGGCCCATTCGCGCCCTTCGTGCAAAGTGTCCCAAGGCGAGCGCTTGTTTTTGCGGGTCTCCGCGCTGTCCCCGTGCTTTCCGAGCCCGAAGACGAGCTTCGTCTCGCTGTTCCAGATGGGGCGGAACAGCCGGATGAGATAGTCCTCGGCCCCGGTTTCCCATCCCGTTTGCACCACGAGCGCGCGGCACTCGAAGTCCTCGATGTTGAGGGAACTCGCGCGCACGATGTTCTTGCGGTGCTCGTTCAGGCGGGCGCAGAGCCGAAGCCCCTGCTCCACCGGCGTCTGCGCGTTATCGTTGCCGGGCGCCGCCTGTCCCACGTAGATCGGCGTCTCGGTCCGGCTCAGCGGCGCGTAGAGCGGGTAGTCGCCGTTGTAGTAGATGGCGTAGACGCCCGAGCCGTAGAATTCCGGCAACGACCCCAAGGGCTGCCGCGGCTGCGCGGTTATCGCCAGGGCGATGAAGAACCCGATCGTCCGCGGATTGCCCGGATCGAACACGGCTCGCGGGCGCTTGACCGGGTCAAGCTCCGCAAGCAGGTCGTTGAGATCGCCCGCGGCGCGCGCGATCTCCAGATTGAGCTTCTTACGCCCGTTGGGCGACAATTCGGCGCTCCGGGCCTGCGACGCGAGATCGGACAGGTCTTTGCGGAGCTTCGCGACGAGGACGTCGGCGGGGGAGCTTGGCGCCTTAGCCATGGACGGTGGCCGCCACGGTCTTGGCTCCGAGGTGCGTGCGGACGTCCTTGGCGATCACCATCGCAAGTTCCACCGGCACCGCGTTTCCGAGTTGGCGCATCGCCTCGCTCCACGCGCCGTGGAAGCGGTAGTCGTCGGGGAACGTCTGGAGCCGGGCGCTTTCGCGCACCGTGAAGTAGCGCGTGCTGCCGTCTGGGCGGAGCAGCATGTTCTCGCCGCCCGGAACGCCGTGGACGCCGGCCTTGAGCGTCTTGGCGGGTTCGTCCAGCGGGCTGCCGGTGTGGCCCGTGTAGGGGCGCGCTCCGGGCTGGAAACGATGGTTGAGCACGCCTGCGGACTTCCGGGGCTCGCGTTCCGGGTCGGGAAGGTCGCCGATCGCGTCCCTGACGGTGCGCCACGGAGCCATGTCCGGCGCGGCGAGGATGCGGTCGGCGCGTTGGGCGAACCTCGGCGCGATCCCGCGGGCGCGCTTCGCGACCCCGTGACGCTCCCAATACTGGCCGAAACGCTGGTCCCAAAGAAGCGCGTCGACGGAGTGCGTCTCATCGGGAAACGACCACTCGATCCCCAGATCGCTCCGGAAGCCGACGAAGACCACGCGCTCCCGGCGCTGCGGGATCCCGTAGTTTGCGGCGTTCAGGACGCGGTGCACGACGCGGTAGTTCAGGCCGGCGCCCCGGTGGCGCCCGGTGTGGTGCTTTTCGAGACGCCCGAGGTGCTCCTCCCAACCCTCGTCGCCGCGGCGGACGAGTTCCGGGTAGCTGAGCTGATGGACGATGTAGGCCAGATAGCTCGCGAAGCTCGCGCGCGTCAGTCCCTTCACGTTCTCGAAGATGAAGGCTTTCGGCTTCGTCTCGCGCACGGCGCGGACGGCCTCGGACCACATGTCGCGGCTGTCGTTGTAGGCGCCGTGTTTGCCGCCGAGGGAAAACGGCTGGCAGGGCGGACCTCCCGTGACCAGTTCGATCCTGCCCTCGTGGCGGCGGAAATCGACGGTGCCGACATCGTCCTCGATCGGCTCCGGCCACTCGGCCACGGCCGGGACGCCGCAGGCCCGGTTCTCCCGGATCGTGTCGCAGCACCAGCGGTCCCATTCGACCACCTCGACGGGCGAAAACCCCGCCCGGCAGACCCCGATCCCTAGCCCTCCGGCCCCCGCGAAAAGCTCGATTGCCCGCATGACTGCTCCAGGAAATTCTTTAGTTTGTTCTCTAATTGTTCTTTATGCCTCAGTTCGCATTCCCAGACAATCAGAACCCTCCAGCCGCCGGCGGCGAGCGCGTCCTGATTTCGAAGATCGCGACTTCGATTCGCGCTCAGTTTAGGCTCCCAGAAGTCCAGACGCGACTTCGGAAGGCGCGCCAATCGGCAATCCGGGTCGGGATGGCGATGCCAGAAGCAGCCGTGGACGAAGACCACGCTGCGAAGGCGAGGGAAAACAAGGTCTGGACGGCCGGGCAGATCCTTGCGGTGCAGGCGGAAGCGGAAACCTAACCTGTGGACAATTCGCCTGACCGTCA
>JARLIY010000146.1 GCA_031291475.1 Xanthobacteraceae bacterium
CGAGAATCTTCACCTGCGGCTTGCCGAGATTGATCATCGGCTCGATGGTGAAGAACATGCCCTCGCGCAGCGTCACGCCGTGGCCCTTTTGGCCGTAATGCAGGATGTTGGGCTCGTCGTGGAACAGCCGTCCGAGGCCGTGGCCGCAGAACTCGCGCACCACGGAGCAGCGCTCCGCTTCGGCATAGGTCTGGATCGCATGGCCGATATCGCCCGTGGTGGCGCCCGGCTTGACGACGGCGATGCCGCGCAGCAGCGACTCGTAAGTCACCTCCACCAGCCGCTGCGCCTTGCGGGGAACCTCGCCGATCAAATACATGCGGCTCGAATCGCCGTGCCAGCCGTCCAGGATGTAGGTGACGTCGATGTTGACGATGTCGCCGTCCCGCAGCGACTTGGAATCCGGGATGCCGTGGCAGACGACGTGGTTGATCGACGTGCAGATCGACTTGCGATAGCCGCGATAATCGAGCGGCGCCGGATAGGCGCCCTGATCCATGCCGAATTCATAGGCCAGCTTGTCGAGGGCGTCGGTCGTGACGCCGGGCTGGGCGGCCTCGGTCATCAGGTCGAGCGCCTCCGCCGCGAGCCGGCCCGCCTTGCGCATGCCCTCGAAACCCTCGGGACCATGGAGGCGGATATGGCCGCTCTTGCGGCTGGGCGCGGCGTCGGCTTCGATAAAGGTCATGGGATGCTTGGTTCCGTTTCGGTTGGGGAGACCGCGCCGTCCCGGCGTCGATCCCGCAGCGGGTCAGGCCGCCGTTTTTTCCAGATTTAGCCCAAAGTCCACGCGGCGCAAGGGGCGAGGGGGCTTGGCGGCCATAATACGGCGCGACGCCCGATTTACATTGTCGGAGGCCTTTGCGACACTTTCGCGGCCTTTCCGGGAGGGCGCGTCGGCGCCGCCGCGAGGAGAACGCCATGATCCGGGTCGGAACGAAATACCGGCGTCTGCTCGGCAACGGCGGCTGCGCCTGCCATTCGCCGCAAATCGACCGGGTGACGCAAAGACTGACGGCCTTCAACCG
>JARLIY010000020.1 GCA_031291475.1 Xanthobacteraceae bacterium
CCGACTTCGCGATGTCGAGACCGATTGTCGTGACCGTTTGCATGGGTAGCTCCTCCGAATCGTGGGAGCCCAATCAGCACCCACATCCATGGCACTCTCGTGCCGGTGGAGGAGCCGTCCACAGCATCAATAGGCGACATCACTCCATCGCGTCGCGGGTCTGTTTTAACCTTCGCACAGTCCAGTTGAGCAGAAAAAGTCCCGCCGCGAAGCATTGGCCCGCGGCGGGTTTGGTAGGTCGGGAGGACAGGTAACGGCTTAGGCCAGCGCCGCTTTCACCCGCTCCGGCGTCATCGGCATATGCCGCAGCCGTTTGCCGGTGAGTTGAGCCACGGCATTGGCAATGGCCGGGGCGACGGCCGGAACGCCCACCTCGCCGATGCCGGTCGGTGCGTTGTCCGTGGCGATGATCTTGGTGTGGATCGGCGGGATATCCGCCATGCGCAGCACCGGATAGTCGTGGAAATTGGTAGCCTGCGCGGCGCCATCTTTGAATGCCAATTCCTCTACCAGCGCCGCGCTCAGCCCGAACACGACAGCGCTTTCAAGCTGGGCGTGGACATGGTTCGGCTGCAACACGATGCCCGGATCGACCGCAATCCAGTAATTGTGGACGGTGATCTTTCCGGTTTTCTGATCCACCGAAACCTCCGCCACGCCGGCGGTGTAGGTGCCGTGATAGTCGGAGAATGCGATGCCCATCCCGTGGTCCGGCCGCTTCTTGGAGAATTCGGACATTTCCGCCGCGGCCTTGATCACCGCGTTGGCGCGAGACTGGTTTCTGGTCAGCTCCAGACGAAGCGCCAGCGGGTCTTTTCCGCCAGCCGCGGCAACCTCGTCGAGGAAAGCCTCGGCGGCGAACTTGTTGTAGCCAGCGCCGATGCCGCGCCACGGCCAGACGCGCATCCCGTGATTGGCGCGCACGCCTTCGGCGAGCGCGTGCGGAATGTCGTAGCAGGCCTGGTCCAAGCCACGCCAACCGATCAGGTCGTCGCCGCCGCTTGCCTCGTAGGACGGAGGGGCGGCGAGCGCGGAGACGTTCTCGGACACCAGCCGATGGTACCAGCCGAGCACGTTGTTTCTGCCGTCAAGGCCCGCCTTGAGCACGTGGTAGCTCATCGGCCGCGGGCGCGCCGCCGCCAAATCGTCGGGGCGCGTCAGCAGGAGCTTCACCGGCTTTTTCACGATGCTGGACAATATGACCGCCTGGATCGCGATATCGGGCGCGATCCGCCGGCCATACCCGCCACCGAGATATTGCTGGTGCACGACAATCTTGTCCGGCGTCGTCTTCAGAATGCCGGACACGATGAAGGCGATGAGCGCTGCGAACTGGGTGCCGGTCCAGATTTCCGCGGACTTGCCGTCTTCGGCGACGGCGGCGACCGCGTTCATCGGCTCCATTTGCGCGTGGTAGCAGAACGCGGTCTGGTAAGACGCTTCCACCACTTTCGCGCCGGGAAGAACGTCCCACACTTCGCCGACTTTGTACGCGGTGCGAGCGGGTGCTTTCCGGTCCTGGCCGAGCTTGGCGTACTCCTCCATTGCCTTGTCAGAATCGAAGCCCTTGGCCGGGCTCTCCGCCATATCCCACGTCACCTTCAACGCATCGCGGGCGGCCTGGGTCGCTTCCACGCTGGTGCCAATGACGGCAACGCCGAAGGGCAGCGGAATAACTGCGGCGATGCCCTTCATTTTACCGACGTCGTCGGCGTTGGCGACCGATGCCTTCGCGCCTTCGGCCGGCGCTTCCATCAAGGTGGCATACAGCATGCCCGGAACGTCGGCGTCGATGCCGTACTTCGCGCTGCCGTTGACTTTCAACGGAACGTCGACGCGGCCGATATCGGCGCGGCCGATCAGCTTGAACTGCGATGGCTTCTTGAGATCGGCTTCGGCGATCTTCGGCGGATCCTTCGGGACGGTGGCGAACTTTACGACATCGCCGTAACCGATCTTCCGCTTCGACTTGTCGTGAATGACGGAACCGTCCGCCGTCGTCAGCTCCGCGGCTGGGACCTTCCATTGCTCGGCGACATTGTCGATCAGCACCCGGCGCGCCTGCGCGCCGGCGATGCGGAGCGAGTGGAAGTAGCCGGGAACCGAGGTGCTGCCGGCGGTGACCTGCGCCCCGTTAAAGAACGGGTGCGGATTGCCATAAAGCGGCGGGATCGGGGGAGCGAATTCCGCCTTTACCTTCGACCAATCGGCATCGAGTTCTTCCGCAAGCACCAGCGGCAGCGAGGTCATCACGCCCTGGCCCATTTCCGCGGTTGGACAGAGCAGCGTCACAGTGCCGTCCGTGCTGATGGTGACCCAGGCATTAAGCGTGCTCGCGTCGGCGGCGAGCGCTTGTGCGCTCCGGCCGAGCATGCCGCCGCCAAGCGTAAAGGCGAAGGTCAGGCCGGCGGCGCCTTTGACAAAGCCCCGGCGATCCATTGCGGTCGCGGATTCGCGATTGATATGCGCGGTCATGACTCAGCCCTCCTTCGAGGCGCGCTCAATGGCGCGAACAATGCGTGGATACGTGCCGCAGCGGCAGATATTGCCGTTCATGTGCTCGACGATCTGCTCGCGCGTCGGAGATTTGGTCTTCGCCAGCAGCGAGGCGGCTTGCATGATCTGGCCGGACTGACAGTAGCCGCATTGCGGCACCTGTTCGGCGATCCACGCTTTCTGCAACGGATGGCTGGAATTCGGCGACAAGCCTTCGATGGTCGTTACCTTCTTGCCGGTGACTTCCGACATCTGCGTCTGGCAAGAGCGCACCGCCTTGCCGTCGAGATGCACGGTACAGGCGCCGCACAGGCCGGCGCCGCAGCCGAATTTCGTGCCTGAAAGTTTGAGATGTTCGCGAATGACCCACAAAAGTGGCGTGTCGGCATCAGCCTCAACGCTTGCGGGTTTGCCGTTGACCGTAATGGCAAACGTCGTCATGAGGACCTCCCCTTCGTTCGGTCTCGTGCGATATGGCTTACGTTGATCCGCGCGTCGTTGAGTGCCGCGCGCGGTTTCGCGTTGTCCGCATGTCGGACGTCCGCGCTCTATTGGTAAGACTATTTTAGAACCGGAACAAGGTTCGCCGGCCGCAATGTGCAAAATCGCTGCGCGTAGTGGGCGGTTGCCCGCAATATCGCCGCTTCTGAGGGAATATCCTTCAGGATCTCATGCCCGCTATTTCAGGCGTGCACCACCGGAGTCAGGCGTGTGTTGCACCGCGACGAACGACATTCAGGGTCATGAGCGTCATTTTCGGTGCTCTGGCCGGGCGTCCGCTTTGCCCACAAAAGCCGACACGATCAGGGGTGCATGATCCCTCTCCATTGGCGATGGCCTTCGGTGCCATCGCGTGTCGAAATTTTTCTGAACCCTCCGGCCGAAAGTTGCCCCTCGGAGCGCACGCCGTTGATCTTCACGTCCGACGGTGGCGGGCTTGCCGCCGGACGCGCTAGAGCGCCGTTACCGACGGCTCAGAACGGATAAGGATTCGGCTTCTCCTTGATCGTCACCCATTGCCATTGGGTGAACTCTTCCCAATTGGCCGGGCCGCCGATGCGGGTGCCGTTGCCGGAAGCTCCGGTGCCGCCGAACGGAACGTGTGGCTCGTCGGCCACCGTCTGGTCGTTGATGTGCAGGAGCCCGGTATTGAGACGATTGCCGACGGCAAGTGCGTGCCCGACGTCGGCGGAGAACACGCCGGCCGAGAGGCCATATTCACCGTGATTGGCGAGCTGCACCGCCTCGTCGTCGGTCGAGAACGACGTGATCGCCGCCACCGGCCCGAAGACTTCCTCGTCGAACGCGCGCATGCCGGGTTTCACGCCGGTCAGCACGGTCGGGCGATAGAACGGTCCGTCGAATGTGCCTCCCGCTTCAAGCTTGGCGCCGGCCGCTACCGAGTCCTTGACGATGCCGTGAATGCGCTCCACTTGCGCGCGGGTGATGATCGGCCCTAGCGCCACCTGGCCGAGCGGATCGCCGACCGGCAGATGCTTGGCCTTGGCCACGAGTTTCTCGGTGAGCGGCGCCACGATCTTGTCCTTGGCCAGCACGCGGCCGGTGGTCATGCAGATCTGCCCCTGATGGAACCAGGCGCCGAACGCGATCGCCGAAGCAGTGGCGTCGAGATCGGCGTCTTCCAGCACGATCACAGCGTTCTTGCCGCCAAGCTCGAGCTGCACTTTTTTCAGGTGCTTGCCGGCGAGTTCGCCGATACGCCGGCCGACGTTGCTCGAACCGGTGAACGACACCATGGCGATGTCGGGATCGGTGCAGATCGCTTCGCCTGCCTCGGCGCCGCCGGGCAGCACCTGCAACACGCCCTTGGGCAGTTCGGCTTCCTCGAAGATGCGGGCGATGATGAAGCCGCCGGTCAGCGCAGTGCGCGGATCGGGCTTGAGCACCACCGCGTTGCCGGTGGCGAGGGCGGGCGCCACCGCGCGCATCGACAGGATCAGCGGGAAGTTGAACGGCGAAATGATGCCGACAACGCCACGCGGCAGGCGTCGGGCGATGCTGATGCGGCCCGGGTCGGAGGGCAGCACCAGGCCCTGCGGCTCGGTGCACATGGCGGCGGAACGATAGAGAATCTCCGTCACCATATGGATTTCGAATCCGGCCTTGGCCGGGATGCCCCCGGTCTCGCGCGCGATCCAGGGGATCAGCTCTTCCTGATTATCTTCCAGGATGCGCGCCGCCTTGCGCAGGATGGCGCCGCGTTTCTCATACGGGGTCGCCGCCCAGCCGGGCTGCGCGGCACGCGCCTCGGCGGCCGCTTTGCGCACATCGGCGGCGGTGGCATTGCCGACACGGGTCAGCGTGGCGCCGGTCGCCGGCTCGAGCACGTCCAGCGATCCACCGGCGGCATTATGCCAGTCGGCGCCGAACAGGCGGCCGCGCCACGTGCTTTCGATCATGAATTTCGGTGCGGGTACGTTCATAGTGCGGTTCCTCCCCTTGCGAATCCACCGTTTTGGCGGACGATCTCGGGGACGCGAGGAACCAGCAGGTTCTACAAGGCACCGAGATCGACCAAATGCTATCGAATTCCGCCTGCTGGAACAATAGTAGGGCAGCCCAACGGCTCCGATTTGACGGCCCTGACTTGGCCAACGCACTCACCCCGCGGCGCGGCGCTCCCCCAAAAGTCCCGGAGCGCAGTCTCAGTTCTTGCTTTCCTTCTCGTCGGCGACTTTACCCACCCGCACGATCAACCGCCGCCGCACCGGGAACGGGCTGATGTCGTAGAAGCGCGAGATCAGGCCCCAGACTCCGGCCGGAGCAAACAGCATGAGGACGATGGCGAGCCCGCCGAGCAAAATCAGATACCAGGAGCCGAGCGACGCCAGGTAATACTGCAGCAGGTAGAAAATCACCACGCCGATGATCGGGCCCTCCATCGTTCCGATGCCGCCGATGACGACTATGAAGATGACGTAGGCGGTCCAGTCGATCAGCGAGAATGCGGCGTCGGGCGAGATGCGGGCTTTTTGCAGGAAGATGAGCGCGCCAACCATGCCGGTGGCGGCGGCGGTGGCGACATAGATAAAAAGTTTGGTGCGAAAAACATCGACGCCGGTGCTCTCGGCGGCGGTTTCGGAATCGCCGATGGCCGACAGCGCCAGACCGTGGCGCGATCGCAACAGCCGGTAGACCAGGAAGAACGTGCCGACCGCCAGCGTAAGCGCGAGCCAATAGGAGAGAATATCGCGCGCCGCGGGTCCGCGCACCGCGAACAGGTTGCGGACGAAATCGAGACCGACCATGGAGGACGCGACGTCCGGCGGCAGCGACGTGCCAGTGCCGCCGCCCAATTGCTTGACCTGCGCCAGGATGAGCCGGCAGACCTCGGCGACGACCCAGGTGCCGATGGCGAAGTAAGCTCCGCGCAAACGAAACACGATCAGCGCCGCCGGTATGGCGACCAGCCCGGCGATGGCGCCGGCCAGCACGATCGAGAGCACCGGGTCGAGGTTTGCCACCACCGTGCAGGCGAACAGCGCGTAGGCGCCCATGCCGACGAATGCCTGCTGACCGACTGAAATCAGGCCGGCGCTGCCGGCGAGCAGATTCCACAATTGCGCCAGCGCCAGCATGGTGAAGACGTAGAACAGTTCCTGGAGCAGCACGCGGCTGGCGAAGGCCGGCAGAGCCAAGAGCACGACGATGCCGGGAACGGCGAGGAAGAGCGTCACCGTCGACGCACGGGTCGCCGTCGCCACGGCAAAATGCCTTCCGCGGCGATGGCTTTCGCCGAGCCCGAGCTTGATCGGTTCGCCGGTGCCCATGCGGCGGCTCGCTAATCGACCGCGCGCGGAAACAGGCCGCGCGGTCGGATCACCAGCACGATCAGGAACGCCACGTGGCCGGAAAGTATCTGCCACTCGGGGTCGATATGCGCCCCGACGGTCTGCGCCACGCCGACGACGATGCCGCCGGCAAGCGTTCCCCACAGGCTGCCTAGCCCGCCGATGATCACCGCTTCGAACGCGTAGAGAAGGCGGGCCGGACCGATGCTCGGATCGAAATTGGCGCGGGCGCCGAGGAAGAATCCGGCGACGGCGCAAACCGCGAGCGCAATACCCATGGTCAGCGCGTAGATCGTTTTGTTGTTGATGCCCATGAGTTGGGCGATTTCCACGTCATCGGACGTGGCGCGAAACGCCCGTCCGACCGCGGTGCGGTAAAACACGCCGTTGAGCAGGAGGATGACGGCGATCGAGGCGGCGAGACAGATCAGCGGCATGACGCCCACGGCGATGCCGCCGCCGAGCGGCAGTGAAGCGCCTTGCAGCGGCCCGACATTGAGAAAGCGCGTGTCGGCGGAGAAGGATTCGAGCAGGCCGTTCTGCACGATAATCGACAGCCCGAAAGTGATCAGCAAAGGCGGTAGGATATTGCGGCCGAGCACGCGATTGAGCATGAGCGATTGCAAGGCGTAGCCCAGCGCGAACATCAGCGGCACGACGATGACGAGCGCGAGCACGATTGGCACTCCCGCAGTCGCCAGCGCCAGAATCAAAAAGGCGGCGAGCACGATCAGATCGCCATGCGCCAGGTTGACGAGACGCATGATACCGAAAATCACCGACAGGCCGGTGGCGTAGAGCGCATAAAGTCCGCCGAGCAGGATTCCTTGCAGCACCGTGTCGATCCAGCCGAGCATCGCTCACAATCCGAAATAGGCGGCGTGAATGGCGTCGCGGGTCAGCTCCGCCGGCCGGCCGGCCAGGCTCACCCGCCCCTCCTGGAAACAATAGGCCCGATCCGCGACCGACATGGCATGAAGAAGGTCCTGCTCGACCAGGACAACGCTGGTACCGCGCGCTTTGATGTCGGCGAGCGCCGCGTAGATATCGCGGATGACGATCGGAGCGAGGCCGAGGCTGAGCTCGTCGCAAAGCAGGATGCGCGGGTTTGACATCAGACTCCTGCCGATGGCGACCATCTGTTGCTGGCCGCCCGACAGCGCCGTCGACGGCGTGTGGCGCCGCTCGCGTAGCATGGGAAACAGCCGATACACCGCCTCGAGGCTCCACGGGCCTTCGCTGCGCCGGCCGTAGGCGCCGACCAGAAGATTTTCCTCCACCGAGAGCGAGGTGAACAGCCGGCGGCCTTCCGGCACCAGCGAGACGCCGAGCTTGACGATCTCGAATGCCGGCAGCGCGCCGACGTCGCGGCCGTCGAGCCGCACCGCGGCGGCCGGGCGCGGCAGCAAGCCCGCGATCGCTTTCAGGAAAGTCGATTTGCCGGCGCCGTTGGCGCCGATGATGGCGACCGTCTCGCCCTCATTGAGGGCAAACGTGATGCCGAAAAGCGCCTGGAAGTCGCCGTAAAAAGCGGTCAGTTCGCGGGTTTCCAGCACGGCCAAATCCTGCTGCCTCACGCTTGCTGTCTCACCGCGAATGCCTTACGCCGCGATGCCCAGGTAGATTTCCCGCACCTCTTCCGAGGCCATGACGGCGCGTGGCTCGCCTTCCACGATCTTGCGCCCGAAGTTGAGCACGACCAGCCGGGAAACGACGGCAACGAGCGCGTGCACGATATGCTCGATCCAAACGATGGTGACGCCGGATTTCCTGATGTCCTGCACCAGTTGCACGAGTTCGAGGCATTCGGCTTCGGTCAGTCCGCCGGCGATCTCGTCGAGCAGAAGGAGCCGCGGCGCGCTCGCCAGCGCGCGCGCCAGTTCGAGGCGCTTGCGGCCCAGCAGATTGAGCGTGCCGGCGCGCCGATTGGCCAAATCGATGAGGCCGGTCCGCTCCAGAATGTCTCCGCAGGCGTCGACCACCTGGGCCTCGCGTCGCCGGCGGCCATGAATGGCGGCGACCAGGAGGTTCTCGAAAACGGTGAGGTTCTCGAAAGGCTGCGGAATCTGGAAGGAACGGCCGATGCCGGCGATGCAGCGGGCACGCGGTGTGGCGCGTGTGATCTCGCGACCGTCGAAGACGATCGCACCGGCGTCAGGCTTTAGCAGTCCGGTAATGAGATGAAACAGCGTGGTTTTGCCGGCGCCGTTCGGCCCGATGATGCCGAGCGCCTCGTCCTGCGCGACCTCAAGCTCGATGCCATCGACGGCTTTGAGCGAGCCGAACGACTTCGTCAAATTGTCCAGCCTCAGGATCACGCGACCGCCCAGTCGAACGCCGGTCCACTGGGACCGGCGTTCCATCTTATCTCATGCCGAAGCGGTATCAGCCGCCCGGTAGTGCCGCCGACCCGAAGCTTAGGCGATCGGCTCCATTTTGCCGCCGGCCGGGATTTCCGGCGCGGTCTTATTGTCGGTGATGACGATGTCGTACTTGTTGCCGTTGCGCAACCGCCACTGACCGCCGACCAGCGGCGTCTTGGCGACGTTCTTGGCGGCGAACGGCGGGACGTTCTTGCCATTCCAGGCGATGGGCCCGACTACGGTGTCGAGTTTGGTCTCGGCGATTGCATTCACCATCGCTTTGTTGTCGCCACCGCCGGAGCGTTTCGCTACGTCCACGGCGAGCTCGAATAAGGCATGCGCAAAGCCGATCGGTTGGGTCCATTGTTTGCCCGTCGCCTTCTCGTAGGCCTCGGCGAGCGCCTTGGCCGACTGTCCGGTCAGCGACGACTTGAACGGATGGCTCGGCGACCACCAGACCTCGGACGAGAGATTGTTGCCGTTCTTGCCCAGCGCTTCGACCGCGACCGGGAACAGGATCGCTTTTCCGATCGAGGCGACCTTCGGCTTGAAGCCTTGTTGCGATGCCTGGTTCCAGAAGGTGGTGAAGTCCGGCGGTATCATCACGCCGGTGATGATCTCGCAATTCGCCTTCTTGAACGCGGCGATCTGCGCGCTGAAGTCGTCGGTGAGGTTCTGATAACGGCCGGGATCGGTGAGCGTGTAGCCGCCCTTCTCGAGCACCGGCGGGAAGCCGACCTGCTTGTCGCCCCAGGCATTGCCGTCGCCGTCGTTGGGAAACAGGCCGCCGACCGCTTTGTCGGTCTTAACCTGGCCCCACATGTTGGTGAAAACGGCGATGACGTCTTCGAGGCCCCAGAAGAAGTGATAGGTGTAGTTGAAAGGTTTCCACGCCGGCGGACCGCCGCCCGGGTTGGCCTGCCGGCCGATAAAATACGGCTGCCACGGCGCCACCGTTGAGATGCAAGGCACCTCTTCGATCTCGCATTGCGTCGACACCGGGTTCGTGGTCTCCGGCGTCGAGGCGACAAGCATGAGATCGATCTTGTCGCCGACGATCAGTTCCTTGGCCACTTCGGCCGCGCGGTTCGGATTGGACTGGCTGTCCTTGACGATGACCTCGACCGGAAGCGTCGCGTTGCCGACCTTGACGCCGCCTTTCACCGTGTCGAGGAAGCTGCCGATGACGAATTTGTCCGCTTCGCCGAACAACGCGAGCGGTCCGGTCTGCGGACTGACATAGCCGAGCTTGAGGCTCTTGGCGGCATGCACCGCCGGCGCAAATACCGAACCCGCGGCGAGCGCAGCGCCGGTTGCCGCCGACGCTTTCATGAAGCTGCGCCGGTTCACGCGAATGCTGTCAGATGTCTTCGCCATGCCGTCCTCCCTGTCCGATCGGCGCCGTCGCCCGGGATCGGGCGGCGCCGTTGGCGTTTACCCCTAGCGAAGCCTTCGACTTGACCGTTCGACTTGCACCGTTCGGTGTTGCTGGCTATGTTCGATTATCGAACGAAGGTTCGCAATCAGTGATTGTTACCGAGCGCCGGATGTCTGTCAATTGCACAGGCGTCATCGGGCCCGTCCGACGAGGTCCGGGAGCCATGCAGCAAGATAAGGAATTCATGGCGACGCTTGCCAAGGGACTCGCCGTGCTGGGCTCGTTTGATAAGCAGCGGCCGGCGATGACGCTGTCGCAGGCGGCGCAGGCGACCGGGCTGTCGCGGGCGACGGCGCGGCGCATTCTGCGCACGCTTGTCGTGCTCGGATACGTGACGCAGAGCGGGCGGCAGTTTTCGCTGTCGTCCGGCATCCTCAAGCTCGGCTTTGCCTACCTGGCGACGCAGAACTGGATCGAGCAGGCGGCGCCGCTGATGCGCCAACTCAGCGAACAATTCCATGAATCCTGCTCGGCGGCGACCTTGGAGGGAACCGAGATCGTCTATGTCGCGCGTTTCCCGGCGCGCCGCATCATGTCGGTGACGCTCGCGGTCGGCACGCGGTTGCCGGCCTTTCACACCTCGCTGGGCAGGGTCCAGCTCGGCTTTCTTGACGACGCGGAATTTTGGCGGCGGCTGCGGTCGCTGCGCATCGAGGCGTTCACTTCCTCGACGATCACCGACCTGCAGGCGCTGTACGAGCGGGTGCAGGAGGACCACGCGCAAGGATTCTCCATCGTCGACGAGGAGCTCGAGCGCGGTCTGCGCTCAATCGCGGTGCCGGTGTTGGACCGCAGCGGTCAGGCGATTGCCGCGCTCAATGTCAGCACGCACTCGACGCGCACCACCCGCAATGAAATGCGCGAGCGTTTTCTGCCGAGCTTGCGCGCCGTTGCCGAGCAAATTTCCGGCTCGGTCGCCTAACCGGTCTCCGCGCCACGGCTGGCGAAGCACCGCTGCATCTTGCCTGGCTGGGGTCCCCCGCGTATTGTTCGCAAAACGGCGAATACCGCACGATAGTTCGATAATCGAACAAGGGGGATGAGCGCCATGAGCGTTGCTGCGAAGGGATCGAAGCCTGCCGTCAAGCCCGCCGCGAAGACGGGCGTCACCGCGCCGCAAACCGGCAACGAATACCTCGACTCGCTTCGCGACGACCGGACGGTTTTCATCTACGGCGAGCGGGTGAAGGACGTCACCACCCACCCGGCCTTCCGCAACACCGCGCGCATGGTGGCGCGGCTCTACGACGCGCTGCGCGACCCCAAGCACGCCGACAAGATCATGGTGCCGACCGATACCGGCAACGGCGGCAAGACGCACGCTTTCTTCAAGGCGCCGAAGTCGCTCGACGATCTGATCGCCGGGCGCAACGCCATCGCCGAATGGGCAAAGATCACCTACGGCTGGCTCGGCCGCTCACCGGACTACAAAGCGTCGTTCCTGGCGACCTTGGGCGCCAACGCCCAGTTTTACGATCCGTATCAGGAGAATGCGAAGCGCTGGTACAAATTCAGCCAGGAGCGCGTGCCCTTCGTCAATCACGCCATCATCCACCCGCCGGTCGACCGCGACCGGCCGCCGAGCGAAGTCGGCGATATTTGTTGTCACGTGGAGAAGGAAACCGACGCCGGCCTCGTCGTCTCCGGCGCCAAGGTGGTGGCGACCGGCTCGGTGCTCACCAACTACACGTTCGTCGCCCATCACGGGCTCCTCCCGGTGCAGGACAAGAAATTCGCCGTGGTGTTCATGGTGCCGACCAATCATCCGGGCGTCAAATTCATCTGCCGCACTTCCTACGAGATGACGTCGACGGCCATGGGCAGCCCGTTCGATTATCCGCTGTCGAGCCGGATCGACGAGAACGACGCCGTATTCATTCTCGACAAGGTTCTGGTGCCCTGGGAGAACGTTTTCGTTTACGGCGACATCGAGAAGGCCAACAACTTTTTTCCGCGCACCGGCTTCCTGCCGCGCTTCGTCGTGCACGGCTGCACGCGGCTCGCGGTCAAACTGGATTTTATCGCCGGGCTGCTGCTCAAGGCGGTCGAAGCCGCGGGCACTAAGGATTATCGTGGCGTGCAGGCCAATGTCGGCGAGGTGATCGCCTGGCGTAATCTGTTCTGGGCGCTGTCGGACGCGATGGTGCGCGACCCGAAGCCGTGGATCGGCGATTACGTGCTGCCGAACATGGATCCGGGCAATGCCTACCAGATCATCGCCACCATGGCTTACACCAAGGTGAAATACATCATCGAGCAGACGGTGGCGTCCGGGCTGATCTACCTTAACTCGCACGTCAGCGACTTCAAGAACCCCGAAATCCGCCCCTATATCGACCGCTACATGCGCGGCTCGAATGGCTACAAAGCCGAGGAGCGCGTCAAACTGATGAAGCTTCTGTGGGATTGTCTGGCGACCGAATTCGGCGGCCGCCATGAGCTCTACGAGATCAATTACGGCGGCTCGACCGAAGAAATCCGCCGCTATTGTCTGTTTGGCGCGCAGGCGTCCGGCAACGCCGACCGCTTCAAGGGTTTTGCCGAAGACTGCATGGCCGAATACGACCTCGACGGCTGGAAGGTGCCGGATCTCACCGATCCCGGCGAACTCAGCTATCACGTGCTGCGCAAGGGCAAGAAGTAGTCCATGCGCTCTGCGAAGCGCTAAGAAAATGGCCCCGCGGTTTCCCGCCGGGCCCTGAGAATTCTAGCTGACGCCAAGTGTTAGTTCTTGGCCACCAGCGACCTCCCAGTCTCGGGTGCCCAGATCCTGAAGTTTACGCGGCCCCAAACGTCCCAACCATTGGCGCCGACGCAGTTCTGACATTCAACTGCTTTGTCGGCCTAGACCTGCATTGCGACCGGGCCGAAGTCGTATCCGAACAGCCAGCCGACACCGATCTGCGATTGAAAGCCGCAGATGGCGGGCGTGCAGGCGATGCCGCCGCCAGGCTTATCCGCCGTGGTCTGCGCTTCGAAGCGGCTGGCGCCGGCCTCGCGTGCGGCGCGCGCTTGCGCCAGCACCGCATCGAGCGGCATTAGCCTCTCAGCGCGCACGCCGGTGTCGTATTGCGCGCTTTGCGGACAATGAGCGCAGTCTTCCGGGCAGCCGCCGGTCTTGATCGAGAGTAGCGTCGAAATCTGCACCGCCGCCGCATCGAAATTTTCGCGGTGGATGCTTTGCGCGCGATAGATCAGTTCGGACAGCGGCAAATCGAACAGCGCGCGCAATTCTTCGCGCGTCCAGTCGTGCCGTGTAACGCTTTCGGGGTGGGGCGGCTAATGGTGATGCGGCAGGCAGCGTATCGATCCCTAGCGGCCTGAGTGCAAATGATAAGGTATCGCCTCGGGTGCGGCCTCTGCTATAGTTATTCCGTGGAGATGTCGAAGCAGCCGGAAAATTATGGCGCGGCAGGAGCCCGCGGCTGGAGCGGTTTGAAGACAGCGTCGTTGTTGCTGTGCTCCGTGCTTGCAGGATGTTCGTCGCCCTGGGGAAATCCCGCGCCGTCGGCCAATTCAATGCCGTCGAGCTTGTCAGCAATTCCAGGGCAGGCGAATAATTCTGCACCCGGTCAGCCGCCTTCGTCCGCAGCCCCGGCGACGCCGATATCCGACGGCGCGCACCCCAATCAATCGATCACCGACTTGTTTCGGGACTCGACCTCAACGGAATCGCCAAGCGTTCCGCGCCCCCCGAGCAGCTACACGCCAGTCGGCCAACCCTATTCGCCGCCAGGCCAGCCGGCCTACGGCGGATCGCAAGCCGGTGGTGCGTCGACTCCGTCAGCGACAGCATCGTCGCCACCGCCGATATCCGACGGCGCGCACCCCAACCAATCGATCACCGATCTATTTCGTCAGTAGCAATCTAGGCTTTTAGCACGCACGCGCTCGGTTGTTTCGTCCCCGTCATTGCGAGGCCGCAGGGCCGAAGCAATCCAGATTGCTTCGCTATTGCTTGCAATGACGCAAAGAAAAAGGCCCCGCGGTTTCCCGCGGGGCCCATAAACATCCGTGTTGTTGCTAGATTAGTTCTTCGCAACCAGCGGCTTTGCAGCTTCCGGCGCCCAGAGGCGGAAGCCAAGGCGCGACCAGACAATCCAGCCGTTTTCACCGGTATTTTGTGAAGAGACTGTGTCGGTCACCCAGACTTGCACATCGACAGGGCCGAAGTCATAGCCAACGAGTCCGCCGACCCCGACAAAGCTCTGATTGGCACAGCCCACCGAAGCGAGCGCGCTGAGGGCCAAAGCGGCGCAGCCAGGGCCACCAGCCCGGTCAGTGGTGGTTTGCGCAACAAAATAGCCCACCGGACCAAACGACCACTTGCCCAGCTTGTACAGGGCATGCAGATCGCCCGCGAACTGGTTGCCGCTCGTATAACCACTTCCGAACGGTGTGCCGCCCAGGTTCGTGGCGATGCCCTGCGAGGCAGTATAGACGTTGTAGACAAAGTTAGCCGACAGGTTCCATTGAGGCGACAGATACGAAACCGCGAAGCCCGGCGAGAATGTCCACCAATCGGGATTGGCTGTGCCGGTAACCCTTGTCCCCATGGGAGCCTGGAAGCTGAAGTAAACACTGGTAAACCAGCCGTTGCCCCAGTTCCACGACAAATCCAGCGGCTGCCAGACCGTGTTGATGATCATGTTCTGCCAAGCGCAGAAGCCAGCGCCATTAAAAGCGGGGACAAAAAACAGAGCACCACTGGAACTGCAGGTTGTGTTCGCATTTACGCCGGCGGGAGCACCGCCTCCTGTACCGGCGTAGGCCGTCACGAATGGCTGGATTATAGCCATGCCGTAACTGGCGCCCAGGAAGTTCCAGCCGGTCGACCAGAGAATCGGCACAACTCCGCCGAACGAACCCAGCCCAATGCCTTTACCGCCGCCCGGTCCGGTACCGCCTTGGTTGCCGCTCATCCCACCGTAAAGCCCTTCAAAGTTCGTAAGGCCGGTGTAGAGGCCGGCCGGTGGTAACGCGCCGAGCGGAAGGCCGATCGTGCCGCCCGCGAGGTACTGGAAAGCTCCGGATTCAATGGCGAAGCTCTTGCTGACGGCGCCGGTCATGATCAGCGCTGCAGCTGCTCCTCCTAAAGCTAACTTTTTCAATCGGGTCATTGATGCCCCTCCGTGGTTTGTCCCCCCAGCGCAAGGAAATCCGCACGGGGCTTGACTCGTCGGCACGTCCTGCCAACTGCCGGCAGGTTCGTGCAAGCCAGTGAAGATTGCAATGCTTTGTGCCGTTTCGCACCGACGGCAATGTCATTTAGGCGGCGGGAGTGGCAAAAATGACACGGAAATTGGCAGCGTCATCGAGCCCGCAAAGGCCGTTCATTTCTCAAAATAGACCACTAAAAACAAATGGTTAAAATGGTCGCTTTAGCGTCCCATTTGCCTGCAAGCGCGCCAGCCGATGCCGCTGCGATTCGCACAGGGCGGTGCGACCTCCGGCTGCCCGGGTTCCCGATTCGGACGGCAGTAGCGGTTGTAATTCCGGACTGGCTTTCCGCGCCTTTCGCTCACCAGAAATCGAGCGTCGGCCAGATTGTTTGTTCGTGCGAATGCATAAGCGAGGCGAGTCGTCCAACGTGCAGCACGATCGGCATCAGCCCTTCGCTGTGGCGCAGCGCGAAGATGTGTCCGACGAACAGCGAGTGATCGCCGCAGGCATGGCGCGCGATCACTTTGGCGGCGATCGTCGCATTGGCCTGCGCGAACACCGGCGTCGCATTGGCGTATTCGTATTTCGGATCGACGCCTTCGACCGGACGGCCGGCGAAATGCCCAATCAAAGCTTCCTGGCCGCGCCCAAGAATGTTCACGCCGAAATGGCCAGCCTCAAGCAGGAACGCGTGCATGCGCGCTTTGAGCGCGACCGAGATCACGCACAGCGGCGGGTCGAGCGAGCCCGACATGAACGCGTTGGCGGTCATGCCGCGAACCTCGCCACGCACCTGCGTGGTGATCACGGTGACGCCGGTGGCGAACGACGCCATCACCTGGCGGAAAAGTTCGTGCGTAATCTTGCCTTGCGCGTCGGAGTGAGCTGGCGAAATTGTCATCGAAAAAACATATGGCGGCGCAGACCTGGAGACAAGCCAAGCAGCGACTGCGTACGTTCCTACTTCGTGTTCCGCAGATCCTGAGCCAGCGCGGCCAGCGCCATTTTATAGTCGGCCACGACTTCATCGGCATTGACGTTCCGTAATTGCGGAATTGCTTCAGCGTGCATGTACAGAGCGCGCACCAATTTGAGATCTTGGTGCGTGACGAACATTGAAGATGTCTTTTGGTCGGAGCCAATCACCCAGATGATGAAATCGCTTGCATCCAGGCCGCTGCGGCAAAAGTAAATTCTGTGATCGGACGTAACTACGCTAACAACGGGGAGATCCTGGTTTGCATCCTGGGACAATCCAAGATTTTGCGCCGTTGGTGGAGGGAAGGTCTGCTTTGCTCCGATGGTGTCAACGTAGGTGAGGAGCTGTTTGAGATCCGCAGACGAAAGCGGCGAAGCTTCTTCCGCAGATGCAATGAATCCTGTCATCAAGGCTGCAAGAAGTGCGCCTGCAATCTGCCATTTAATGCGAGCCAACATTGCCGTTCCTCTCGTTGCGACGATATTCGCCACGAACCACGCCATGACTCGGCGGAAAAGTTCGTGCGTCACCTCGCCGCGCGCCGGCGTGATCGGCCGAAACGATCATCGGCGAATGATATGGACACGATTGCGCTAGCGCAAGGAAGCCGTGACTCTGCAGGCCCGCCGGTAAAACCAGTCGCTTCGTTGCCGAGCCGAGCAGTCCATGACAAGATGATCCGCCGTTCGTTTCGCGCGCATTTGGCAGCATTCGACCAAAACGAAGTGACGCTTCAGCTCACCCGGCGTTCAGGAGACCTCGCTGCAAAGCTGACGGCATTTCCGGTTCTGTGGCAATTCATTTGGCCGGATCGTCCCGGCGCGAGCGGGACGGAACGCCTGCATCTGCGATGGTGTCTTGCAACATCGGCGTTGCTGTTTTTCGCCTGCGCCGTCTTCTCCGTCGGACAGCACAATCCCGACGAATACTATCAGATCGTCGAATTTACCTCGGCCAAGCTCGGCATCAGCGATCCGGCCGGGTTGCCGTGGGAATACGCTGAACAGATGCGCTCGTGGCTGCAGCCGGCGATCTATGTCGGCGTGGCACAAGCGGCCGGCTATTTTGGCTTCGACCGTCCACTCACCTTGTTGTTTCTGTTTCGGCTGACGACGGCGATTTTCACCTGGTTGGCATTGTGGACTTTGGTGATCGCCGGCCGCCGCTGGTTCGGCGCGGAAATCGAGCGCCGCCGGCTGTATTCGATCGCGGCTTTCCTTTGGCTGTTGCCATTCCTCGGCGCGCGAACCTCCGCTGAGGCATCTTCAGCGGCCGCCCTTTGTTTCGGCATCGCATTGCTGGAATGGCGTACGCGCTCGCGCGGCTGGCGCAGCGGGTTTGCTCTTGCGGTGCTCGCCGGCGCGGCGTTCGGGCTGTGCTTCGATTTCCGCTACGCAACTGGGGCGATGGCCGCGGGCGCCGGCGCTTGGTACCTATTTGCAGCGCAGGAACGGCTTTCCCTTATTATAGGATTAGGGCTCGGGGTGCTGCTGGCGTTGGCTCTTGGCGTTCTCGCCGATTGGTGGGGCTATGGCCACGTTACGTTTCCGGCTTATGCGTACGTCTATCAAAATTTTGTTTTGGGACGGTCGCGGATTTTCGGCACCGATCCGTTCTTCGCCTATCTGTACATTCCGCTGCTCGAATCGAATGCAATGGCGCCGGTCACCTTCGGTCTGATGGCGGCCACCTTGGTAACGTGGCTGGCGCGCCCGCTGAGTGCCCTGACCTGGGCAAGCGCGCCCTACGTCGTTCTATTGTGCATCGCGGCTCACAAGGAGGCGCGATTTCTGTTCCCGCTCATTCCTTTTCTCCCGTTCTTTGTCGGCTTTGCGCTTAGTGCGCAGCCACGTTACGGAACGCGGCTTGCCGCTTTTTTTCGATGGCTCGCGAGCGGCTTCCGCCTCAAGCTGGGCTATGTGCTGAATTTCGTCGGGTTGCTTGGGCTCGTCGCCATGCCGCAATCGGCAAATTATTCGCTCTTCCAGCTGATCGAGAATGAAACGCATGCCGCGAACGGCATCGACGAGGCGGTGGTGGTTATTCACCCGCCAGACAGGATGCCGTACGGAACGGGCGCCGCGCACATGGTCTTTCTTGAGCCCAAAAATCTTCGCTGGATATCAAATCCTTCGGTGGCCGATTTGGCAGCGAGCCGCGCGCGGGGTGAAACCTTCCTCGCGCTCGTAAATGTCCCCATCCGCTTCCCCGAGGTCAGCGCCTGGGTTGAGGGCAACTGCGCGTTTGAATGGTCGACTTACCCGCGCTGGCTGCAGCCCTTCAATTACTTCGGCTGGCAGCAGCGGTCCCCGTGGTGGATGCTCTATCGCTGCGACGGTGGGCACTGATCTACGCCTTCACCAATGTGCGGCCGGTGACCGCTTCGAGATTCTTGAAAAAGACTTTGTCGTGGTCGGTCTTCGACAGGTTGAGCGATTCCAGAATCCGCAGCGTTTCGCGCGGATACATCGTTCCGCCTTCCGGGTCGTAAGGGCAATCGGAGGCAAAGACGATCTTGTCGCGCGGGAAGAACTCCATTCCCGCCTTGGTCGCCGGTTCGGCGGTAAACACCGCGGTGTCGGCCCAGAAGTCCTGCTTGAAATAATCGAGCGGGCGCTTTTTGAGGCTTTTGCGCAGCGAGACGTAGTCAGTGTCGGATGTGCGCGAACCCATCACGTCGTTGCCGGGGCCGATGCGGCCCTCCAGCATCGGCACGATGCCGCCGAAGTGATGGGTGATGATTTTCAGATTGGGATGCGTATCCATGATTTTCGAATAGACCAGGCGCATCATCGCGGTGGCGGTGTCGTAGGACCAGCCGAAGGTCCACCAGATCTCGTACAACGATTTCTGTTCGGAAATGTAATCCGGCATTTCGGCACCGCGGCAGGGATGCATCCAGATCGGAATGCCGAGCGCGTTCATCTTGTTCCAGAACGGCCGGTATTCCGGGCGGTCGAGCGGCTTGCCGTTGACATTGGTGTAGATCTGCACGCCGAGCGCGCCGAGTTTTTTCACCGCCCGCTCGGCCTCGCCGACGCCGGCATCCGCGGCATCGAGCGAGACTTGTGCGACCCAACCGGGGAAGTGATCCCGTTCCTTGGTGCACAGCTCGGCAAAGCCGTCGTTGATGATGCGGCAATACTCGTCGATTTGCCTGGGCGTCTTGGCGATTTTTTCGATCGGCGGTTGCGAGTAGCTGAGGATCTGCTGATAATCCTTGTGACCGTCGACGATCTTCTTGCGAACATTGAGGTCGTAGAGCGCCGGCAGCGAGCGCACGCGCTTGCCCATGTCCTTATAGTCCGCCGCTATGTCGTCGAGCATGTCGAAGAATTTTTTCGGAAAAAAATGCGTATAGGCGTCGACGCGCATTGGCCGTTTCTCCCTTTGTGCCTAGGCTTCTAGCACGCCCGTCGCGCCGGGCGGCAATCAGTTACGCAACCACGCCATGCCCAAAACGCGCGAGTACCTCGGCGGGAATCGGATGCGACTTTATGTGCCGGGGATCGCCGACCGGCCGCACGACCCAAACGCGCGTCTCGAAACCTTCGACCGCGAGCGCGCCGCCCTTGGTCAAGCGGTGCTCGATCTTGAAGCTCGAACGGCCGCATTCCGCCAGCCGGGTTTCGATCCCGACTTCATCGCCGAACCGGGTGGGGAATCTAAAGCGGGCGCGGGTTTCCACCAGCGGATGCCCGGCGAAGGCGTATGCCTTGAGATAATCGATTTTCTTCATCCCCAGCGCGCGTTCGATCAAGACGGTGGTCGAGGTGTCGAACATTTCGAAGTAGCGCGGATAGAAGATGATCCCGGCGGGATCGCAGTCGCACCACTCGACACGCAGGGTGCGGACGTTGCGGAGCATCCCGGCGGCTGCGATCACCGCGGCGCCATGCGCAAGGCCGCGTCGATCCGGATCGTTTCCCCGTTGATGTAGCGGTTCTCGATCAGGTGGCGCGCGAGCGCGGCGTATTGCGATGGATCGCCGAGTTTTTTCGGAAACGGCAACGACGAGGCGAGGCTTTCCTGCGCCTGCGGGGTCAGCCCCATCAGCATCGGCGTGAGAAAGATGCCGGGCGCAATCGCATTGACGCGCACGCCGAATTGCGCGAACTCGCGCGCAGCCGGCAGGACCAGGGCGACGACACCGCCTTTCGACGAAGAATAGGCGGCCTGCCCGATCTGCCCTTCGAAGGCGGCGACCGAAGCCGTGCAGAGGATGACGCCGCGCTCGCCATCGGCGAGCGGATCGAGTTTTGCCATCGCCGCTGCGGCAAGCCGCATCGCGTTAAAGGTGCCGATCAGGTTGATGCGAATGACCCGTTCATAGTCAGCGAGCGCCATAGGCCCTTCCTTGCCGACGATGCGCATAGCCTTTCCGATGCCGGCGCAGTTGATCAGGATGCGCGCGGCGCCGTGATCGGCGGCTGCCTTGGCGATTGCCGCTTCGGTGGACGGTCCGTCGGCGACGTCGCAATGAATGGCGATGCAGTTGATATCGATCGCCACCTCGGCGGCGGCTTTGTCGTTGACGTCGAGAATGGCGACCTTGGCGCCGGCTTCCGCCAGCATGCGCGCGGTCGCGGCCCCAAGGCCGGAACCGCCGCCGGTGACGAGAGCAGAGTGTCCGCGAATATCCATGTTCAACTCACTTGTTTGGTGGCAAGGGTCGGCCGGCCGGCGACAATGACGCTGGCCGGAGGCGGGTCGGTGTACAGTTCTTCAACCAACGCCGCGCGATGCGCGAGCACGGCTCGCTGGTTGATCGATCCTTTGTCGGTTACTTCGCCGACGTCGAGCGACGGCGGCTCGGCGAGCAGGATGGCGCGGCCGATCCGGGCCGAGGTGCCACGGCTCGGCTCCGAGAGTGCCGCAAGCAGCGGCGCGAAACCCGCGCGCACGCGCGGGTCGGCGAAGACGGTTGCCGCCGGCGCGTCCGCCGGCAAATCGGGCGCCACTTTGCGGCACGCGTCGATGTCGGGAATGATCAGCGCGGCAACGTCGTCGCGATCCGCTCCGGCCAAGACCACGTCGCGTACCAGCGGCGCGCAATGGGCGATGAATGCCGCGCGCAACGGTCCGACGCTGACCCAGGTGCCGGTGGCGAGCTTGAAATCCTCGGCTAGTCGTCCGTCGAAGAGCAGCCCCTTGGCCGGGTCGGACGGGTCCTCGAATTTGAGCGCGTCGCCGATCTTGTAGAACCCCTCATCGTCGAACGCCGCGGCTGTCAGCTCCGGCGCGCGCCAATAGCCAGGCGTGATGTTGGCCCCTTTGAGCCGGGCCTCGAATTTGCCGTCGCGCGGGACGAGCTTGAGCTCCACGCCCGGCAGCGGCACGCCGATATTGCCGGAGCGCTCGGTTTCCCAAGTGCACGCGATCGCGGCCGGTGCCGTTTCCGTCGAGCCGAGACTGGAGAGAAAGATGATGCGCTCGCCCGTCGTCGCCACGGCAAGCTCCTGGTATTCGTCCCAGACATGCTGCGCCAGTCCGGCGCCGGCGTAGAACAGAACCTTGAGCCGGCTGAAGAACGTCTCGCGCAACGCCGCGTCGCTGCGCAGATAGGGCAGCAGCATCTCGAAGCCTTTCGGCACGTTCAAGTAGATCGTTGTGGCGACGTCGCGCAGATTGCGCACGGTCGCCTCGATGGCGCCGGGCAGCGGCTTGCCCTCATCGATATAGAACGAGCCGCCGTTGAACAGCACCATATTGAAATCGTGATTGCCGCCGAAGGTGTGGTTCCACGGCGGCCAGTCGACCAGCACCGGCGGTTCGTCGGCAATGAAGGCGAGGCTTGAACGGAGCATCGCCTGGTTGGCGCACAGCATGCGCTGAGTGTTGATGACGCCTTTCGGCTGGCCGGTCGAACCGGAAGTGAACAGGAATTTTGCGATCGTATCCGGGCCGACCTTGGCGTGCGCGGCGTCCACGGCCGGCGTCGGCCGCGCGCTGGACAATTCCGCAAACGGCGTCGTCGGCCGATCGCCCGCGGGATGCGCGACGGCTACCACCTCAACATCCGCCGGCACGGTCGCGGCAATGGCGCGCGCGAACGCGGAGCCGTCGGCGGCAAAGACCAGTCCGGGCGTCAAAATGCCCATGATGGTTTTGAGCTTCTTGAAGTCCTGCGAGACCAGCGAATACGGCACCGAGATCGGCGCATAGGGAATGCCGACATCATGGCCGCAAGACCAAGCAGCGCATGTTCAAGGTCGTTGCCGGACAAGATGGCGATCGGCCGCTCCGGCGAGAGATCGCGTTCGAGCAGCGCAGCGGCGATCGCGCGCACCGTCGCGAATGTTTCTGCGTAAGTGAGCGTGCGCCAGCCGCCCACGGCGTCGCGCTGCGCAAGAAAAATTCGCTCCGGCGCCGCTTCCGCCCAATAGGCAAGCCGCTCGGTGAGCGCTCGCGGATAGGGTTGCAGCGGGTGCGGCGAGCGCAGGAGCATGGTACCGTCGGCTTTGCGCTCGACCAGCACGTCCGCGGCACCGAGCCGGACCGGCCGTAGCGGCGCCCGGCCTCGCGCTGAATGCGTCTTTGCCAACGTGCGTGACATGGTACCAAAATCGATGCGCAATCCGCCTGACATGACTGCGCCAGCGCGTCAAGGCGCGGCGTCGAGCGAGGCCGGGGGCGCATTTGACCCTGTCCGCCACGGCCCGTAAATAATCGATACGCCCGCGCACAGCGGCGCAATTGTTGCGCCGCACAGCCCGACAGCAGGACTGCCGCGAGTTTGAGGGAGCGAGCCATGCGCGAAGTGTTTGTTTGCGATGCGGCGCGCACCGCGATCGGCCGCTATGGCGGCGCGCTCGCCAGGGTCCGCACCGACGATCTTGCCGCGGCTCCGATCAAGGCGCTCGTCAAACGCAACCCGCAGGCGGACTGGTGGCGGCTCGACGAAGTGTTTTTCGGCTGCGCCAACCAGGCCGGCGAGGACAACCGCAATGTCGCGCGCATGGCGGTATTGCTCGCCGGGCTGCCGGATTCCGTTCCCGGTGTGACCATCAACCGGCTCTGCGCCTCGGGGCTCAATGCCGTCGGTGACGCCGCGCGCGCCATCCGCAGCGGCGAGATGGATTTCGCCATCGCCGGCGGCGTGGAATCGATGACGCGCGCGCCGTTCGTGATGGGCAAGGCCGCCGAGGCGTTCTCCCGCACCAGCGAAATTTACGACACCACCATCGGCTGGCGCTTCGTCAATCCGCTGCTCAAGGCGCAATACGGCATCGATTCGATGCCGGAGACCGGCGAGAACGTGGCGGAGGAGTTCCAGGTCGCGCGCAAGGATCAGGACGCTTTCGCGCTGCGCTCGCAGCAGCGCGCCGGCAAGGCGGCCGCTTCGGGCTACTTCGCCGAGGAAATCGTTCCGGTCGAAGCGCCGGGCGGCAAGGCCGGTCCGATCGTCGTCGATAAGGACGAGCATCCGCGTCCCGACACGACGCTCGACACTCTCGCCAAACTCAAGCCGATCGTGCGCAACGGCGGCACCATCACCGCCGGCAACGCCTCCGGCGTCAATGACGGTGCGGCTGCCATCATCCTCGCCAGTGAAGCGGCAGTGAAGGCGCACGGCCTGCATCCGCGTGCGCGCGTGCTCGGCATGGCCGCGGCGGCGGTGCCGCCGCGCATCATGGGCATCGGGCCGGTGCCCTCGACGCGCAAGCTGATGGAACGGCTGGGCTTCAAGATCGGCGACTTCGATCTGATCGAGCTCAACGAAGCCTTCGCATCGCAAGGCCTCGCCTGCCTGCGTCAGCTTGGCGTCGCCGACGACGCCGAGCACGTCAATCCCCACGGCGGCGCCATTGCGCTCGGCCATCCGCTCGGCATGTCCGGTGCGCGGCTCGCTTTGACTGCGGTGCATGGACTGGAAAAGCGCGGCGGCAAGCGCGCGCTCGCCACCATGTGCGTCGGCGTCGGCCAGGGCGTGTCGCTGGCGCTGGAACGGATTTGAATCGATCACCTCTACCGCTGGGGAGAGGTGAATATGGAGAAGCAGTCCCGTGCCGATGAGTCCCGGTTACGTTCCTTTTCATCCCAATCCATCGAAGCCGAAATACAAACCGCCGCCTGGCGCGGTCGATACGCATTGCCACGTGTTCGGGCCCGAGGCGAAGTTTCCGTTCGCGCCGGAGCGCAAATACACGCCGTGCGACGCGCCGAAAGAGAAGCTGTTCGCGCTGCGCGACTTTCTCGGCTTCGACAAGAACGTCATCGTGCAGGCGTCGGCCCATAGCAAGGACAACCGCGCGATGGTCGATGCGCTCGGGGCGGCCTCGGGCCGCGCCAAGGGCATCGCCTTCGTCGGCGAGGAGGTGACCGACGAGGAGCTCGCATGGATGAACAAGGCCGGCGTGCGCGGCGTGCGCTTTAATTTCCTCAAGCGGTTGGTCGATTACACGCCGCGCGACGTGCTTCAGCGCATCGTCAAGCGCGTGCAAAAGTTCGACTGGCAGATTGTGGTCTATTTCGAGATGCCGGACCTCCCCGGGCTCGAGGATTTCCTGACCGCGCTGCCGACTATCGTCGTGGTCGATCACATGGGCACGCCCGACGTGAAGAAGGGCGTGGATCACCCGGAGAACCAGCGGTTCCACCGGCTCATGGACCGGCACGGGAATTTCTGGGTCAAGGTCTCCTGCCCCGAGCGCATGAGCGTCGCCGGGCCGCCCTATGACGACGTTGCGCCGTTCGGCCGCGCGCTGGTCGAACGCTTTCCCGACCGCGTGATCTGGGGCTCCGACTGGCCGCATCCCAACGTCAAGGTCGCACCCGACGATGGCGTGCTGGTCGATTACATCCCCAAGATTGCGCCCACCGCCGAATTGCAGCGCAAGCTCCTGGTCGACAATCCGATGCGGTTATATTGGAGCTAGGTTGATCGCCAAGATCGACGCTTTTAGGGGGGCAAGGCATGGCGACGTTCGTTCTCGTTCATGGCGCCTGGCACGGCGCGTGGTGCTGGCGCCGCGTGGCGCAAATGCTTCGCCGCAACGGCCACGAAGTCTTCGCGCCGACGCTGACTGGGCTTTGCGAACGCTCGCATCTGTTGACGCCCGCCGTCGATCTCGACACCCACATTCTCGACGTCGTCAACGAAATGAAATGGCAGGGGCTGCACAACGTGGTGTTGGTCGGCCACTCCTATGGTGGCATGGTGATTTCCGGCGTTGCCGAGAAGATGGAAAGAGCGATCGCGTCGTTCGTCATGCTGGATGCGTTCATGCCGGAAGACGGGCAATCCGTGGTCGATATGCAGCCGCCGGGGCCACGCGAGGCGACGTTGACCGCAGAACGCCAGGGCGCGACAAGCCTGCCGCCGCGGTCCGCCGAGTTCTTCAAAGTCAATGAAAAGGACCGCGCCTGGGTCGATGCGCAATGCACGCCGCAACCGATCAAATGCTTCCTGCAGAAATTGCCGCTCACCGGCGCCCGCGAACGCATCGCTAAAAAGACTTACATCAGGGCGACTATTTACCCGAGCCCGTATTTCGACGCCGGCCTGGCAAGCGCGCGTGCCAAGAATTGGCGCATCTATGAAGTGCCAAGCGGCCACGACGTCATGCTCGACGTGCCGGAACGCGAGCACGCGGCATTGCCGCAAGCGTAACGACCGGCGCGACCGGTTAATCGCCGGTGTTGGAACGGTTCGAAGCTGCGGCAACCGCTTACGTTGCCAAGCTTACCTGGGCTATATATGTGAAAAGCCCAACGGGAGAGACGCCGATGGCGCGCAAACAGGTTTACGACGACATCCCCGGAACATTCGTGTTCGACGCCGAGCGCTCGCGCCAGGGCTTCGGCATCAACATGTTCTGCATGTCGCTGATGAAGGACGAGAACCGCAAGGCCTTCAAGGCCAACGAGCCGGAATATCTGAAAAGGTTCAGGCTCACGCCGGAGCAGACCGAAGCCATCCTCAAGCGCGATTACAATCGCATGCTCGAACTCGGCGGCAATATCTATTTCACCGCCAAGCTCGGCGCCACCGACGGCCACTCGTTCCAGCATCTGGCCGCGCTGATGACCGGCAACACCCAGGAAGGCTACGCCAAGATGATGCTCGGCGGCGGCCGTTCGGTCGAAGGCAATCGCTCGCGCTCGGGCAAGAATGAGCCGTCGGCGTTCATTGCCGGTGGTGCGGCGAAGAAGGCCGCCAAGCCCAAAGCCAAGCCCAAGGCGAAATCCAAATCGAAGACCAAGTCCAAATCCCACTCAGCAAAACGGAAGTGAAGCCGTGGCCAGGATCATCGCAGGTATAGGTTCGTCGCACGTGCCCGCCATCGGCGCCGCGATCGATAACGGCAAGACCGAGGAACCGTATTGGAAGCGGGTCTTCTCGGGTTTCGAAAAATCACAGGCGTGGATGCGCGAAACTAAGCCCGATGTCGCCATCATCGTCTATAACGATCACGCATCGGCATTCTCGGTGGAGACGATCCCGACTTTCGCGCTCGGCTGCGCCGCGGAATTTCCGCCGGCCGACGAAGGCTGGGGGCCGCGGCCGGTGCCGACGGTGCAGGGCTATCCGGCGCTCGCCTCGCACATCGCCCAGTCGGTGATCCTCGACGAATTCGATCTCACCATCTGCAACAAGATGGAAGTCGATCACGGCATGACCGTGCCGATGAACCTCTTGTTCGGCAAGGTCGACAAGAATGCGCACTGGCCCTGCCCGGTGATCCCGCTCGCGGTCAACGTGGTGATGTATCCGCCGCCGACCGGGCATCGGTGCTTCATGCTCGGCAAGGCAATCCGCAAGGCGGTCGAATCCTATCCGGAAGACCTTAGAGTCGTGATCTTCGGCACCGGCGGATTGTCGCACCAGATTTCAGGCCCGCGCGCGGGTCTCATCAACAGCAAGTGGGACAAGGCCTTCCTCGATAATCTGTCGAAGGATCCGCAGAAACTCGTCAAGATTCCGCATGTCGATTACATGCGCGAAGCCGGCGCCGAAGGCATCGAGATGGTCATGTGGCTGGTCATGCGCGGCGCTCTCGACGACAAGGTCGACGAGGTCTACCGCTTCTACACGGTGCCGGCTTCGAACACCGCGGTCGGGCACATCATCCTCGCCAACCGGCCGCGGGCGGCCAAGGCTTCGGGCAAGCACAAGCCGGCCGCCAAGCATAAGCCCGCCGCCAAGCACAAGCGCGCCGCCGCGAGCGCCAAGTCGGTTCTCATCCGGAGCCGCTGATGAAAATCTGCGTCGCCGGTCAGGGCGCCTTCGGCCAGAAGCACCTTGACGCGCTCAAGCGTATTCCCGACGCCGAAGTCACCTCGCTGGTCGGCGGTAACCAGGACGCCACCGCGGTGGTGGCGAAAAAATACGGCATTTCGCATTACACCGGCGACCTTTCCGAGGGCATCAAACGCGCCGACGCGGTGATCCTCACCACGCCGACCAAAATGCACTTCCGCCAGGGCGAGCAGGTGATGCGCGCCGGCAAGCACGTGCTGGTCGAAATCCCCGTCACCGACAGCGTTGAAGACGCCGAAGCCTTGGTGAAGATCGCCAAGGAAACCGGCGTCGTTGCCATGGGTGGTCATGTCCGGCGCTTCAATCCCAGCCATCAATGGGTGCACAAGCGCATCACCAAGGGCGAGCTGAACATCCAGCAAATGGACGTGCAGACCTATTTTTTCCGGCGCAAGAACATGAACGCGGCCGGCCAGCCGCGCAGCTGGACCGATCACCTGCTTTGGCACCATGCCGCGCACACGATCGACCTGTTCCAGTACCAGACCGGCCAGACCATTTCCGATTGCTACGCCGTGCAGGGCCCGATCCACCCGCAGCTCAACATCGCCATGGACATGGGCATCGTCGCTAGGGTGCCGTCCGGCTCGATCCTCACGCTGTCGCTGTCGTTCAACAACGATGGGCCGATCGGCTCGTTCTTCCGCTACATCTGCGACAACGGCACCTACAAGGCCTATTACGACGATCTCGTCGACGGCAAGGACAACAAGATCGACCTGTCGCAGGTCGACGTTTCCATGGACGGCATCGAGCTCGAGGATCGCGAATTCATCGCCGCGATCAAGGGCAAACGCGAGCCGAATTCGAGCCTCGCCCAGGTGCTGCCTGCCATGCGCGTTCTCGGCAAGCTCGAAAGCATCGTCGATCCGCAACGCAAGGCGCACGCTTAACGCCGCTCGCTATTTCATTTCAGGTCCCTATCTTTAATCTCGGGAACCAAGCCAGCCAGCCGGTATCGGTCCTCGATATTCAGGGCGACGGGACGACCATGAGCTCCGTTGACAAAGAGGTTTGGGCGTCCGGGCCTGCGTCCACCCGGGCTGCCGGTCAGAAGGTGATCAATCTCGCGCTGCAAGGCGGCGGCAGCCACGGCGCCTTTACCTGGGGCGTGCTCGATCGTCTGCTTGAAGAAAAAAGGCTGGACTTCGAAGGCATCACCGCTACCAGCGCCGGCGCCGTTAATGCGGTCGTGCTCGCCGATGGCTTGGCGGCCGGCGGCCGCCAGGGAGCGAGGGCCGCATTGCGGCGATACTGGCAAAGAGTATCCGACGTTTCGTCCCACGGTATCTTCAAGGCTTCGACGGCCGACACGGCGAATTCGGATTTCGGCCTCGAACGGTCGCCTGGTTTTTTATTTGTGGAATCGCTGACTTTTTTCGCGTCTCCCTATCAGATGAATCCGTTCAACTATAATCCGGTCCGTGACCTGCTAGCGGAGGCGGTCAATTTCGAGCGCGTACGCGAACAACAGGCCGTCAAACTTTTTATTTGTGCGACCGATGTGCAGACGGCCAAGGCGAAGATCTTCGCCGGCAAGGACCTTCACGTCGAGCACGTCCTCGCTTCGGCATGTCTGCCGCTGATGATGCATGCCGTTGAGGTCGATGGCGAATTTTATTGGGACGGCAGCTATTCGGGCAATCCTGCGATCTTTCCCCTGGTCTACGAATGCGAGGCGCGCGACATCCTCATGGTGCACATTACGCCGGCCGCGCGTCCGGGCATCCCGACCACCTCGCCCGCGATTATGAATCGCACGCAGGAAATCAGCTTCAATACCTCGCTTATTCGCGAAATGCGCACGATCGCGTTTCTGAACAAGATGATCGACAACGACCGAGTATCCGGGGCCAAGCGCCTGCTCATGCACTTGATCGAAGCCGAGGACCTGATCAGAGGATTTTCCTGGTCGAGCAGATTGAACGGCGACTGGGATTTTCTGATGCATCTTCACGAGATGGGCCGCGCGCGCGCCGACGAATGGCTGACGACCAATTTCGATCATGTCGGCACACAATCGACCGTCGATCTCGAGGAAAAGTATTTTTGATCGGCGCAAAGTTTTGCGGCAAACACTGCGCGGGATTGAAGGTTTGCTTCAACCATTACAATGAGCTTTGAGGACAAGGGAACCGGCGCAGCCGGGCGGAAGATCGTTAACCTGGCGCTGCAGGGCGGTGGCAGCCATGGCGCCTTCACCTGGGGCGTGCTCGATCGTCTGCTCGAAGATGAGCGGCTATCTTTCGAGGGAATCAGCGGAACGAGCGCCGGCGCTGTCAACGCCGTCGTGATGACGGATGGCTTGGCGGCCGGCGGCCGTCAGGCCGCGAAGGATGCACTGCGGGCTTACTGGCAAAAGGTGGCGGCGCTGTCGTCTCGCGGTGTATTCACGCCGTCACCATTCGACAAAGCGAATCCGGATTTCGGCCTCGAACATTCGCCGGGATACCTGTTCATGGAATCGCTGACTTATTTCATGTCGCCCTATCAGGTGAATCCGCTCAAGTTCAATCCACTGCGGGACCTTCTGGCGGAGTCGATCAACTTCGAGCGGGTGCGCCGGCAACAAGCGGTCAAGCTGTTTATCAGCGCCACCAACGTCAAAACCGCCAAGGTGAAGGTTTTCAATGGCAAAGAACTCGACGTTCAGCATGTCCTGGCTTCGACCTGCCTGCCGCTGATGATGCACGCCGTCGAGGTTGACGGCCAATACTATTGGGACGGCAGCTTTACCGGCAATCCGGCGATCTTTCCGCTGCTCTTCGAATGCGAGTCGCCTGACATCGTCATGGTGCACATTACTCCTGCTGACCGGCCCGAGGTTCCGACAACGTCGCCGGCGATCATGAATCGCATGCAGGAGATCAGCTTCAACACCTCGCTGATTCGCGAAATGCGGACGATCGCTTATCTCACCCGGCTCATCGACGCCGGCAAAGCGGATGGAGCCAAGCGCCTCCTCATCCATCTGATCGAGGCCGAAGACTTGATCCGCAAGCTGTCATGGTCGAGCCGGCTGAACGGCGATTGGAATTTTCTGACGCATCTTCATGGCTTGGGGCGTGCGCGCGCCGACAAATGGCTGGCCGCCAACTTCGACCGCGTCGGCGTCGAGACGACCATCAATCTCGAGGAAAAGTATTTCTGACCCGATTGCGGTGCGCTGCGGGCCGCCGCGGACCCCAAAAGCACCCTTCCGCCCGTTAGATGGTTAATCGCGTCTTAACCTCAGCCCTCCTATGCTATGGCGTCGGTGATGCGGCGGGCGGCCCCGCTGTGCGTGATGTATAGGATGACCCGCCAGGCTTCCCTTTCGCCGGTTCGCGCGCCCGATGCGCGATCGCCTTTCGTGCGGCTGCGCGAGCTGCTGGGCGACATCGCGCCGGGCAAGCCCGCGATCAGCATGGCGGTCGGCGAGCCGCAGCATCCGATTCCCCCTTTCGTCGGGCCGGTGATCGCGGCGCATATCGAAGAATTCGGCCGCTATCCGATGAACCGAGGGATGGACGCGTTCACCGAGGCGGTCGCCAAATGGCTCAACCGCCGTTACGCGCTCGATCGCCCGGTCGATCCGGCGAGCGAAGTGCTGGTGCTCAACGGCACGCGCGAAGGACTGTTTCTCGCGGCGCTGGCCGCCAAAAAATGGGTGACGCCGCGCGCCGGCCGGCCGGCCGTGCTCATTCCCAATCCGTTTTACGCGGCCTATTCCGCCGGCGCCATCGCCGCCGATTGCGAGCCGGTCTATCTGCCGGCGACCGTGGCTTCCGGTTTCCTGCCCGACCTCAATACGCTCACCGACGATCTTTTAGCGCGGACGGTCGCCTGCTATCTCGCCTCGCCGGCGAATCCGCAGGGCGCGGTAGCCGACCGCGCTTACCTGTCGAAGCTTGCGGCGCTGGCGCGGCGTTTTGGCTTCCTCGTTTTCTGCGACGAGTGCTATTGCGAAATTTACAGCGACCGGCCGCCGCCGGGGATGCTGGAGGCGGCGGCGCCGGATTTCGCCAACGCCGTCGTGTTTCATTCGCTTTCGAAGCGGTCGAGCCTGCCCGGCCTGCGCGTCGGTTTCGCCGCCGGCGACCGGCGCTTTCTCGCGGCCTATCTCGAGTTGCGCAACGTCGCGGCGCCACAGGTGGCGATGCCGGCGCAGCGCGTCGCCATTGTCGCTTATGGCGACGAGACGCATGTCGAGGAAAACCGCCAACTCTATCGCGAGAAATTCGATCTCGCCGATCGGATCGTCGGCGACCGCTACGGCTACCGCCGGCCGGCGGGCGGATTTTTTCTCTGGCTGAATGTCGCAGCGCAAGGCGGCAGCGAGGCGGTGACGTTGGCTTTGTGGCGCGAGGCCGGCGTGCGCGTCGTGCCCGGACGCTATCTGGCGCGCGAGCAGGCCGACGGCAGCAATCCCGGCGCCGATTACATTCGCGTCGCCATGGTGCAGAACAAAGAGATTACCGCCGAGGGGTTGCATCGCCTCGTCGCGGTGCTTGGTTAGAGCATGATCCCGAAGAGTGGAAATCGGTTTTCGGACAAGATCATGCTCAAACCGAAAAATCCAAGAGGAACGCGATGTCGATGATCGACCGCAGCCTCGACGGGATGGCCGTTTTTTCCGGCCAGGTCGGCGCCATTTTGCGGCGGCGGCTGCGCGAAGTCGCCGGCATCGCGCTGGTCAGTCTCGCCATGATGGCGGCGCTGGCGCTCGCCACCTGGTCGGTCAACGACCCTTCGCTCAGCCACGCCACCGACGCACCGGTGCACAATCTGCTCGGCCGGCCCGGCGCGATCGCCGCCGATCTGTTGATGCAGTTGCTCGGCTTGGGCGCGCTGGCGCTGATCCTGCCGATCGCGGTGTGGGGGTATCGGCTGCTTGGCCACCGGCCATTGCGCCGCGAGCGCTTGCGTCTGTTGCTCTGGGTTTTCGGCGCGGTGCTGGCGGCCGCATTCGCCTCGTCGCTGCCGCGGGGAGCGCATTGGCCGCTGCCTTGCGGACTGGGCGGAGTGGTCGGCGACGCCATGCTGCGCCTGCCGGTAGCTTTCCTCGGCATTCCGCTTGTCGGCACCTATCGGATCGCCGCGGCGGTCGCGCTCGGCATCGCCACCCTCGTCGCCTTTGCCGGCGCTGCCGGCATGATCTGGCGCGGACCGGCGGACGACGAAGACGAAGCCGCAATCGAAACCGAGGACGAGGGTGCGTGGATTACGCTTGGCCGGCTGATGCACGCATTGCTGAGCCTGCGCGCGCAACTCATGCGCGTTGTTCGCCGTCCCCGCGCCAAAGCGCCGCTGCGCGGCGAGGGCGCGGCCGCGCGACGCCTGGAGCCGCGTTTCGACGGGCGGCCGGATCATCGCATCGCCGAGGAGTCCGACGAGGAATTGACCGGCGCCCCGGCGCCGCGCACCGTGCGCAAGCCGCGTCCGCCCAAGCCGCGCCGTTCGAGCGGCGGCTACGTCCTTCCCCCGCTCGACCTGCTCACCCAGCCGAGCAAGATCGGCCGCGCCACCGTCAGCAACGAAACCTTGCAGGAAAACGCCACCGCGCTCGAAAGCGTGCTCTCCGATTTCGGCGTGCGCGGGGAGATCATCAACGCGCGTCCGGGGCCGGTGGTCACGCTTTACGAGCTCGAACCCGCGCCTGGTATCAAGTCGTCGCGCGTGATCAGCCTCGCCGACGATATCGCCCGCTCGATGAGCGCGCTTTCCGCGCGCGTCGCCGTAGTATCCGGAAGGAACGCCATCGGCATCGAATTGCCGAATCCGAACCGCGAAAAAGTCTTCCTGCGCGAATTGCTCGCCTCGCGCGATTATGCCGATAGTGCCGCCCGTCTGCCGCTGTGCCTCGGCAAGGGCATCGGCGGCGAAGCGATCCTCGTCGATCTGCAGCGCATGCCGCATCTGCTCATCGCCGGCACCACCGGCTCGGGCAAATCGGTCGCCATCAACACCATGATCCTCAGCCTGGTCTACCGGCTGCAGCCCGACCAGTGCCGACTGATCATGGTCGATCCGAAGATGCTGGAACTCTCGGTCTATGACGGGATCCCGCATCTGCTCACGCCCGTCGTCACCGATCCGAAGAAAGCGGTGGTGGCGCTGAAATGGGCGGTGCGCGAGATGGAGGAGCGCTACAAGAAAATGTCGAAGCTCGGCGTACGCAACATCGACGGCTATAACGCGCGCGTCGTCGAGGCGAACGCCAAGGGCGAGAAGCTCACCCGCACCGTCCATACCGGCTATCACCGCGAGACCGGCGAAGCGATCTACGAGAAAGAGGAGCTCGATCTCGAGCCGCTGCCTTACATCGTCGTCATCGTCGACGAGATGGCAGACCTGATGATGGTCGCCGGCAAGGACATCGAGGGCGCGGTGCAAAGGCTCGCGCAAATGGCTCGCGCTGCCGGACTGCACGTCATCCTGGCGACGCAGCGCCCTTCCGTCGATGTCATCACCGGCACGATCAAGGCCAATTTCCCGACCCGCATTTCCTTCCAGGTCACCTCGAAGATCGACAGCCGCACCATTCTCGGCGAGCAGGGCGCCGAGCAGCTGCTCGGCCAGGGCGACATGCTCTACATGGCCGGCGGCGGCCGCATCAGCCGCGTGCACGGACCGTTCGTCTCCGACGGCGAGGTCGAGAAGGTCGTGCGCCACCTGAAGTCGCAAGGCGTACCGGAATATCTCGAAGCGGTTACCGCCGAAGAGGAAGGCGAGGACGGCCAGGCGGTATTCGATTCGACCGGCATGGGCGCGGCCGAGGGCGGCGATCTCTACCAGCAGGCGGTGCAGGTCGTGACCCGCGATCGCAAGGCCTCCACCAGCTACATCCAGCGCCGTCTGCAAATCGGCTACAATCGCGCCGCCTCGCTGATGGAGCGCATGGAACAAGAAGGCATCGTCGGCCAGCCCAATCATGCCGGCAAGCGCGAGATCCTCGTCGAAGGCGCCGAGGATGATCCCTATTGAGAATCAAGCGGTCGCTCTTTAAGCGGTGAAGGCCGCGAATTCGCCATATCGCGCCGGTAGCGGTTTAAGTCTCGAGAGCGTTTGCGCAAGGATTTAAGGAGCGAGAGTATGGCGGCACGGGAGGCGCGGACCGGTCTTCTGGCGATCGCCGCACTGGCGCTGATGGCGCTCTCGGCCGTATCGGCCGCCGCCGAGGACGTGCCGCTGCCGACACCGGCGCCGCCGCGCGCCAAGGCCGCCGCCAGCCAGCCTTCATCCGCTGCCGCGCCGGCCGCAGCGCCCGCGGCCGGCGCCACCAAAAGCATTTTCCCGTTCTCCTTTTCCCTCGGCAAGCCGGCGGCGCCGAGTC
>JARLIY010000147.1 GCA_031291475.1 Xanthobacteraceae bacterium
AATTCTCATCGAAACGTTAACTGGCTGATAAAGAGTTGCATTTGGCGTTCACATCTGCGCGGGAATATTCTGCGCGCGAGCCAATTTGCTCTTCATTTCCGGGGCTTTCGCGCCCAAATTGAAGTAATATGTCCGATCTTTTCGCCGCCGCTCATTTGTCCGATCAAGCGCCCCATCCGCTGGCGGACCGGCTGCGTCCGCGCCACCTCGATGAGGTTGCGGGGCAGGATCATCTCCTGGGGCCGGACGGGGCGCTGACGCGGCTGATCCGCGCCGGCTCGCTTGGCAGCCTGATTTTCTGGGGGCCGCCCGGCACCGGTAAAACAACGGTCGCCCGGTTGCTGGCGCAGGAAACAAAGCTCGCCTTCGTGCAAATCTCGGCCATCTTCTCCGGTATCGCCGAGCTCAAGAAGGTTTTCGAGGAGGCGCGCAAGCGCCGCGCCATCGGCCAGGGCACGCTTCTCTTCGTCGATGAAATCCATCGTTTCAACCGGACGCAGCAAGACAGTTTCCTGCCGGTTATGGAAGACGGCACGATCACCTTGATCGGCGCGACGACGGAAAATCCGAGCTTTGAACTCAACGCCGCGCTGCTCTCGCGCGCCCGCGTTCTCACCTTCCGCGCCCTGGACGAGGCGGCGCTCGAAAAGCTGCTGGCGCGGGCGGAGACGGTCGAGGGCAAAGAACTGCCGCTGACCCCGGAAGCCCGCGAGACCTTGCTGCGCATGGCCGACGGCGACGGGCGCGCCGTGCTGACGCTGGCCGAGGAAATCTGGCGGGCCGCGCCGCCCGCGCCGCTCGATGTCGCCGGCCTGACCGAGATCGTGCAGCGCCGCGCGCCGATCTACGACAAGGCACAGGAGGGTCATTACAACCTTATCAGCGCGCTGCATAAATGCGTGCGCGGTTCCGATCCCGACGCAGCGCTCTATTATCTCGCCCGGATGCTCGATGCCGGTGAGGCGCCGCTTTTCATCGCCCGGCGTATCGTCCGCATGGCGATCGAGGACATCGGGCTTGCCGACCCGCAGGCGCTTGTCGTCGCGAACGCGGCCAAGGACGCCTATGACTTTCTCGGCTCGCCCGAGGGCGAGCTGGCGCTTGCCAACGCGCTGATCTATGTCGCGACCGCGCCGAAATCGAACGCTGCCTATCGCGCCTATGGCGCCGCGAATCGTCTTGCCAAGGAACACGGCTCTCTGATGCCGCCGAAGGTCATCCTCAACGCGCCGACGAAATTGATGAAGTCGGAAGGCTATGGCTCGGGTTATGAATATGATCACGACTCGCCTGAGGCTTTCTCGGGCCAGGATTATTGGCCGGAGAAACTCGGACGGCAGAACATCTACGAGCCGGTCGAGCGCGGCTTCGAGCGCGAGATCAAGAAGCGGCTCGAATATTGGGAAAAGCTGAGGAAGGAACGGGGAAGGTCGTGAGCGAAAAACAAGCGTCATTGCGAGCAAAGCGAAGCAATCCGGAAGCTAAGACTGGATCGCTTCGGCGCGATGCGTCTCGCGGCGACGCGGTTCATGGCTCGGTGCAGACCTTCACAGTCACCGAAGACGAAGAGGGCATGCGGCTCGACCGCTGGTTCAAACGGCGGCTGCCGACGCTTTCGCTCTCGCATCTCAACAAAATCGTCCGTACCGGGCAGGTGCGCGTCGATGGCGGGCGGGTCAAGACAGCGACGCGGCTCGCCGCCGGCCAGAAGGTGCGCGTGCCGCCGGTCGATGTGGCGCCGCCGCCGGCGAAACAGCAGGTGATCTCCGAAGCTGATCGCCGCGCCATCCGCGATATGATCCTTTACGAGGACAAGGATCTGATGGTCCTCAACAAGCCCTTCGGTCTCGCGGTGCAGGGTGGCTCGGGAACCAAGCGCCATATCGACGGCATGCTGGCCTCGTTCGCCGACGAAAAGGGCGAGCGGCCGGTGCTGGTGCATCGGCTCGACCGCGACACGTCGGGCGTACTGCTTGTTGCCAAATCACGTCGCATCGCCGCCAAGCTCGGCGAGATTTTCCGGTCGCGCCAGGCGCAGAAAATCTATTGGGCGCTGGTCGAAGGCGTGCCGAAGCCGGCGCAAGGGCGCATCTCGCTTTTCCTCGCCAAGGGCGAGGGCATGGGCGAGGCGCGGGGGCCGGGAGGGAAGGAGCAAAAGGACCGCAGCGGCTTGGAGAAAATGCGCATCGCCAAACATGGCGAGGAGGATGCGCAGCATTCCGTGACCTATTATGCCGTGGTCGACAAAGTCACGCCGCGGCTCGCCTGGCTGTCGATGAAGCCGATCACCGGCCGCACGCATCAATTGCGCGCCCATGCCGAGGCGATCGGCCATCCGATCATCGGCGATCCGAAATATTCGGGCGAGGCGAACACGCCGCGCCGGCACGATCCGGCGCGGCAAGTCCCGGATGCCGTCGAGCGCAAACTGCATCTTCTCGCGCGCCGGCTCGTGCTGCCGCATCCGCGCGGCGGCACGCTTGACGTGACGGCGCCGCTGCCGCCGCATATGCAGAAGAGCTTCGATCTCTTCGGCTTCGATGTGAAGCACTACGACCCGATCGAGGCCGCGCCGGAATAATCAGACCGCGAAGGCCGGATAGACCGGCTTGTAGGCGCGGCTCAGGATATGTGCGGAAATGTCGGCGGGGCGTGGCACGCCGGCGAGATCGTGATCGAAAATATATTCAGCGACGCGCGCGGCGACATGCAGCGAGGCTTCGAGGATCTTGCTCTGCGGCGGATAGATCAGGCCGTCGGCGAGATTTTTCTCGGTCACTTGTTCGGCGACTGCCTTGGCCGCGACGATGAACATTTCCTCCGTCACGCGTTTCGCCTCGGTCGCGAATATGGCCATGCCCATCGCCGGGAAGATATAGACATTGTTGCCCTGACCGGGCGTGAAGCTCTGGCCCTCGATCTCGACTGGCGGAAACGGGCTGCCGCTGGCGAAGATGGCGCGGCCTTGCGACCAGCGATAGGCTTCCTCCGCCGTGCATTCGGAGCGCGAGGTCGGGTTGGAATAGGGAAAGATAATCGGCCGCTTATTGATGTCGGCCATAGCATCGATGACAGCCTGGTTGAACAGTTTCGGCACGGTGCTGACGCCGATGATGCCGGTCGGGCGAAGCTCCTTGATTGCATCGACGAATTTCGTAACCGGAGCATGTTCGAGCGCGAACGGGCGCTGAAAATCGGCGAGATCGTTGCGCGTGCGGACGACAAGCCCGTTGATATCGAAGAGCACATTGCGCGCTCGCGCCGCCTTAAGGTCGAGGCCCTCAATCGCCATAGCCTGGCTGATCAATTCGGCGATGCCCGTCGCGGCCGAACCGCCGCCGAGAAAGAGAAAACGCTGCTCGGTGAGCTTCTGCTTCGAAATCCGCAGCGCCGCGAATATGCCGGCAAGGGCCACGGCTGCGGTGCCTTGAATGTCGTCGTTATAGGTGCAGATCTTGTCGCGATAGAGCTCGAGGATCGGCACGGCGTTTAAATTGGCGAAATCCTCCCACTGAATGCAGCACTTGGGATAGAGCTCCTGCACAGCCTGGACGAATTCATCGATGAAGCCTGCGTATTCTGCGCCGCGCACACGCTTCTGGTTGAGGCCGAGATAGAGCGGGTCTTCAAGCAGTTCTGGATTGTTGGTGCCGACATCGAGCGTGATTGGCAGGCAATATTGCGGCGGAATGCCCGCGCAGGCCGTATAGAGCGAGAGCTTGCCGATGGGGATACCCATGCCGCCGACGCCAAGATCGCCGAGGCCGAGAATTCGCTCGCCGTCGGTGACGACGATGAAGCGCACATCCTTCTGCGGCCAATGGCTGAGCAGTTCCTTCAGCCGCCCGCGCGCCGAGATCGGCAGATAGAGGCCGCGCGGCACGCGGAAAATCTGATCGAACTTCTGGCAGGCCTCGCCCACCGTCGGCGTGTAGACGATCGGCATGAAGGTCGCCGGGTCCGACATCAGGATCGCGTAATAAAGCGTCTCGTTGCGCACCTGAAGATCGGACAGAAACATGTATTTCTGCAGATTGTTGTCGAGGTTCGCGAGCTCTGCGTGGATGCGCGCCATCTGCAATTCGAGTGTTACCGGCCGCGGCGGCAAAAGGCCTTCGAGATGATGCGCACGGCGCTCTGCCTCGGTGAAGGCGGTGCCCTTGTTGAGGCGCGGATTACGGAGCAGCTCGTAGCCGACCGTCGCGGAGTCCGTGGACATTGTTCCGTTCCAGATTTGCTCAGATTGAATCTAATCGGCGAAAAGAGATCACGGATTTATCATCTTTTTCGGATCGACCACACGATCAAATTCTTGCGCGCTGATATAGCCGAGAATCAGAGCTGCGTCCCTGAGACTAAGGTCGTGCTCGGCCGCGTAATGGGCGATGTGCGCCGCCTTGTCGTAGCCGATGACGGGGCTCAGCACCGTCACGAGCATCAGCGAGTTCGCCACATAAGCGTCGATCTTCTTGCGGTTCGGCTTGGTGCCTTCGATCAGATATTTGCGGAAATTGGTGCAGCCGTCGGCCAGCAGGATGATCGATTGCATCAGGTTGGCGATGATCAGCGGCTTATAGGCATTCATTTCGAGATGGCCGCCAGCCCCGCCGAAGCCGACCGCCACGTCGTTGGCCATCACCTGCACCGCGATCATGGTCAGCGCTTCGGCCTGGGTCGGGTTCACCTTGCCGGGCATGATCGAAGAGCCGGGCTCGTTTTCGGGCAGGATAAGTTCGGCGAGACCGGCGCGCGGACCGCAGGCGAGAAGCCGGATGTCGTTGGCGATCTTGTAGAGCGAGACCGCGAGGGTGCGCAAAGTGCCGGAGAGCTGGACGAGCGCGTCATGCGCGCCCTGTGCTGCGAATTTGTTCGGCGCGGTCGAGAAGGGCAGGCCGGTGAGCCGGGCGATCTCGGCGGCGGCGGCCGCCGCGAATGTGCGCGAAGCGTTGAGGCCGGTGCCGACGGCGGTGCCGCCGAGCGCCAAGGGATAGACGCCCTTCAGAGCGTCGTCGATCCGGGCGAGGTCTTCGCTTAACGCATGGGCATAGCCCGACCATTCCTGCCCCAGCGTCAGAGGCGTTGCGTCCTGCAAATGCGTGCGGCCGATCTTGACGATGTCGCGCCACGCGCCGGCTTTGGTGGCGATCGCGTCGCGCAGCGCCGCGACGGCAGGGATGAGCTGCGTCTTCACGCTGAGCGCGGCGGCGATGTGCATCGCCGTCGGAAAGGCATCGTTCGAGGATTGGGAGAGGTTGACGTGATCGTTGGGGTGGACCGGCTCCTTGCCGCCGAGCGGCTTGCCCGCGATCTCGGCGGCGCGGTTGGCGATCACCTCGTTGACGTTCATGTTGAACTGGGTACCGCTGCCCGTCATCCACACGCGCAGCGGAAACATGTCGGCATGTTTGCCGGCAAGGATTTCGTCGCAGACCTCGACGATGCGCTTCGCTGTCTCGCCATCGAGCCGGCCTTCGACCGTGTTCACCGTGGCGGCGGCGCGTTTGATCAGAGCAAAGGCCGGGACGAGTTCCGGCGGCATGAGATCGCGGCCGATGCTGAAATGCGCAAGCGACCTTTGCGTTTGCGCACCCCAGAGCTTGTCGGCGGGGACATCCACCCCGCCGAGACTGTCGCTTTCGCGCCGGACCTCGTTCATGCCGTCCTCCGGCGTCGCTCGTTAGCCGCAGTTGCGCCGCCCGGCGGAGTTGCCGTTGATGGTGAACTGAACTGC
>JARLIY010000148.1 GCA_031291475.1 Xanthobacteraceae bacterium
CATTGGGCGATATAAACCCCGCCCGACGCCGACGTCGAGGCGGCGACCACCCAGGCGAGCGAATCGGACAATGTCGAATCGTCGTAGCCGAAGGCGCGGGCGCCGAGCGCCAGCGCGGCGAAGGCGATCTGCGCGAGGGTGTTGAATTTGGAGATCCAAACCGGTCGGATCGCGACGGGATTTCCGAGCAGCCAGGAAATCACAACGGCGGCGAGGATCATCAGGTCGCGCGAGACGACGAGAATCGCCAGCGCCGGCCAGACCACGCCGATCATCGCCAGCGCGATGTACATCGAGTTGACCAGCGCCTTGTCGGCCAGCGGGTCGAGATAAGAGCCGAGCTCCGAGCGCAGGTCGAAGCGCCTGGCGATGAAGCCGTCGATCGCGTCTGAGACCCCGGCGGCGACGAAGATGAGGAACGCCGCGACGAAGCGCTGCGAGACGATCATCGTCACCGCCATCGGCGTCAGCAGCAGCCGGACGAGCGTGATGAGGTAGGCCAGATTGGCGAATACCCAAGAGCCGTTCATAAGACTCGACGCCCCCTGACGTGGCACCGGTCCGCGATTCGCCGATTGCCGGCCGACATTTATGCGCGAAACGTCACGGCGCGCGAATCCACGGCTCCGGCGCCGGATTTGTGATCCGTAGCGGGGAACTGTCGCCGCATTTACGGGTTATTGTCTGCAACTTAGAGACCGCTTGTTAAACGCGGCCCGCAACGCGGAGGATTTACATGGGCAAATTCTTGGCTGCGCTGGCGCTGGCGACGGCGCTGAGCGTCGCGGCCGCCCTACCGCTCGCCACCCAGTCCAAGGCAGCCATGAGTTATGGCGGCCAAAGCGTCGCCGATCTCCAGCATCAGATCGCGCCGGTCGAGAAGGCGCAGTTCTTCTTCTGGGCCGACCACAATTGGTGCTGGTATCCGTTCGGCTGGCGCGGCCCTGGCTGGTACTGGTGCGACTATGAGTGGGATAGCGGCTACGGCTGGGGCGGCCCCTACGGCTGGAACGGCTGGTACGTCGCTCCATATTACCGTTCCGGCGCCGGCTGGTGGCAGTATCATAATCACCACCGCCACCACGATCATGATCGTCGTTGGCAAGGGACGGGGACGGGTCAACCGCCGCAACTGTGGACGGTCCCGGGCAATAGACCTAAGGGGCTGTCTATGGGGCCTCGCTACTACCCGCTGAAGGGATCGTGGGTGAACGCGGGTAACGGCCCTCGCATGCCCGTGATGGGCGCTCGTACAAATAATTTTGCGCCCAAATTGGGCGGATATGCTCCAAACATGATGAGCGGCCATCCGAACGGCCGGCTGCTGTGCCGGAAGCCGCCTTGCTAGGCTAGGCCGACGACCAGCGTCAAGGCGGCGGTGCGACGAAAACCGCCGCCTCTTGACGGAACGAGGGATCGTTAGTTTTCGCTGTAGGCCGCCAACGCCAGGGCGAGAATCGACAGGCCGGCGGTCGACCCCGATCCCTCGCTGATGACGACGAAGCCGTTCGGTTCGGCCTCCGCCTCGGAGGTCGGAGCGGTGGTTTTGCGCTTCGGGGGAGCGGGAGGTCGTCTGAGGTCGCCGCGCAGGTGCGTTACGTCAGCGTCGAAACCGACGCGCTCGATGGTGGAAAGCGGCATTTTAGCGCCTTCGCCTTGACGCACGCCGGCCTTGATGGCGGCTCGGGCCTCGCAGGGCCGGTGTCGGCGCGTCCAACCGACTCCGAATCATCACGGCCCCGCCACTGTTTGGGACCAAGTCTTAACGACTGGTTAAAGTGGC
>JARLIY010000149.1 GCA_031291475.1 Xanthobacteraceae bacterium
CAAAATCGAAAATTACTTCTGCCGCATCAAAGACTGGCGCCGCATCGCTACCCGCTACGACAAACTCGCCCGAAACTTCCTCGCCGCCGCGGCTTTGGTCGGCGCACTCTATTGGATCAAGTTGTGAGTCCAGACCCTAGCGTAATTTCACGAAGTCGCGTGCGCGAACTCCCAGTACAACTCGCGGGCCCGGCGGTAGACCGGGCCGGGCTGCAAATTCCGCTCGTCGATGCGCGCAATCGGCCCACCTTTGTTCGGGTAAAGGCAGTCGGCCTTGGCCTCGAGCGGCGCGCTCTCGCGCGTCGGCCGCCGGTACGGCGATAAGGTGATAGCGGTGCCCGTCGGCTTCGGAAATGGCGCGACGTAGATCGTCAGGCACCAGCGCGTGGACTCCGGATCCGGCCGCACACCGCCCGTCGCCGCCTCCTCCGCCCAGTACATCGGCCGGATGTAGAGCTCGGCGTCTCGCTCGAAGCGCTTGAGGCCATCACGCGCCAGACCGAGCCAAGCGTCCGCCACGACCAGCGGCTTAAGGCACATGGCCTTGGCGGATTCGTTGATGCGCGCGCAATGCAGATCGAGGTCGGGGGTTGTACCCTCAAAGGCGCGCGCGCCGTCAAATACCGACGTGCAGAGCCAGGCCGCATGACTGCGCGGGCCCATGATCGGCACATTGCCCTCCTGCCAGTTGTCCTCGAAAAAGGTTACGGTCTTCGACCAGGCGACGGGCCGGCTCATCGAATCATCCTCCGTCGTCCTATTGTCCCACCGTCAGGGCCGTTGTCACCTTCCACGAGGAGATCGGGCCATGCTGAGCGCCTATGTTTTCGACGCCTACGGAACACTGTTCAATGTCCATGCAGCGATCGCGCGCCATCGCGCTGCGGCCGGCCCGGACGCGGATCGGTTTTCGGAGATCTGGCGCACGAAGCAGCTCGAATATAGCTGGACGCTGACGCTCGCGGGTCATTACATCGATTTCTGGACGCTCACGGAGCGTGCGCTGGATTTTGCGTTCGCACGCGTGCCGTCGGTTGACCGCGCGCTGCGCGGCAAGCTGCTCGAGGCCTATCTCACCCTCGACGCCTTTGCCGACGCGCGGACCGCGCTCGCCGCGCTCAAGACGCGTGGCGTGCGCCTCGCCATCCTCTCCAACGGCTCGCCGCGCATGCTTGCCGCCGCGGTCGAGGCCGGCGGTTTCGGGGGGCTTCTCGATACCGTTCTTTCCGTTGACAGCGTGCGCCGCTACAAACCGCGGCCGGAAGTCTATGCGCTCGTCACCGACGCTTTGGCTGTCGGGCCTTCGGGCGTCGCCTTCGTATCATCGAACCGCTGGGATGTGATGGGCGCGGTGTCGTTCGGCTTTAAGGCCTATTGGGTCAATCGCTCGCGCACGCCGGACGAGTATACCGATCTTGCGCCGCTGCGCGAGATTCCCGACCTGGCCGCGCTGCCCGGCGTCGATCGCTGACGCTTGCGTTTACGCCAACACGCTGGTGAGCTTTGCCGCTTTGGCGGCGACGGGCGGTGCAGCAGCGCAGTCGAGCGCGGCGATGCGGCGATCGATTTCGCCGATGACGAAGCGGGAGAACGGCCCGAGATGGACGTAGATGCCCATCAAGCCAAGCACATATCGAAGCGCACTGGGGTTGCTGACGCGACATTTCTGAATCACGGTCCAGAATTCTTCCCGCGCCTCCGGGACACGGCTGAAGATACTGTAGACAAGTCCGAGAAAAGCGACATTGCGCAACCTGTTGCCTTCGGCCAGTTCGCCCGGCCGGCCAGACCGGTCCAGCTTGGAAATGAGCCGCTCGATGCGGCGGGCATATGCCTCCGGGTCGTAGACGCGCTCCAGAATACGGCGGTAGTCGAGCAGGATATCGCGCTCCGGCCGCAGGCTGTCGAAGTTGAGGCTTAGCGCGCATTGGTCGCCAGTCTCGTCGGTCCAGCGATCGAAATCGGCGTGCAAGCGGCCCTCTTTTTCGAGACGCCGCGTGAGCTGGGTGTTCGGCAGAGCACAGAGCAAACCAACCATGGCCGCCGGGATAGCAGCGTCTTCGATCAAATCCACCATTGCGTCGGCGACCGAAACTTTCTCGGTGTCGAATCCGACGATAAAGCCGGCGGTCACGTACATGCCGGCCCCATAAAGCTTGTGGATGCTGTCGGCAAGGTTCCGCCGCGTGTTCTGTTTCTTCCTGGTGTGCACCAGGGTTTCGGGATCCGGACTCTCAATTCCGACGAATAGGGCGAAGAAGTTAGCCTTACGCATCAGTTGCAGCAGGTTGTGATCGTCGGCGAGGTTGACCGAGGCTTCAGTGGAGAACTCAAACGGATAATCGTGGGCCTCTTGCCATGCGATCAGCTCCGGCAGGAAAATTCGCAAAGATTTGCGGTTGCCGATCAGATTGTCGTCAACAAAGTCGACGTGGCCGCGATAGCCGAGATCATAGAGCGCCTGCAATTCCGCCAGCATCTGCGGTGGGGTCTTGGCGCGTGGCACGCGGCCGTATAGCTCGATAATGTCACAGAACTCGCAGGTGAACGGACAGCCGCGCGAATATTGCACGCCAATATACATGTAGTGGTCGGTCTTGAGCAGATCGAACCGCGGCGCCGGCGTCTTGGTGACGTCGACTTGGAATTTTTCGGCGGTAAAGCAGCCACCGCGCTCGCCAGCATTCCAGGCAGCGATGAACTGCGCGAGGATATTCTCCACCTCGCCCAGCACCCGGAAGTCGGCCGCCTCGTAGATATGCGGGCTAGACGTCGCATCGGGTCCGCCGATGATGACGGGCTTGCCGTGCTGGTGGGCGAGCTTGATCAGCCGCAGCGTATCAAGCTGCTGATTGAACATTCCGCCGGTCATGACCATGTCGGCCCAGGCGAAATCCTCCTTGGTGATCTCCTCGCTGTTGCGGTTGATGAGGCGCACCTTCCAGTGCGCCGGCAACATGGCGGCAACGGTGATCAAGCCGAGCGGAGCAGTCGGACATTGCGCACCGATCAGCTTACAGGTGTCCGTATAGTTCCAAAAATTGTTCGCCTGAAAGCGCGGATAGATCATCAGCACATTGCAATCGTGCAACGCGGATCGGCCGGCCAAGTCGTTAATCGGTTGATCCAAGGGACCCCCCCGTCGCCCTCTTGGCGTTCAGGCAAAGTATCTTGGCTAAGGGTGGCAGTTCAAGACCGCAAACAGGCGCCTCACCTGCCTGTTCCCCGAAAAAGCCGGTCAGCAACTGCTTGCTGCGTATGTTACGCTATGCCGCGTGATCGTGTGACTCGGGGTTCTTGAGCGCTGTCACGATCTGCTGCTTGGTCAGCCGCGTGCCATCATCCCCCTCGATCAACAACGCGACGCGCCCGCTGTCGTTAATGTGGCGCGCCCAGTCCATTGCCTCGTCGAGGAGGGTGAACTCCTTGAAGAGATGACGATCCTTCTCCAGCGGAGAGATGGACTGCGAGCCGCGCGGGCCGGAATAGACGCGATAGGTCATCGTCAGACCTCCTTCTCGAAAGCAGACATCGACGTAGCTATTGGTTGGAAATGCGCCAGCCGTGTGTCGCGCGGCGCTGCCGCGGCGCGTTGACGCGGGCATCGGTTATTTCGGCGCTGCGAACGATTGATCCGAGTAGGGCAGCGACGCGGGACGCTGGATCACGATGAAGGCATGGTCGAGCGAGCGGTGGCAGCTGTTGCAGCCGGCGCTGAGGCGGTCGAATGCGTCGGTGAATGCGGCACGGTCCTTGGCGTCGATCGCCTTCTCGAGAGCGGAAACCGCAGCGCCCACGGCTTGCTGCACCGTGTCGCCGCCAATCTGCTTGTTGACGTCATCAAAACTTTGCTTCAACGCGTCGATCTCATAATCGGCCAGCGGCCAATTGCCCGAGCGGCCGGCGAACCACAACTTGATATGGCGGATTTGCTGCAATGCCATGATCTCGCCGATGCGCGGCACATAGGGCTCACCGGCCACGCCCTGCTGCGTTTGCGTCTCTTGCGCTTGCGTCGCCGGCGTTACCAGCACCGACGCCAGCAGGGCTACCAATACCAACTTCATAGGTTCCTCCTGGCGCACAGCCGGCCGGCGGCGCGCGTTCACCTCGTGGGCGCGAGCGGTTCGCTGCATTGTTTGGGATAAACCTCCCGGCAGGCCTGGTAGAGCGCCGGGCAAGCCCTTGCGCCGACGAGCGCGGCCTCGATGGTTTTAAACCGCTCGCCCGCCGCGCGCGATTGTCCGTCATAGGTAAGGACTGCGTCGGCTCGCTCGATCCCGCGGTCTGTCATCAAGAAACGCTCGGCGCCGTTGAAGTAGGTGGTCGCGGTCCTGATCGCCTCATTGAGTTTCCTGGTGTACTCGGTGTTGGCTTTGGGATCGGGCTTGACCACGCGGGCGTGCACGGCGGCGTCGGTGTAAAGCACGTTCAGCTTGAAGTAGATGCCGCCGCATTCGGCAAGCGCCAGCCAATAGGGACGCCCATTGAAACCGCCCGGAGCCGTCACGACGGCATCGCGCTTGTCGATGGGCAATGTGGGAGCCGCAGCTTCGGGCGGGCGCTTTTGCTCGCGTTTGTAATGCGTCTGCGCGTACCCACCCGTGGTCGCGATGAAAAGGGCCAGCGCGACGACGGCCGTCCTGGCAGCCCCCTTGGCGAACACTTCCGGCATGGCGCGATTATAGCCGGGCCTTACCGCCGAATTCAAAATCGCTCGAGCCAAGGCCGCAACTCGATCTCCCAGGCCCACGCGCTGCGGTGCTGCTGCAAAAGATCGAGGTATGTCTGCGCGATAGCGTTGGGATCGAGCATGCTGTCGGGCTTGTCCGGCGGCTCGGTGCGGCTGGAGCTGCGGATGCCGCCATCGATCACAATGTGGGCGATGTGAAGCCCTTGCGGGGAAAGCTCGCGCGCCAGGCTCTGCGCCAGCCCGCGCAGCGCGAACTTGCCCATGGCGAAAGGCGCCGATTGCGCATAGCCCTTCACGCTTGCCGACGCCCCGGTGAACAGGATTGCCCCATGCGCACGCGGCAGCATGCGCTTGACCGCTTGCTGCGCCACCAGAAAGGCGCCGAATGCGGACACGATGATTGATTTCTCCACCTCGGCGGGATCGAGTTCGACGACCGGCCCGCGGGTGCGGTAGCTCGCATTATAGACGACCACGTCGGGCGCGCCGAAGGCGGCTTCGACGTCCGCAAAAAGCTTGGCCACCTCCGCCTGCTTGATCGCATCGCAGGCGAAGGCCTTGCCGCCGACCTCCTTGGCGAGCGGTGCCAGATCGGAGGCACGTCGCGCGGCAAGCGCGATGGTCATGCCGGCCTTGCGGAAGGTCCGCGCCACCGACGCGGACAGGCCGCCGCCTACGCCGACGATCAGCGCCGTCCGATAGGGCATCCCGGTCATGCGATCCTCCGCTTTACTCGTATGAGTGTAGCAGAAGCGGCTCAGTCGATCACGGCAATGGCGTTGATTTCAATGAGGCAGCGTGGATCCGTCGCGAGACGCACAACCTGCACCGTGGTCGTCGCCGGCTTGGCATCGCGAAAATACTCGCCCCAGACGCGGTTGAGCGCATCCTGCTCGGAAAGGTCCGTGACGAAACGATCAGCGGTGACCACGTCGGCAAAGCTTGCGCCGACGGCCTCAAGCCCGCGCTTGAGATTTTCCAGCGCCGCCCGCGCCTGCTCCGCCATATCCCGCGGCATGGCATCGAACTCCTCCGGTCGGTGCGGATGGTGGTGATAGACCGGCGCGGCCGTGACGCCGGCGAGATATACGGTCGTCCCGCCGCTGACCTTGATCGCCGGCGCATACGGCATCCACAAATCAGGGGCGTTGGGCCAGTGAATGTGCTCGATAGTCTTGGGCATGCTCGTTCCTCACATTCTGAACACCCCGAACTTCGTCTCCGGGATCGGCGCATTCAGCGCCGCGGAAAAGCACAGCGCCAGCACGCGGCGCGTTTCCGACGGCGCGATAATGCCGTCGTCCCACAGCCGCGCGGTGGCGTAATAGGGATCGCTTTCCCTATCGAACTGATCGCGAATGGGCTGCTTGAATTTCGTCTCCTCCGCCGCCGACCAGGTCTTGCCCGCTGCCTCGATGTTGTCGCGCCGCACGGTGGCCAGCACGCTTGCCGCCTGCTCGGAGCCCATCAGCGCCACGCGCGCATTCGGCCAGGTGAACAAAAAGCGCGGGCCATAGGCGCGGCCGCACATGCCGTAATTGCCGGCGCCGTAAGAGCCGCCGACCACTACCGTGATCTTCGGGACCTGCGCACACGCCACCGCGGTGACCAGCTTGGCGCCATCCTTGGCGATGCCGCCGGCCTCATAATCCCGCCCCACCATGAAGCCGACGATGTTTTGCAGAAAGAGAAGCGGGATGCGCCGCTGGCAGCAGAGCTCGATGAAGTGCGCGGCTTTCAGCGCGCTTTCAGAGAACAAAATGCCGTTGTTGCCAAGGATACCGACCGGAATGCCGTGGATGTGTGCGAAGCCGGTGACGAGCGTGGTGCCGTAGAGCGCCTTGAACTCGTCGAATTCGGAGCCATCGACCAGGCGCGCGATCACCTCGCGCATGTCGAATTGCTTCTTGAGATCGACCGGAACGACGCCGTCGAGCTCGTCGACGTCGTATTTCGGCTCGGCGGGCTTGGCGAGCGGAATGTCGATGACCTTTTTGGTGTTCAGGTTGGCGACGATGCTGCGGCAAAGCTCCAGCGCATGGCGGTCGTTCTCGGCGTAGTAATCGGCGACGCCGGACCTTTTTGCATGCACGTCGGCGCCGCCGAGATCCTCCGCCGACACGACTTCGCCGGTCGCCGCCTTCACCAGCGGCGGGCCGCCGAGGAAAATAGTGCCCTGGTTCCGCACGATGATCGTTTCGTCCGACATCGCCGGCACATAAGCGCCGCCGGCGGTGCACGACCCCATGACGACCGCAATTTGCGGCACCCCTGCGGCCGACAAGGTGGCCTGATTATAGAAAATACGTCCGAAGTGCTCGCGATCCGGAAATACGTCCGGCCATTGCGGCAGATTGGCGCCGCCGGAATCGACCAGATATAGGCAGGGCATCCAATTCTCACGCGCCACTTCCTGGGCGCGCAAATGCTTTTTCACCGTCATCGGATAATAGGTGCCGCCCTTGATCGTCGAATCGTTGCACACGACCACGCACTCGCGCCCGAAGACGCGGCCGACACCGGTGATGATACCGGCACCGTGAATGGAATCCTCGTACATGCCGTTGGCAGCCAGCGGGGACAATTCGAGGAACGGCGCGCCGGCATCGATGAGCGTCATGACGCGCTCGCGCGGCAGGAGTTTTCCGCGCGAAAGATGACGTTCTCGCGCGCGCGCTGGCCCGCCCTCAGCCGCCGTGGCACGCCGCTCTTGAAGTTCCGCGACCAGTGCCCGCATCGCAGTCTGGTTGGCGCGGAACTCCGGCGATGCAGTGTCGATAGTGGATGCTATTGCCTTCACGAGCCCCCCTTCGATTCAGCCGTCACTATGACGCAAGCGTCGGGCAACATGAACAGATCGTCACGGTTTCATGGACCCCTCGACGCTCTCACTGCCAGCACTCCCTATCCCCGGGCGACAAATTATCACATGGAACCGAAACTTTCCTCTCGAGCTTGCGTTCGCCCACAGCGCCGCCTTTGCACTTGCACAGCGGACGTCTTGCAACACAGAGGAGACGACTGAATGAGGAACCACCGCAACACCGTGCTGGCCGGCGTCGCCGCGCTGGCGCTTTTGGCCGGAACCGGCTGGCTTCGGCGCAGGAGCCGCAGGATCACAATAGCGCGCCGCAAGCCAAGCAACCGCAAGCCACCCAGGAAATGAATAAGGGACCGGCCACCGGCAAAATGGGCCAAGGCACGCAGGAGCAAAAGCCCGCCGAACGCGCGGCGGAAACTAACAAGGCCAACGAAGCCGCGCCGGCGGAGAAACGCACCCTGACCGAGCAACAGCGCACCCAAATCCGCGACGCGGTGATCAATACGCGAGGCGCGCCGCGGGTCGGGAGCGTGAACTTCGACGTAGCCGTGGGAACGGTCATTCCGCGCGGCACCATCCAAATCGTTCCGGTGCCGGAGACGTTGGTGCAGATCGAGCCCCGGTGGCGCGGCTTCCTCTACTTCGTCTATGAGGACGAAGTCGTCATCGTTAATCCGCGTGACATGAGGATCGTCGCGGTCGTCCCCGCCTAACGGGCAGCGACACCCCTAAACGAACGAGGGCGGCACAAGAGCCGCCCTCTTTTTTCTTTTTATTTTGAGCCTGCGCTAGGCGCGCACTTCCTGCCGCTGGAACACGACATAACCGATGACAAAGAGCATGATGGTGCCCGCGATCAGTCCGACGGTCTGCGGCCAAGCGATCAAGATGCTCTCGCCGATCGGCAGCGGCGCGCCGAGGACCGCTCCCTGAAGCTGGCTCAGGTAGATCGGCCCCAACGAGCGCGTGGTCGGATCGAGAATCGCCACCACGACCTCGGCGAACAACGTCGAGGGTGAGAAGCGCGCCAGGATTTGCTCCGCCTGCGCCGTTCCAGGCGTCGGCAACCCAAGCGCGAGATAACGCGGATCCGGCGGGACGATGATTTGGGCGACAGCGCCGGCAAGCACGGGCCAGATGAAGCTGATGAACAGCCAGATGCCCAGCGTGACCAGCGCCGCGGTCGCGGCCGAGCGGAACAGGATCGAGAATAAGAGCGCCAGCGCGAGCCACACCCCGGCATAGATGATCGTCACCAGGAGGAAGAGAAAGCCGCGGCCGATCTCCTCGGCGCCGGGCGGGATACCAATCAGCAGCAGCCCCAGCCCGATGACCAGAAGCCACAGCGTGACCAGGCTGATCGCAAGCGTGATCAGGCCGGCGAGGAATTTTCCGAACAGCAGCGCGTCGCGATAGATCGGTTGGGCGAGAATGCGCGACAGCGTGCGGCGGTTAAATTCGCTGTTGACCGCGTCGAAGCCGAGCCCGATCGCCATCAGCGGCACCAGGAAGGAAATGAAGGAGACGAACGAGGGCAGCGGGTCGCGCGAGGTCGTGAACAGGCGCAGGAACAGGAACGGGTCCTCGGCCGTCGTGTCTTTGATCTGCTGAATGGCGCCGTAAAGCGCCGCCAACGCCACAAGCACGATGAGCCATTCGAGCACGCGCATGCGTATGCTGGTCAGGTGATCCGACAGCTCCTTGAGCAAGACCACGCCGAGACCCTGGAAGGCCGAACCTTCACGCCGCATGGCGCGTTCCTTCCTTCACGGTCATACCTTCGTTCGGCTGGTTCTCGAAATAGCGGGTGTAGATGGCGTCGAGGCTCGGCTCCTGCACGCCGAGGAATTTCAGTCTGCCCTGCATGCCCACCACTTCAGCCGCCGCTTCTGGACGAACGTCGCGGTCGGCATGCAGGCGCAATTTGCTGATGCCGGTCTTCTCCACGCCGCTGACGCCGGGAATAAGCGCCAGCCGTTCCGCCAACCCGGCGCCATCCGCCTCGATATCGACCACGTAGCCGCCGCCGAGCACCTCGCGGCCGAGCTCGGCTACCGAGCCCATCAACGCGATACGGCCGCCGCTGAACAACGCGACGCGGTCGCAAACGCTCTGCACCCGCTCGAGCAGGTGCGAGGAAAGCAGAACGGAAACGCCCTCCCCTTTGAAGCCGCGGATAATGCCGAGCAGTTCCGCGGTCGCATGCGGGTCCAGCCCGGATGTCGGCTCATCGAGGATGGCAACCTGCGCGCCCTTCATCAGAATCTCGGCAAGACCGAGGCGCTGGCGCATGCCGCGGGAGAAGGTACCGACGCGCTTATCGGCAAACTCGGAAAGTCCGACCCGGCCGAGTCCGTCTGCGATCTTTTTCTCGCGCTCGGCCTTTTTGAACCCGATCAGGCGAGCGGTGTAGCGCAGATTGTCGGCGGCTGTGAGCTGGTCGTAGAAGCCGACGGTGTCGGGCAGATAGCCGACGCGGCGCTTGACCGAGAGCGGCTCACGCCCCGGATTGAATCCAAGCACGCGCACCTCGCCGCCGGAAATCTCGGTTAGGCCGAGCAGCATCAGGATGGTGGTTGTTTTCCCGGCTCCGTTGGGTCCGAGAAGTCCGAAAATCTCCCCGCGCCCGACGCTGAATGAGATGTGGTCGACGGCGACCGCGTGGCCGTATTTCTTGGTGAGGCCCTTTGCCTCGATGACGATCTCCACGGTCATCGCCGGCCGAACCTTGCGACCGCGCCCACCATCACCAGCAGCGCAATGCCGATGATGCCGACGCCGGCGATGCCCCACAGGGTGGAGGTCGTCACGGTGACGCGGAAGGTGGTGGAGGCCGACTCGCCGCGGGTGGAAGCGCGGATCGTCGTAACGTAGTCGCCGGCAATGGCCTTCTCGGTCGGCGTGATCAACGCCTGCACTTCCTTGTTGGCGTTGGGCGCGATGCGATCGACCGTTTTTGGATCGAAGGTGATTTTCCAACCGCTCGGCGCCGAACCGGATAGTTCGACCGTGTCGGCGGGCGCCGTGCCGTTGTTGGTGATGACGACCGGCACCGTCGTTTCCTTGCCGGCGGAAGCACGCGTTGAGACGAGCCCCTCACGGCCGCTGAGGTCGAGACGGGGTTGGCCGGTGATGTCCATCGTGAGGTCGGTGGTCGCCGAGGCGTCTTCGGCACCGACCCGCGCTTCCACCTTGTAACTTCCGGCCGCAGCCGTGTTCGGCGGGGTCACCTTGAGCTTTACGTTTTTGTTCTGCCCGGCGTCGATGGGAACCGCGTTGAGTTCCTGGGTGCCGTATCCTTCGGTGAATGAAGTGTCGAAATTCTGCGGCGCTTGCGCGGAGAGGCTCACCATGAGCTTCTTGCCGCTGTCGTTCTTGATGGCGAGTTGATACTCGAAGGGCGACTTCGAGTTGCCGCGCAATTCGGGGAGCTGCGGCGTCAAAGTCAATTTGGCGGGCAAATCCTTGGCTAGCGTGACGGCGATCGGCAGCTGCACGTTGGTCGAGCCGCCCGTCGCGACGACGGTGAGCGTTTGCGTGCCGACGGCAGCGCTCTTCGGCACATCAAGGCGCAGTTCGAGCGAAACGCTGGAATTGGTCGCCGGCATTGCCGCGGCGACCGGCTGGCCTCCGCCCATGAGCGTCGCCGTCCAACCGGAAGGAACATCGGCCACCGACAGCGTCAACCGCTCAGGCGGCAATGCGTAGTTTTGCAGCTTCAGATTGATCGTTGATGTCTCGCCCGGCCGCAGCGTGACGGCGGGAAAATCGCTCATCAGGTAAAGACCCTTGACGTCCTTGGGGGCATCGTCGGCCCGGGCAATGGGCGCCATCAGCGCAGCCAAAGCGGCAAGAACGGCGATAAATCGATATCGCATTGTTTTAACTCCCGTGCAGAAAGGATTCGCTGTGCCCCGCCAACGCCGTGCTCAATTAAGCAGGAGCGAGGAGAGCCGGCATTTGTGGGCGCAATCGTGACAAAATCATGCAGACACTAGCCTATTTGGCAAGGCCTGCGGTAGAGAGCCGCAGTTTAGCGTTAAATTGCGCGGATGCGTCGCAGGGAAGAGATCAGCGCCGGCCTCCTGGCGTTCCGCCGCAGGGACACTATCGAAGTCCTGCTTGCCCATCCGGGCGGGCCCTTCTGGGCGAAGAAGGATGACGGAGCCTGGACCATTCCCAAGGGCCTCGCCGAACCAGGCGACGACCTTCTTGCGACGGCGCGGCGGGAATTTACCGAGGAAACGAACCTGACCGCCGCCAGCGGTTTCACGATGCTGACGCCGGTCAGACAGAAAAGCGGCAAAATGGTACACGCCTGGGCGTTCGCGGCCGATTTCGACTTGGCGGCGTTTGTCAGCAATACTTTTGAGATCGAATGGCCGCCGCGGTCGGGCCGGCGGCAACGTTTCCCGGAGATCGATCGCATCGCTTATTTCGCGCTGCCGGCCGCAATGAGCAAAATCATCGCCTATCAGCGGCCGCTGTTGCGCGAGCTGGAACGGCGCCTCGGCTAATTCTCGCGTGGCCTATCACTCAGGCAAGACTTGCGGCCAGTCGACTTCGTCGTGCGGCAGCACCCAAGGCTCGCGCTTTGCCGCCTCGCGCCATTCGCTCCACGCCGGCAGCGCCATGAGCGCGTGCATATAGTCGCAGGCCGTGGCGTTTACCGCGACCGCGTAGGTGTGGAAGCGCGACACGACCGGCGCGTACATGGCATCAGCGGCGCCGAATGCGCCATAAAGAAACGGTCCGCCCTTGCCGAAACGCGAGCGGCATTCATTCCAGATGGCCTCGATACGTGTGACGTCGGCCATCGTGTCCTTGTCAAGCGCACGCGGAACAATCCGCCGCCGGACATTCATCGGCAATTCACGCCGCAGCGGCTGGAAGCCCGCATGCATCTCCGAAGCGACCGCGCGTGCATGCGCGCGCGCCGCTGCCTCATGCGGCCACAAGGCGGCGGCCGGGAATTTTTCGGCGAGATATTCGAGGATCGCCAGCGATTCCCAGACGTGAATATCGCCGTCGATGAGCATCGGCACCTTGCCGGCGCCGCTCAATGCCAGAAGCCGTGCCTTGAAGTCGGGCGCGTCAAGCGAGATCAGCGTTTCCTCGAATGCGATCCCGGCGACCTTGAGCGCCAACCAGGGCCGGAATGACCAGGATGAATAATTTTTATTGCCAATGACCAGTTGAAGCGCCATGCGTCGCCCGCCCGCAATTCAACCGCGGATCATGAACATACAGTCCGCGCGCGGGCAAGGCGCAGGGCGTTCACACCACGCCGCTCATCACCGCGACAAGGGAAACGAACAGCACTCCCGCCGCGGTGAACACCACCGCGACCACGGTCTCGATCCATGCGCTCGTCGCCGGTTGGATTTCAATCGTTGTTTCCGTCGCTTCTTTTACGAACGCCACAGGCAATTCGGTTGACATGGTGGCCCATCCTATTCGGGACGCCGTGGTCGGCCGCCGATGCGTCCGCACCCTCAACGATCTTCAGCGATCGAATCGTGGTACCCCGGAAAACCGAAAGTCTTCCGGCACGGGTTGAAGGATTGGTTAATGGCGGGACCGCACCGTCACGAAGGGGCCAAGCGCCGCAGCGGCTCAAGGGCTGGGGAACAGAGCCTTGGTCTTGCCGGCAAGGCGGTAAGCCACGAGGCCGGCCCACTCATGTACCGCGATATCCGTTCGGTTCAGGCCGTCGGCCAGCGAAGCAAACGGACGCACCAGATCGCCGGTCCCAGCGGTGCGCCAGTCGACCGGGTAGGCCTCGATGGAGAAATCAGCCGCCCTGAACGCTGCCATCGCCCGCGGCATGTGAAAGGCCGACGTCACCAAGAGCCAACGCTCGCCCGGCTTCGGGTTGGCGACGAGGCGCGAGAAGACTGCATTTTCGATCGTATTGCGCGACTGCTCCTCGGCAACGATGCGCTCGCGCGCGACGCCGAGCGCTTCCAGTTGCCGCACAGCGAACCCCGCCTCGAGGCCATCGTCGGAAATCGGGGCCGCACTCCCCCCGCTATAGACGATCCGCGCGTTCGGGTAGCGGCGCGCCAGTTCGGCGGCCACGGTGACCCGCTCGGCGGCGTCGTTGAGAACGGTGGCGCCCCGCGACGCCGACATACCCGGCAAGATTGCACCGCCGAGCACCACGATTCCGTCGGGCGGTCCGCGTGAAGCGTCCCAGGGCGGGAAGCGTTGCTCCAAGGGCAGGATCAGTGCGTTGCCGAGCGGTGATAAGCCGGCAATCGCGATGAGCACGAGGCTGGTAACGATGAGCCAACTGGCAAGGCGCGTGAACCGCGTGCACAAGAGAACGATCCCGATGAGCCCGATGACTATCAGGAAGTTCGATGGACAGGCGAAGAACCCGAGGACTTTGGAGACGGTGAAGAACATCGGCGCCCTATGACCCGCAGCGCGGCCGTTGGCCGCTCACGCCTTCGACTTCCGCCACGCAGCGTAGCGCGCTTTGGCTTCCTCATTCGGCGGATAAAGGCCGGGCAATTTCACGCCGCTTTCGACTTCGCTGAACACCCAGCTTTCGTAAAGCTCATGCTCGGCGCCTTCATGGGCGGCGAATTCCAGCATAGCTTGCGGGATCACGACCGCGCCGTCGTCGTCGGCCACGATCACATCGCCCGGAAATATCGCGCATGCGCCGCAGCCGATCGGCTGCTGCCAGCCGACGAAGGTCAATCCGTTGACGGAAGCCGGCGCGGCAACGCCGGCGCACCAGACCGGCAGCGCGCTCGTGAGCACGCCGGTGCGGTCGCGCACGACACCATCGGTCACGAGCGCGGCAACGCGGCGCTTTTTCATGCGCGCGCAAAGGATGTCCCCGAAAATGCCGGCGCTTTGCACGCCCATCGCGTCGGCGACCACGATTGCTCCTTCTGGCATTTCTTCGATCGCCGCCCGCGTCGATACCGGATTGCCCCAGCTTTCCACGGTCGCAAGATCTTCGCGCACGGGAACAAAGCGCAGGGTGAATGCGCGTCCAACGACGCGATCGCCCTTGGCAACGAGCGGTTTGGGACCGTTCATCCAGCAGCGCCGGATGCCTTTTCGCAAGAGCATGGTAGTGATCGTCGCGGTCGTCACCTTACGCAGAATGTCGAACAGAGCTTCGCTCATTGCCGGCCTCGGTTCCATCGAATCATTTTCGCAACCAAGCACCGATGCGTTCGACGGCTTCACGCATCTCTTCAGGCGCGCCGGCGTAGCAAAAGCGCAGGAAATTCTTGCCGCGCACCGGATCGAAATCGACACCAGGCGTTGCCGCCACGCCCGCCTCCTCCAGCATGCGCTTTGCGAACGCAAAGCTGTCGCCGGAGAAGCGCGAGACATCGGCATAGAGATAGAATGCGCCATCGGCCGGCAAAAACGAATCGAGACCGACGCGCGGCAAGCCATCGAGCAAAATATGCCGGTTCTCCTCGTATCCCCGCCGCACATTCTCCAGCTCTGCTCGCCCCTCGAAAGCGGCTTCGGCCGCGATTTGCGAAAGTGTCGGAACCGAAATCGTAAGATTCTGTTGCAGTCGCTCGACCGCCCGTACCAGTGGCGGCGGCACCACCATCCAGCCGATCCGCCATCCGGTCATGCAGAAATATTTGGAGAAGGAATTGACAATGATGGTATCGGGCGAGATGCGTGCGGCACACTCTGCGGCAAACGTATAGTCGAGACCGTGATAGATCTCGTCGGAGATGACAGCGATGCCGGCATCCTCGGCGCAGCCGATCAGCTCGGCGAGCGCGTTTGCGGTCATCATCGTGCCGCTCGGATTGGCCGGCGAGCCTACGATCACGCCTTTGAGTCTTTTGGCGCGATGATGAGCGAGCAGAGCTTCGCTGTCGATCGACCAGCGCGTTGCCGCGCTCGTCTCGATTGCCACGGGCTCGCAGCCGAGCGCCGTGAGGATGTGCCGATAGGGCGGATAGCCAGGCAGCGGCACGGCAACCCGATCGCCCGCGTCAAAGGCGGCAAGGAAAGAGAGGATGAAGCCCGCGGAGGAGCCGGTGGTGACGACGATTCGATCCGGATCGATGTCGAGGTGGTGCCATTCCCCATAGGCCCGCGCGATACGGCGGCGCAGCGAGGCGACGCCCAGGGTTTCCGTGTAGCGGAGCGGGGATGCAAGGGCCGCGCGCGCCGCGGCAATGGCAGTCGCCGGCGCGCCCGCGGCCGGCTGGCCCACCTCCATGTGAATGATGCGCCGGCCCTGCGATTCAAGCCGTGCGGCGGCCGCCACCACATCCATCACCATGAAGGGCGGCACGGCGCTGCGGACAGATGGTCGCAAGAGATGTTTGGCCCTTTCGAGCATCACTTTGCCTCAACGGATCGGGAGTCGCGGGTCGTCGCCCCGGTGCTGCCGTATTCAGCGGATTTCGTCACCGTGGCTCGTCCTTGCCATGCGCCGACCTTGTGTTGACCGTACCCGGTTCGATCCATAGCTTGGTCCCACACCGGGGGATCGCGATATTTGTCCCAGATGATCGTCGCCAAAACTCCTAGCAAGACGCGTCGGATGAGACCAGCGTCGCGCACCATCGCGCTGACCGCTGCCGCCGCCGTCGCGCTGGCGGGACTGCCGGCCCGGGCGCAGACCGGATCGACTGCCGGCATCCCGATGATTCGCGACGCGGAGATCGAGCAGCTGTTGCGCGACTATACGGCTCCGATTTTGCGCGTAGCCGGCGAAAGCCGGCAGAATGTCCAGGTGGTGATCATTAACGAAAATGTGTTCAACGCATTCGTCATGGACGCACACCGCATTTTCATCTTTACCGGCGCCCTCAAACAGGCGACGACGCCCAATCAGCTCATCGGCGTGTTCGCCCACGAGACGGGCCACATCGTCGGCGGCCACCTTTCCAAGATGCGTCAGGAGCTCGCCAACGCGCAAACGGCGGCGATTGTCGCCATGCTGCTCGGCGTGGGCGCGGTGGTCGCCGGTTCACGTAGCGGCGGCGCGGGTATGGCCGATGTCGGTTCGGCGGTGCTGAGTGCACCGCAATCCTATTTGATGCACACGCTGCTGGCCTATCAACGCGCTCAAGAGGAGCAAGCCGACCGCGCCGGTGTCCGCTTCCTCACCATGACCGGCCAGTCGGCCAAGGGCATGTACGACACTTTCAAGCATTTCGCCGACGAAATGATGTTCTCGGCGGCGTATATCGATCCGTATGTGCAGAACCACCCGATGCCCGCGGAGCGCATGGCGGCGCTCACCGAATTGGTCAAGACTCCTTACTGGGACAAGAAAGACGCGCCCGAGCTGCAATTTCGGCACGATATGATGCGCGCCAAGCTGTACGGCTTTACCGAACGGGCCGATGTCGTGCTGCGGCGTTATCCTTCATCCGATACCAGCATGCCGGCGCGTTACGCCCGAGCCATTGCCACCTACCGCTTCGGCGACCTTCGCTCCGCCGTCACGCAAATCGACAGCATGATCGAGTCGATGCCCAATTATCCCTATTTCTACGAACTCAAGGGCCAGGCCCTGCTCGAGAGCGGACACGCCGCGGAGGCGATCGCGCCTTTGCGCCGCGCCGTTCAGCTGGCGCCCAGTCCGGCCCTCATTCAAATCCTGCTGGCGCAAGCACTCATCGCCAATAACAACCCACAAATGACCAAAGAAGCCATTCCGCTGTTGCGCGAGGCCCTGATCAAAGAGCCCGAATCCGGAGATGCCTATGACCAGCTGGCCATGGCCTACGGCCACAGCGGCGATTTGGCCGATGCCGATCTCGCCTCGGCGCAAGCTGCATTTTCACGCGGCGACAACAAGACTGCGCGCGAACTCGCGGCGCGTGCCAAGACGCGGTTTCCGGTCGGGTCTCCCGGCTGGGTCAAAGCCGACGATATCGTCGCTTTCAACAAAGGAAAGCAAAGCCCCCTTCGAATCGGCAATTAAATGCAAAAAAGGATCATCCCGATGACATCGATCCCGCGCGCGGCAATTTTGATTGCAGCGACGTTGTTTCTCGCCTCGCCTGCCGCGACACCGGCGCAAGCACAGACCTTCTCCGCCGATCAGCGTGAGGAGATCGGCAACATCATCAAAGACTACCTGCTCGCGCACCCCGAGGTGATGCAGGACGTAATGACCGAGCTGGATAAACGCCAGCAGGCGGCTGAAGCCGCCAAGCACCGCACCGCGGTCGCCGAGAACAAGGCGGCGTTGTTCAGCTCGCCGCACCAGGTCGTGCTCGGCAATCCGCAAGGTAACGTCACAATGGTCGAATTCTTCGACTACAATTGCGGCTTCTGCAAACGCGCTCTGCCCGACATGCTCGATCTCGTGAAGACGGATCCCAATCTCAAATTCGTCCTCAAAGAGTTCCCGGTGCTCGGCGAGGGATCGGTCGAAGCCGCGCATGTCGCCGTCGCCGCGCGTATGCAGGATGTAACTGGAAAGAAATACATCGAGTTTCACCAGAAGCTGCTCGGCGGCCGCGGCCCCGCCGACAAGGCGCACGCGCTTGCGGCCGCCAAAGAAGTCGGATTCGACATGGCCCGCATCGAGAAGGACATGAATAGCGACGAAGTGAAGAAGACGATCGACGAGGACATGAAGCTCGCCGACGCCATCGGCGTAAATGGCACGCCGAGCTATGTGGTCGGTGACGAGGTCGTTGTGGGAGCGGTCGGCATCGACGCGCTGCGTGAAAAGATCAAAGCCGCGCGCAACTAAGGCCCGCCACGCGCCGCATTAACCAATGCGTTGTTGGGCGCCGATGCGCCAATAGCGGCGCCGGCGGGCCCCGCAAGGCTTCCCCTTTGCGGGTGCCTTCCCTATAAACGGACGCGGCGCGGCGGGCGTTTGCCGGCGGCGACAATGGCCGGGTGTAACTCGCGAAATGTCGAAGACCGTCTACGTCCTGAATGGACCCAATCTCAATCTTCTCGGCACGCGCGAGCCGGAAATCTACGGACACGCCACGCTTGCCGACGTCGAGAGGCTATGCCGCGCAACGGCGAAACGGCATGGGCTTACGGTGGATTTCCGCCAGTCCAACCACGAAGGTGAGATCATCGATTGGATCCAGGAGGCGCGTGCCAAGCACGCGGCCGGAGTTATCATCAACCCGGCCGGATACTCGCACACCTCCATCGCGATCCTTGACGCCCTCCTCGCGCTGGAGGTTCCGGTCATCGAGGTTCATATCAGCAACATCCGTGCGCGGGAGCCCTTCCGCCGCCAATCTTATGTCTCGCAAGCCGCGCGAACTGTCATCTGCGGGTTGGGCGTCGATGGCTATGCGCGCGCGATCAGCGATCTCGCCGCCATGATCGGCGCCAAAGATCGCACGAAGGTTTGATCGTGGCGCGCCAGCCTGGGAACCCACCGAAGACGCCCGCGATCGATCCCGACGCGATCCGCGAACTAGCCAAGCTGCTGGACGAAACGGGCCTTTCTGAAATCGAAATTCAACGCGACGGTGTTTCGATCCGCGTCGCGCGCATTGCGGATGCGTCCGGCGGACGCGCGCAACCGGCAGAGGGGCCGCTCGCCCCCGTGCCCGCAGCGCTCGCGGCGCCGGCGGCCGTCCCGGTCGAGCCCGCACAGCATCCGGGCCTCGTCGCCTCCCCAATGGTGGGTATCGCTTATCTCGGCCCCGCGCCCGGCGCCCGGCCGTTCGTCGAGGTCGGCGCCCAGGTGAAGGCCGGCGACACGCTGATTATCATCGAGGCGATGAAGACGATGAATCAAATCCCCGCGCCGCGCTCCGGCACGGTCAACCAGATCCTGGTCGAGAATGCTCAGCCGGTCGAGTATGGCGAGCCGCTGATGATCATCGAATGAAGTGCCGCGCGCCGAGCCGCCGCAATGTTCGATAAAATCCTGATCGCTAACCGGGGTGAGATCGCGCTACGCGTGTTGCGGGCGTGCAAGGAGCTCGGCATTCGGACGGTCGCGGTGCATTCCACGGCCGACGAGGATGCCATGCATGTGCGACTCGCCGACGAGAGCGTCTGCATCGGTCCGCCGCCCGCCAAGGACAGTTACCTCAACATTCCGGCACTGCTGGCCGCCTGCGAGATCACCAGCGCCGACGCCGTGCACCCGGGATATGGTTTCCTCTCCGAGAACGCCCGCTTCGCGGAAATCCTCGCCTCGCACAACGTGCAGTTCATCGGTCCCCGCCCCGAACACATCCGCTTGATGGGCGACAAGATCGCAGCCAAACGCGCGGTCAAGGACCTCGGCATCCCGACCGTCCTCGGTTCCGACGGCGGCCTCGGCTCCGACCAGGAAGCCGAACGATTGGCGCGCGAGATGGGCTACCCGGTCATGCTCAAGGCCGCAGCCGGAGGCGGCGGCCGGGGTATGAAGGTGGTTCGCGCGCAGAGCGAACTTGCTTCCGCGCTTGCCATCGCGCGCACCGAAGCCAAGGCGGCCTTCGGCGACGACACCCTTTATCTCGAAAAATATCTCGAACGGCCGCGGCACATCGAAATCCAGGTGCTCGGCGACGGCAAAGGCCGCGCCATTCATCTCGGCGAGCGCGATTGCTCGTTGCAACGCCGCCACCAGAAAGTCTGGGAAGAGAGCCCTTCGCCCGCCCTGAATACCGCCGCCCGCGACCAGATCTGCGAGACCGTCGCGCGTGCCATGCGCGAGATCAAATATCTCGGCGTCGGCACCGTCGAGTTCCTCTACGAGGACGGCAAATTCAACTTCATCGAGATGAACACCCGCATTCAGGTAGAGCATCCGGTAACCGAGATGATCACCGACATCGACCTCGTGGTCGAACAAATCCGCGTTGCCGGCGACAACGATCTTGCGCTGGAGCAGAGCGACGTGAAGTTCAACGGCCATGCCATCGAGTGCCGCATCAATGCCGAAAATCCGGTATCGTTCCGGCCTTCGCCTGGCAAGATCGTGCATTACCATCCGCCCGGCGGGCTCGGCGTGCGGATCGACTCGGCCGTTTATCATGGCTACACGATTCCGCCATTTTACGATTCGCTGGTCGGCAAGCTCATCGTCCATGGCAAAACGCGCGGCGAATGCCTCATGCGCTTGAACCGCGCGCTCGATGAATTCGTGGTCGACGGCATCGAGACCACCCTGCCCTTGTTCCGGGCGCTGGCGCGCGAAGCGGCAATCATCGACGGCGATTATCACATTCACTGGCTGGAAGAATTTCTGGCGCGCGGCGCGGCCGAGCAATAGCGCTTCAGGCCGGCACTCGCTCGGTCGTCGCTCTGACGGTGTCGGCGAGAAGCTGCGCGATGAGCTCCGGAGCGTAGGGCTTGGCTACGAAAAGCGATCCCGGCACCCGCTGTTTGGAGTCGAGCATGCTCACGCGTCCGGAGGCGTAAACCACCGGCAGGTCGGGCAACAGTTCGCGGGCGCGGCGTGCCAATGCCGCGCCATCCATGCCGCCCGGCAGGTTGATATCGGTGAACAGCACGTCCACTGGGGCCGACATAATTTGCCGCAACGCATCCGCCGCATTGGTTGCCGTACATACGGCGAAGCCGTAGTCCGACAGCGTTTCCGCGACCCATTCGCTGATGAGAAATTCATCCTCGACGAGGAGGACGCGGATCGGCTGGATCGCGCTGACGATCGTTTCCATGGCGGCAGTTTCAGGTCGTTACATGCCGGCATAACGCGCCGCGGAGCAAATACGTTCAAGCTGGCGAAAATCTTACCGAAATTTTGGTTTACGGCTGGTTAAGTCCGGCCCGCCGCCCTTGAAAGTACGGACCGCCGGCGGTTAAACGATAGGGATGGCAAGCCGCGAATCGGCGCTCGTCGAGATCACCCCGGAAGTGCTGCTGAAGGCTTATGCCTGCGGCATCTTTCCCATGGCGGAAAGCGCCGAGGACCCTGCCCTCTATTGGATCGAACCGGAGCGTCGCGGGATCATCCCGCTCGACAGCTTCCACGTGCCTGGCCGGCTGGCGCGGACGGTACGTTCCAACCGCTTCACGGTGGTCGTCGACCAGGACTTTGACGCGGTGGTCGATGGCTGCTCGCAACCAATGCCCGGGCGCACCCGCACCTGGATCAACACCCGCATCCGCAATCTTTATCGCAAGCTCTACGAGCGCGGCGATTGCCATACGGTCGAGGTATACGAAGAAGACGAGCTGGTCGGCGGACTCTACGGCGTCAGCCTTGGACGCGCTTTCTTCGGCGAAAGCATGTTTCATCGCGCCCGGGACGCCTCCAAGGTCGCTCTCGTACATCTCGTGGCCCGGCTCAAGGCCGGCCATTACCGCCTGCTCGACACCCAATTCGTCACCGAACATTTGCGGATGTTCGGCGCCGTCGAGGTTTCGCGGCCGGCCTATCATAAGCTGCTCGATGCCGCGCTGGTCGGCGACGGCAATTTTGGCGCTCTTGCGCTCGATCGTCCGGTTGCCGGCAGCGTGGCGCTGGCACGCCTCGGGGCGGGCTGATCGGTCTCAATGCGGCGGTGGAGGAGCTGCCGGCGCCGGCGCAGGCGTGACCGGCGGCGCAACCTGCCGTCGCGCCGGAGGCGTTTGTCGCGGGCGGGACGGCGCCGGCGGCCGGGAACCCGGCGC
>JARLIY010000150.1 GCA_031291475.1 Xanthobacteraceae bacterium
CGCTGCCGGACGCGGCGCGGCCGCCGGCCGCTCCGCGACGGCGGTATCGGGGCTCGAATTACCGGGAACGGGACGCTTGCCAAACACTTACGCTACTCCGACAGACATTGCGGTCACTATTGCCGTTGCAGCAGTTTCTCGAACAGCGGCGACAGCAGGCTTGAACGTTGCTTCTTCGGCTCGGTGCGGCCGGTCAATTTCTGCGCCAGTTGCCGGACAACCTCGGCGGTGCGGTGGCTATTTGAAATCTCCGCGATCATTTGTCCGTTATTCGCCGCCGCGCCGAACAGCTGCGGCTCGAACGGGATGGCCGCGACCGGCTCGTCATCCAGCGCTTTGGCGAAGTCGGCGGCCTTGATCTCGGGCCGCTTGGGCACACCGATCTGGTTGAGGCAATAGAGCGGGCGATGGTCGTTCGGCCGCGCCGCCTTGAGGAAGTCGTACAGATTTTTGGTGTTGCGCAGATTGGCGAGATCTGGCGCGGCGACAATGAGAATGTCGTCGGCGCCGACCAGCGTCTGCTTGGTCCAGCCGGTCCATTGATGCGGCACATCGAGCACGATGCAGGGCACCGTCGCGCGCAGCGAGTCGAAGATCGACTCGAAAGCGTCTGCGCCGAAGTCGTAAACGTGGTCGAGCGTCGCCGGCGCCGCGAGCAGACTCAAATGGTCGGTGCATTTCGACAACAGCCGGTCGACGAAGGCGGTATCGATGCGGTCCGGCGAGAACACCGCTTCGGCGATGCCCTGCGGCGGGTCCTGGTTGAAATCGAGCCCGGCGGTGCCGAACGCGAGGTCGAGATCGGTCACGACTGCGTCGAGCATGAGATCGCGGGCGACGGAGAACGCGATGTTGTGGGCGATAGTGGAGGCGCCGACGCCGCCTTTGGCCCCGACAACGGCGACGATGCGGCCGACCGGCTTGGCATCCGGCGCCGAGAACAATCCGCACACGGCGCGCACGATCTGCAACGCGCCGACCGGCGCGATCAGATAATCGCTGACGCCGCGCCGCACTAGCTCGCGGTAGAGCGCAACGTCATTCATGCGCCCGATGATGATGACGCGGGTCGCGGCGTCGCATACCGGCGCAAGCTGGTCCAATCCGGCGAGGATGTCCTCGCTGCGGTTTTCGGACTCGAGGATGATGACGTTCGGCGTCGGCGAGCTTCGATAGGCTTCGATGGCGGCGATCAATCCACCCATTTGGATGCGCAGATGCGCCTTGGCCATGCGCCGGTCCTCGCCGGCGGCCTGGATCGCGGCTGCGGTCTCCACGGTCTCGCAGAACACCTGCACGGAGACGCGCGGCGCCGGCGCGATGCGCTCCTCGCGCCCGGCGACCTCGGCGACCGGCATTTCCTGCAAAACGGCTTGACTAGCTGGGCTCATGACCTGCCGGATTATTGTCCTGTTGAACTAACGTTGCTGATCTTGGTCGAATCTTCGGCCGGGTACTGCGTCTGGGTGCGCTGGCCTTGCCGATATTGCTCCATGACCGCCGTTCGCCGCATTTCATAGGCCGGCGTTTCGGCGCGCGGCTGCGCCAGGTCGGCGGGATTCTCGACCATGGCGGCAAGGTTGCGCTGGGTGGCGCAGCCCGCGTTCCACATCGGCTGGTTCTCGGAATAAGCGCGGTTGAAGCTCGGCCCGATATCCTCGGGCCAGACGCCGCACGGCCCGGCTTGAGCGGCGAGCCGCGGATAGGTGATGCGGATGGTCGCGAGGTTGATCGCCGGCGGGTTGTAGGCGCGCACCAGCAGACCGTTGGGCGGCACGCCGCCGGCGGTAAGCAGCGAGCGGATCGTAGGCATCGCCTCCGCCGCCGCACGCTCGTTGCTGGTGCCGACCGGCAGATCGACAATAACACCGCCGGTCGCCTCATGTTTCCAGGTTTGCGCGAACTGCATCACCTGCGCGCGCTGCACCGCGTTGATCTCGCCGCGGTTGGAGCCGATGAAGACTTCGATGGTGTGGTCCGCCTCGGTGACGGTGATGGGATGCCGCAAGCGGTAATCGCTGGGAACGTCGGGCCCCGCGGCGACCTGCTGGTCGGTGTTGCAGGCGCAAACGAAGAGCGCACAGCCGCCGACCACCAGCGCGCGAATGGCTAAGCTGGCGATGCCGCGGCGCTCGGTGATCGTTGTCGGGGCAATTTGCATCGTTGTCTCCTTCGGACCTGGGTCAGTCCAGGATGAAGCCGTATTTGCCGCGATAATTGTCCGGCGGATCGGTGGTGCCGCCGACGCCGTAGATGCGGTTGAGCCGACCCAGCAGCACGCTCGCCGGATCGCTCGGATCGGCGAAGCCGTCGTCGGGCCGCGACAGATCCTTCTGCGCCACCGCGTGCACGACATAAGGCGTCACCAGAACTACAAGCTCGGTCTGATTATTTTGGTAGTCACGGCTTTTAAACAGCGTTCCCAGAATCGGCACCTGCATCAGTCCGGGAAAGCCGGTGATGTCCTGCTTGGTTTGATTCTCGATCATGCCGGCCATGGCGAGCGAACCGCCCGAGGGAATTTCGACCGTCGTGTCCGCGCGCCGCACATCCAGGCCGGGAACGGTCGTTCCCGCCACCGTCACGGAAATCGTGGAGTTAAGCTGCGAGACTTCCGTCGACACGTGGAGGCTAATGCGGCCTTCCGACAGCACCACCGGGCTGAAGGTCAGGCCGACACCGAAGTTCTGAAAGGCAATGCCGGGCGGCTGGCCGTTGGTCGACGGTATCGGATACGGGAACATGCCGCCGGCCAGGAAATGCGCGGATTCGCCGGAGATCGCGGTCAGCGTCGGTTCGGCCAAGGTGCGGACCACGCCGACTTGCTCCATCGCTTGCAAGGTCGCGGTCAGCCCGTTTTTAAACACGCCGGCAACAGAACTGGGCGGCGTCCCGTTGACCGGGAAGGCATTGGTATTGTTGAAATTGACGACGGTCGCACCATAGCCGACGCTGCCGCTGAGATTGACGCCCAACTGCTTGATCACAGTGCGGTCCATTTCCGCGACTGTCACTTTAAGCATGACCTGATCGCGGCCGCGCACGATGATCGAGTTGATGACCTTGCTCGACGAGCCGGAGCAGCTGTTGCTGCTGCCGTTATTGCTGCCTGCGCCGCCGACACTGACGACCGTCGTCGAACCGCTGCCGCTGGAGCCCGCGCCGGCGCCGCTCCCAGCGCTGCCGCTGAAGCCGCTTTCACTTGCGCCGACGAAATGTGACGCCACGGCGCAAGCCTGCTGCGCCTCGGCCTGGTTTGCCGCCGTGCCGGTCAGCATGATGCCGTCCCCGATACCTTCAACATTGACGTCCGAGTCCGGCATAATTCGGTGGATCGCCGCGCGGATCGGGCTGACATCCCGCGTGACCGCAATGTCGAAACCCGCGAGCTGCTTGCCCGCGGAATCGAAAAAGAAAATGTTGGTCGCGCCCGCGGTAATGGCGATGATGTAAGCGCGGCGCGAAGAGCGGATCACGGCATTGGCGATTTTCGGATCGGCAACCAGCACGTCCTTGATGTCGCGCGGAAAATCGACAACCACCGACTTGCCTTTGCCAAGCGGGAGGAAGCGCGAGCCAAAATCGCTCGCGGCGACGACGATCGGCTGCGTTCCCGGTTCGCCGACTTGCCGCTCGGCCGCGCCGGCGGCGCCGCCATGCGTCACCGCCAACGACACCACGCCCGCCAGTAGCCCGGCGAGAGCGGCCGCGCCGATCGGTGTCCTTGGTCTCATGGTCAATTCCCCTTCGTGCGGCTTCAGCGCGTGGTCGATTGCGTGCTCACGCCGTAACGAACCGTGTTGATGCCCGCGCCGGCCTTTTCTTCCTGGTTGTCGCCGCCTTCGGGGGTCGGCGACTGTGAGTCGAGAAGGCTGCGCAGAGTGAGTGAAAGCGTGCCGAGCTGACGGCTCAGCGCCAGCGTCTCGGCCTGGTGCGGATCGAGCTCAATGGTCGCAGTCTTGCCGATCACGACTTTCTGGCCGTCTTTTTCGCCGACCGTCTGGTCGACGGCGAGCACCCGGACGTTTCTCAGGACCGTCTCGCTGATCAATTTCTCGAGGCCGGAGATCTTCTCCGCCGCCTTGTCGTGACGCGTCAGCAAGACGTCGACGTGATCGTTGGGCAGGATGAAGCCGCCCGCGCTGGTGTCGGGCGCTATATCGAGCGATATAGCCCGCATGCCGTGCGGCAGGATGGCTGCCATGAAGCCGCCGCCCTTGCCGTTGACGACCTTGGAGTCGCGAATGGGTTCGCCGGCCATGACCGGCGAGCGCACGATGGCGCCGACGAAGTCTTTGATCGCGTCCGGCCGATCGGGCTTTTTAATGAAGTTCGAGCCCGTCGAAGCGGCCGGCCAGGTTTGCCAGGCGATGTCCTTGTCGCTGACGACCTGACCGGTGTCGAGATCGGATTTTGCGATCAGCACATCGACGGTGGCGAGCGGCGGCGGCGGCGGCGCTTTGGGCGCTTCGGCTTGTCGGCCGCCGCTTGCCAGGTAGGCGGCAACGCCGCCGGCGGCAAGAGCAACACCCAGGACGATGAGGCGCGCGGGTTTCATGACTCTTCAACTTCCCAAAGCGACGCAAACTGCGGACAGTCGTCGTCTCGCGGATTTCAACAGCTAAACGTCAAAGCATGGTTAATGAGGCGTATCTAAATCGCGTTAATTACGCGTTACGCCACGGTTTTTTGGCGGTGGACCCGGGCCGGATCCGGCGCCATTGGATCGGCTTAGGCCGAATTCGTTAATGAGTTATAGACGCCATCCACTCGGTGTGCGGATAGACCAGGAGCGCGGCCGCGGCGAGCGCGATGCCGTAGGGAACGCCGCCGTCGATGCGGTGAAGCCGCTCGGCCCATTCGCGGCCGACGAAGACCCGCGGCAGCGGCATGGTGCGAAATTGCATGATCGCAATCGTCAGCACCCCGCCCAACAACGATGCGTAAACGAGATAATCGGCAAGGTGGGCGAAACCGAACCACAGCACCGTGGCGGCCGCGAGCTTGGCGTCGCCTCCGCCGATCCAGCCGCGGGTGAAGAGGACGAAAACGACCGCAAGCACCACCGCGGCTGCGCCGGCATGCGACAACAGATCGGCGGCGCTCATGCCGACCAGAGCGGCGAGCAGGCCGAAGCCGGCGACTAGGATAAGCGAGACGCGGTTGGCGATCGTCATCGTGAACAGGTCGCTGGACGCGGCAAACGCCATCATCGCCGGAAACAGCGTCAGCTTGATCACTTCGGTCAACAGGACCATGGCTCGGATACCGTCGATAGGTGCTCCCGGCGGGTTTACCCGGCGCGGGTTGAGAGCGCGTTAGCGAGCGCCGCAAAAAAGCGAAAGGGCCCCGGCACGGCCGGAGCCCTCTCTGAGACGTTCATCCGAACGCGCTTACTTAAGCTGCGTGGAGATGCTGCTGAAGGTCGTGTTCAGCTTGGTGCCGAGGCCGTTGACGACGGCGATAATGGCAACCGAGATGCCGGCGGCGATGAGGCCATACTCGATGGCCGTGGCGCCGGATTCGTCCTTCACGAAACGCGAAACGAGGGTCTTCATCTGTTGGCTCCTTAAGGTCCACATGTAGCTGTCTGAGCTCGACCCAGGGCCCGTTATTCCGGACCGTTTGGATCATGACGTAACCTAACCGCGAGAACTTGCGATGCGGTTAAATCAACTGTGGAAACTTCCATCCGGCGCCTTGTTCCCTGTCGTAGTTAACGGCGCCTTTCCGCGGTGCGAACAACGGTAGCGTTTGCCGCGCGCTCCCGGCGCACCCGGTGACGGCAGGCCCGCCCCAGGCCCAACCGCGCTCGTGGATGAACAACAAATAGCCGATAGAAGTTTCAGCGGCGTAACCGGCAAATGCATTTGCTGCAATTCAGCAAAGCCCTGCCGGCGCAGCTCGGCTGAGTTCCTATTCATCGCGTATTAATGCGCATCCTTCATATCGATCAGATAACGCGCAGCTGCTGCCCGCGCACACAACAACCGCCAGGCAACTGGCCAAAAAAAGCGGCTATCGCATGAACCAGGAATTGCTCGGATTCGTCGTCAACGTCGGCGAGACGTTTATGAAGATCATTCCGATCTCGCTCGGAATAGCCGCCGCCTTCACGGTGCTGACCTATTTTTGGGCCTGCAATCCCGGACGGCCTTGGTGGCGCAAGCCCGATCTGATCACCGACCTGTGCTACTGGTTCTTCATTCCGATCATCGCGCGCTACTTCCGCATCGGCATGCTCATCGCCGGCGCCGCACTTCTGTTCCACATCACCACCGCCGACGGCCTGATCGCCTTCTACGAAAACGGCCACGGCCCGCTGGCGAGCCTGCCGCTCGTTGCGCAAATGATCATCTTTCTGGTCGGCGAAGATTTCATCACCTACTGGACGCATCGCCTGTTTCATGGCGACCAGTTGTGGAAGTACCACGCCGTGCATCATTCCTCGGAAGAGCTGGAATGGATCTCCGCGGCGCGTTTCCATCCGATCAATCTGTTCCTCGGCTCCGTAGCCGCCGATGTGATTTTACTGCTCATCGGCATCTCGCCGAACGTGTTCGTCGTGCTCGGCCCGATCACCATCGCGCATTCGGCGTTCGTGCATGCCAATCTCGACTGGACGTTAGGCCCGTTCAAATACGTGATCGCCACGCCGGTCTTCCACCGCTGGCACCACACCGCCGCCGACCGCGGCGGCGAGAAGAACTTCGCCGCCACCTTCCCGGTGCTCGATCTCATCTTCGGCACGTTTTATATGCCGGCCGGCGAAATGCCCGATCACTACGGAATCGCTGATCGCGACTTCCCGATGAGTTTCGGCGCGCAACTCTTGCACCCCTTCACCCAGCGAAACTGAGCCGGCACCGCCTGTTACCGCCGCATCGGGGTTCGGGGCCAACGAAGCCGGCGGCGCCTACCGGCAAATTTGCATTTCTTTCACCAATTTGGCGTCAACTGGAGGTGTAAGAGCCTCGTCGGTTTGTAAGTTCCGCGTAGCGTTTCGGAGAGTCTCGATGGCGGCGTTGTGCGCGCGAGGCCGGCCCAAGTGGGGCCCGCTGCATTGGCTGTCGGCAATCTTCATGAGCGTCGCCTTGGTCACGCCGGCGGCAGCGGCCGCTCCGGCGCCCGCCGAACCGATCATCGTCATGCTCGACCAGGCCAAAATGCTGCAACTGCCCGAGCGTGCCGCCACCGTCGTGGTCGGCAACCCGCTGATCGCCGATTTGTCGGTCCAGCCCGGCGGCCTCGCCGTGATTACCGGCAAGAGCTATGGCGCCACCAACTTCATCGTCACGGATAAGACCGGCGCCGTATTACTGGAAAAGACCGTCGAGGTGACCGAAGCGAACGATCCCACTGTCGTGGTCTATCGCGGCGCCGACGATCGGGAAACCTTCAGCTGCACGCCCGACTGCTCGCGCCGGCTGACGCTGGGCGACGCGCCGGAGTTCTTCGACAAGACGCTGACGCAGATCGCGTCGCGCAATGCCCAGGCTGCCGGGGCCGGCGCCATGGCGTCGGGCCACTAATTCTTCCCACTTACGGGATCGGCAGTGCCGTCGTCGACTTGATCTTCTCCATGGCGAAGCGCGACGTAACGTTCTTCAACGGCACCGCTGCGATCAGCCGCTTATAGAAGCCGTCATAGCCGGCCATATCCGGCACCACGACACGCAGCATGTAGTCGACGTCGCCGGCCATGCGATAAAACTCCATCACTTCCGGCATGGCGCCGACCACTTTGGCGAAGTTTTGCAGCCATTCCTGCGAATGGTCGCCGGTCTCGACCGAAACGAAGACGCTGATGCCAAGGCCGACCCGGTCCTGATCGACCAGCGCGACGCGCTTCTGGATAATGCCGTCGGCTTCCAGCCGCTGGATGCGCTTCCAGCACGGCGTCGAGGAGAGGCCGACGCGCGAGCCGATCTCGGCCACCGACAGCGACGCATCGTCCTGAAGTACGGTGAGAATCTTGCGGTCGATGGCATCCATGGGAATATTCTTCCAAGACAGAGCGTTGCTTAAGCGCTACCATGGAAGAATATGGCAATTCCGTAGTTGACACCACAAACCCCAAGTGCTAGTATTTAGCCATAGGAGAGGTCCGATGGCTAGGAACGCATTCACAGACCCGGTTTTTCACGATGAAGCCGCCGCGAAGGTATGGTTTGAAGCCGCTCGCTGGCCGAATGGTCCGGTATGCCCCAAGTGCGGCAGCGCCAAGCATTACGCGACCAAGAAGCTAGGTCGCTATCGCTGCGCCGCCGCGACATGCCGCAAGGATTTCACCGTCCAGACTGGGACAGTGATGGAGCGCAGCCACGCCAAGCTGATTGATTGGGCCTTGGCATTCCACTTGGCGGCTTCAAGCAAAAAGGGCTTCTCCGCGCATCAGCTACACCGTGAGTTGGGCTGTCAGTACAACACCGCTTGGTTCATGTTTCATCGCGTACGCGAGGCAATGCGCCGTGGTGGCCTTGATCTGCCGCCGCTTGGTGGTGAAGGCCAGATCGTTGAAGCCGACGAAACCTATTTCGGCCAGCAGGAAAACCCGCAGTTATCTCCGCAGCGGTATGGCCAGCCTTATAAGAAGCGTGGTCGTGGCCCTGCCGGTAAGCGCGCGGTGATCGCTCTGGTCGAGCGCGGCGGCAATGTCCGTTCATTCCATCCGGCGATTGCTGATGGCAATACGGTCAATAAGATCGTGCGGGAAAACATTGCTCACGAAACACGGCTGCACACTGACGAAAGTAAGTACTACGTCAAAGTCGGCAAGGACTTTGCCGCACATGAAACCGTTGCACACTCGCGCGGTGAGTATGTCCGCGACGGCGTGCACACAAATACGGTTGAAGGATTTTTCTCAATTTTCAAACGCGGCATGCGCGGTGTATATCAGCATTGCGGCGAGAAACATTTGCACCGCTACTTGGCCGAGTTTGACTTCCGCTACAACTATCGTGCCTCGCTTGGGTACAATGATAAGGACCGCACCATCGCTGCGGTAAGGGGTGGTGAGGGCAAGCGCCTCACCTATCATCAACCTCACTAAGCCGGATGTCAGCTTTCAGGCAGCACGTTTCTTGCGTTGGCGGCGCAAGCGCCGTTGAGGCTTTTTCTTGCCGATTCGGCGGGACTCGCCGTTCCGCGTTGGGATATCCTTTAGCGGAGTAGGAGGGCCGCTGAACGCGCCGCGCAGTATCTTTTCTAGGCGTTGGTCGCGTTCCTTCGCGTCGTATTGATCGTTTGCCATGTAGGCTTCCTGCAATGATGGCAGTTAGGTCAAGGCGAGATCGTATACCTTATGTACGAGCCGTTGGTGAAGTAGTTCTTGCATGGAATGCAATGCATGACCTGCTCGCTGAATTATTTTGGGTTGTGACAGGAATACCGAATGGCAAAATTCCGTTGGACATTTGGCATTCAATAAAAAACGATTGGTCGCAACGCGATATTTTAAGAGCCACGACTAATGCGGCATTTGCGGGCGAATCCGGCGAGCACAGGCGCATTAGAGAAGAGATTAAATGGCTATTGGACCGGATTAACAGTTTAGCTGAACAACGCAATAATGCGATTCACGCGCCGTTGATTTTTGTCCGACAATCAACCGACCCATCAGTCGGTACTATAATCCCGGCAACCTTCTTCGGAAATCCGCGTGCAAAGAACCTCGTCGGAAAAGATTTGTTGAAGGAATTCAATTGGTACCGCCAGATGGCGGTTGTTCTCGGTTCCCATGCACTCAGGTTGAAGTTTTATCTGAGGAAGGTCGAAGGCGCTCCATGGCCCGATAGACCTCTATTGCCAAGCTTGGGGCAGAAAAATGCCCTCCGAGATCCGCACCCCCGACGCAAGACAAAATAGCCTCCGCGCCCGCTCCTAGCATCTCCGACGTAATTTCGATTTCCTATTCGTTTTTCGGTTCCATTTTCCGCCCTTTCTGCGGTTGGAACCGGGTTTACGCAGCGGATCACCACAATTTGCGTCGGCCTGTCGGGTCAGGTCCTACCCCTATGGGGCTGTGGCGTCAACTACGTAATCCCGAAGAATATTCTAATACAAGACCGGTCCTGTTCAATCGTCCGCTCGTCCCCGCGAACGCGAAAGCGGGGACCCAGCAACCGGATGCCCGCTTACGCGGGAATGATCGGTTGCCAAATTGCGCCCCCCCAAAAGTGCCTCGACTTCCGGCCGGGACGGCGTTCCGGCCGAGCCGCCGAAGCGCGAGCACTTGATACCGGCGACCGCGGCACCGAAGCGTAAGGCCGCCACCTCGCTTTGGCCCTCGGCGAGCGCGAGCGCGAAGCCGGCATGCAAGGCGTCGCCGGCGCCGAGCGTATCCACGGCGCGGATTGCGAACACCGGCACGCGGCGCAGCGCATCGCCATCGAGATAGAGGATGTCGTTCGGTCCGTTGCTCACGGCGAGGAACGCCCCGCTATGCCGCGCGATGCGGCGCAGCCCCTCGCCGAGATCGGCCGTTCCGCTGGTGGCGATCAGGCACTCGGAGGAAAAGATGACATGGGAGGCGAGGCGAAACAGCGGATCGTCTTCGACCGTCGCCTTGTCGGCGTCGAGCACGATGCGGAGCTTGCGCTGCCGCGCCGCCTCACATACCGGCCGCACGAACGGCGGATAGCGATTGTCGGCAAGCACCAGGTCGATATCGGCGGTCAGCGCCATCGGATCGTTCGGCGCCACCGCGGCGATGCGCTTGTCGCGATAGGTCACGATGGTGCGGTCGCCGCGGTCGTCGATGAAAATCGCCGACAGCGCCGTCGCCAGGCCGTCAATGCGCTGGCAGGTGCTGGTGTCGACATGCTCACGCGCGAGCGCGGCGAGCACGCGGTCGCCGTTGTCGTCCTTGCCCGCGGGCCCGCCCAGCGGGCCGGCGAGCTTCGCCATGCCGCCGAGACGCGCGATGGCCACGGCGGCGTTCGCCGCGCAACCGCCGTTGACGATGAAAAAGTCCTTTGCCTCGACCTTGGCGTCCGGACGCGGAAAATCTGCGACGTGAAACACCTCGTCGAGCACGATGATGCCGGTGCAGAGGATGCGCGGCGCGTCGGTCTTGCCCGGCATCAGTCCACCAGAACATTGCGGCCGTGCTCAACAAAAGCGCGGATGATGTGATGCGCGATGGCGATCGGCGGCGGCGTGGCGAGCCCCTGGGGATGCTCGCGCGCCAGCATCAGCTTGAGCTCCGCGCGGTCGAACCAGCGGGCATCCTCGATCTCGCTTTTGTCGATGACGATATTTTCGGTCAGCGCTTCGGCGTGGCATCCGATCATCAGCGATGAGGGAAACGGCCAGGGCTGCGAGGCGAAATAGGCGACGCGGGCGCAGGCGAGGCCGACCTCTTCCCGCACTTCGCGGCGCACCGCTTCCTCGATCGACTCGCCAGGCTCGGCGAAACCCGCGAGGCACGACCACATGGTTTGCGGAAAGCGCGGTGAACGGCCGAGCACGCAGCGCTCGCCGGCGATCGCCAGCATGATGACCACCGGATCGGTGCGAGGGAAATGCTCGGCGTGGCAGGACGGACAGTCGCGCCGCCAGCCGGCCTGCACGACATTCGTCGCCGTGCCGCAATTGGGACAGAAGCGGTGCCGCGCATGCCAGCCGAGGACCGCCTTGGCTTCGGCGAGCGGCGGCAGATGCTCGGCGGCGACGGCACCCTGCACCGCGATCGACCGCAGATCGATCAGCTTGAAATCGTCACGCGCTTTGAGCGGCTCGACCGCCGCCGGATCGAAACCGGCGCCGAAGCGCGGCGCTTCATCCAGAAGGCCCAGGAACACGGTCTCGCGCGCGGTGCCGAAGGCGCGCATTTCGCCGGGCAAAAACAGCGGATCGAGATCTTCGCCGCGTTTTTTCAGCACCACGGCATCGCCACCAATCACGTAGAAGCCGGCGCGATTGTTCTCCGCCAGCGTCACTAGCGTGGCTGGGTCGCTGCGGCGCACGGCGGCGCGCTCGATGCGGCTTCCGGAATAGGCCTGGCGCGGCGGCGAATTGCGATCGGGACGATTGGACACGATGGTCAGGAACTCGGCAGCTTGCGTTTTACTGCTCGACCCACGCTCTATGCCCCAACCCGGTGCGTGACGCCAGCCGGTCCGTAAACCTACTGCCACGCCAGCGACGAGATCGCCACGTTCACGCTCCCCTTGGCGTCCGCGATGATGCGCAACGTCTTGTCGTCATAGGCGATGCCGGTGAGGCGGAGCTCGTTCACGGCAATATTCGCGGAGAGCCCGGGGCTCTGGCCGGCGAAACCGGAGACCGCGGCGCCGATACGCTTCTTCGCGTCCGCGGCAAACGGCTTTAAATCGATCACGGCTTGCTCGGCGAGCGTCCTTTGTAGATAGGGCACGGCCGCCTGCGCCGCTTCGCCCAGAAGCCCGAACGCCGCCTTGGACTGAACGTCGAGCGCAACGTCGGTGAAGCGCAGGATCTGCCGGTCGCGATCGAGCGCCGGCCGTCCCCATATGTCCACGTTGGCGTCGGCGCCAACGGCGAAGAAGCCCCGCTTCTTGACGTTGACTGCAAGCGAAATCAGCAGCCGGTCGCCGGAGGCGGCGATGGTGGCGTGGCGGATGGTGGTGGCGAACGCGCCGGAGCCGTCCTCAGGCAGTGTCTTGCCCTTGAACTCCTCGTCGATAATGCGGCTGACTTCGGTGAAAGGCACGTCGATCGGAACGGCGATGTCGAGCGTGCCCTCGTTGGCCTGCGGCACGAGGTCGAGCTGCTTCGGAAACGGGCAATTGGGCTTGGTCTCGCCGGGCACGATGCGGGTTTCCGCCTGCACGCCGACCAACAAGGTGACCGCGCGGGCGTCGATCTGCGGCTGCGCCGCGATCGCGCGCGTCGGACGCACTTCGAGCCAGAGATTGGGCGCGCCCGCGACGGCCGCGCCGAGCGGAATGGCGCGGCACAGCTTGGCCCATTCGTTCCTCGCCGCAAGCTCGATGAACGGATCGTTGCGCACGCGCGCTTCCAGCGCGTTGGTCTGGTCACGCACCAGATTGTCGAGCACGGGCGTCACTTCACCGGAGACGCTGAGCTTGATGCCGCCGATCGGCAGCACGACGTCGACGACGTTGACCTGGGCCGACAGGTTGGGGGAGAGCCGCCAGTTCGGCGCGATGGTCGGGCGCGATGTCGCCGTCACCGTGCCGTGGATATCGGCATGTTGATCGAAGGTTTTGCCGGCGAGCGATTGTACCTGCTGTCCCACATTGCCGCCGATGATGTTGCCGACGGCGCCGCCGATTGCGTTGAGACCAGCGCTGGCGCCGCCGGTCAGCGTGCCCAGCGCCTCGAACGTGCCGGAGAGCGCCGTAGCCGTGACCAGCGCGTCGGGCCGCCCGGAGACGTTCAGCGGCCCGCGGGTGACGTTGAAAGTGAGCTGCGCGGTGGAGAGCAATTGCGAGACGGGATTTTGCGGCTTGCCCGAGAGGTTGCGCGGCGCCTGCGCTTCGAGCACCTCGCGGATCGCCGCCATGGCGATGGCTGCCGGCGCCAGCACCGTCGACGTGCCGGTCAGCGGTTGCAGCGGCGGTACCGCCACCAGCGCCGGCCGGCTCCCTTGGATCGGAGCCGGCGCGGTCGGCCAGAGTATGTTCATGAGCAAGGTGGCGCCGACAAAGGCGATGACGACGATGACGACGCCGAGGACGATCGTGCGAATGTTCATTGCGCGTGTCGCAGCATGACGGCGGGCAATCTAGCTCCCCATCACCCCTTGTGGGAGGGGGAATGGGCCAGCTTGCTTTCCCCTGCGCCGCGGCCAATATAGACGCCGGGAGGTTGGCGGTGGACGAGCCACTCGCCAACCGGGTCAGGTCCGGAAGGAAGCAGCCCTAACGAGCGCGGTTCGGGTCGCTCGTCAGCCTCCCACCCTTTCCGGCGATTGTAGCCCCGCCCATGTAGTAGCCCGGATTGAGCGGAGCGAAATCCGGGAACGATCGAGAGGCTTTTGGCGCCGCTCCCCGGGTTTCACGGAGCTCGTCATCGGGCCGGCCACTTCGGGCCGGACCGGTTGGCTCAACCCAGGCGACATTCTAGAAGTGCCGATGAACGACGTTACGACCCCGACCGCAGCTTACCGCGTGCTGGCGCGCAAATACCGGCCGTCGACCTTCGCCGACCTGATCGGCCAGGACGCCATGGTGCGCACGATCTCGAACGGCTTCGAGACCGGCCGCATCCCGCAAGCCTGGATCCTCACCGGTGTGCGCGGCGTCGGCAAGACCACGACGGCCCGCATTCTCGCCCGCGCGCTCAATTACGAGCTGCCGGACGGTTCCATCACCGCGCCGACGGTCCACATGCCGGTGCTCGGCGTGCACTGCCAGGCGATTATGGAAAGCCGGCACCTCGACGTGATCGAGATGGACGCGGCTTCGCATAACGGCGTCGAGGATGTCCGCGCGATCAACGAGGCCATCCGTTACGCGCCGGTCTCTGCCCGTTACAAGGTCTACATCCTCGACGAAGTGCACATGCTCTCCGGCGCCGCGTTCAATGCGCTCTTGAAGACGCTGGAAGAGCCGCCGGCGCATGCCAAATTCGTGTTCGCGACCACGGAAATCCGCAAAGTACCGATCACCGTGCTGTCGCGCTGCCAGCGCTTCGACCTGCGCCGGGTCGATGCGGCGCTGCTCGTTGCCCACCTGCAAAACATCGCCGCCAAGGAAGCGATTACCGCCGATGCGGAAGCCCTGGCCTTGATCGCGCGCGCCGCCGAAGGTTCGGTGCGCGATGCGCTGTCGCTGTTCGATCAGGCAATCGCACATGCGGCCGGGCCGGTGCGGGCCGAAGACGTGCGGCAGATGCTCGGGCTCGCCGACCGCACCAAGATCATCGATTTGTTCGAAGCGCTGATGCGCGCCGACTTCCCTCGTGCGCTCGCCGAAGTGCGCGACCAGTACGATGCCGGCGCCGATCCGGCCATGGTGCTCGGCGACCTTGCTGAGTTCACGCATTTCGTCACCCGGGTGAAAATCGTGCCGGCCTTGGCGGACGATGTGTCGCTGACCGAAACGGAGCGCACGCGCGGCCGCGCTTTTGCCGCCAAGCTGTCGATGCGCGTTTTGGCGCGCACCTGGCAGATGCTGCTCAAGGGCATCGAGGAAGTGGCGGCGGCGGGCCGCCCGCTCGCCGCCGCCGCGATGGTGCTGGTGCGCATCGCCTACGCCGCCGATTTGCCGACGCCCGACGAGGTGGTCCGCTCGCTCGGTGAAGGCGCGCGCGGCAATGGCGGCGCAGCTCTACCGCCCGGCCAGCCGGCACCGCGTGCCGACATGCCGGCGCGTGCCGAAACGCCGCGCGCGGAGATTCCGCGCGGCTCGACGCGCTCGGCGCTGGCGGCGGCGCCGGCGGAACTGCCGGCACACGGGCCGGTCGCGCGCAGTGAAGAAGCAAGCGTTCCGGTGCGCGCGCTGCAAAGCTTCGAAGATTTGGTGGCGCTCGCGGCGGACAAACGCGACCTCGCGATCAAGAGCGCGCTCGAACGCGACGTGCGGCTCGTGCGTTTCGAGGATGGCCGGCTCGAAATCGGTCTTGAAGGAAGCGCGCCGAAAACGCTCACCGGCGAACTTTCAAAGAAACTCGCCGAGTGGACCGGCCGGCGCTGGATGGTGATCGTATCGGCCGAGCCGGGCATGCCAAGCCTCTACACGCAGACGCAGACGCGCAAGGCCGAACTGAAAAACGACATGCGCGGCGATCCGCTGGTGCAAGCGGTGCTGACGCGCTTTCCCGGCGCCGAGATCGTCGATGTGCGCACGCCTGCCGGCGCGCCAGCCGCGGCGGACGAGCTACCGGACGAGGCTTCGGTCGAGACCGGCCGCGCCGACGACGAATTGTAAGCAGGTGCCGCGATGGTCGATTTCCTGGGCCTGATGAAGCAGGCCACCGAGCTCAAATCAAAGATGGAGGCGATGCAGGCCGAACTCGATCGCATCGAGGTCGAGGGCATGGCCGGCGGCGGACTGCTCATGCTGAAGCTTTCCGGCAAGGGCGAGCTTAAAAGCGCGCAAATTGACGATTCGCTGCTCAAGCCCGACCAGAAGGAAATCCTCGGGGATCTCATTGTCGCCGCGCATGCCGACGCCCGCCGCAAGCTCGAAGCCGTTCTCGCCGAACGCATGCAAGCGCTCACCGGTGGGCTGCCGCTGCCGCCCGGCCTGAAATTATTCTGATCGATGCCCGCCGTCGCCGCCGGTCCCGAGATCGAACGCCTGATCCAACTCTTGGCCCGTTTGCCGGGACTGGGCCCGCGCTCGGCGCGGCGCGCGGCCTTGTTCCTGATCAAGAAGCGCGAGCTCGTCATGGCGCCGCTCGCCGCGGCTTTGCAGACTGCCATCGACAAGATCGAAGTATGCAAGATTTGCGGCAACATCGACACGCAGAACCCATGCACGGTCTGCACCGATACCCGGCGCGACCCCTCGGCCATCGTGGTGGTCGCCGACGTCGCCGATCTGTGGGCGCTCGAACGCGCGCACGCCATCAACGCGCGCTACCATGTACTCGGCGGCACGCTTTCGCCGCTCGACGGGGTCGGCCCCGATGACCTCACCATCGACGCACTGGTCAAACGCGCACACGATCCGTCGGTCCACGAAATCATCCTCGCGCTCAACGCCACCGTCGACGGTCAGAGCACCGCCCATTACGTCACCGACCTGCTGCACGACGCCCAGGTCAAGGTGACGCGGCTTGCGCACGGCGTGCCGGTTGGCGGCGAGCTCGATTATCTCGACGAGGGGACGCTGGCGGCGGCGATCCGCAGCCGGACGCCGTTTTAGCCATGCCGATTTAGCGATGCCGACCCACTGCCCGCAAAATAGCCACGCCCCGCCCGCAACGCGGACACCGGACCGCCGGCCGGCCACATCGGACCGGCCACAGGGCGCGGATTCGGCGGAAAATAGCGGTTCGGCGGGCCGTGCGGCGGCCATCCGCCGGACTTGGCCCGCCGCTTGCATAACCTTGGCTGCGATCTCGATCTCACAACTCGTGTTGAATGAGATTGCTTGGAGCCCCGGCGATCCCGGCACCGGGGCTCCATCCTTTTTTGCCGCCGTCATGCCCGGCCTTTGCGTCCGGCCCCTGGCCGCGCTCGCCGCATGAACGACGACATTCGCTACGACAAGACGTTCGACCTTGTGCCCGGCCGGGCCGCCGCGGTGGCGCCGGGCGTGCGCGCCCTCGTCGCCAACAACCCCGGTCCGTTCACCTTCAAGGGGACGGTGAGCTACATCATCGGGCGCGGTACGGTCGCGATCGTCGATCCCGGCCCCGAAGACGACGCCCATATTGCGGCCCTACTTGACGCCGTGCGCGGCGAGACCGTCGCCTCTATTTTCGTCACCCACACCCACCGCGACCACTCGCCGGCAGTGCCCAAGATCAAGGCGGCGACCGGCGCCACGGTGTATGCGGAAGGGCCCCACCGCCCGGCCCGCCCGCTGCATATCGGCGAGACGAACCGGCTCGACGCCAGCGCCGACCTCGATTTCCGTCCTGACATCGCGCTGGCCGACCGCGACGTCGTCACCGGCGAAGGCTGGACCGTGGAGGCGCTGAAGACGCCGGGACATACCGCGAACCACATGGCGTATGCACTCAGGGAAGCGGACCTGATCTTTTCCGGCGATCATGTGATGGCGTGGTCGACGTCGATCGTGGCGCCGCCCGACGGCGCCATGAGCGATTACATGGCTTCGCTCGAAAAACTGGCGCGGCGGAGCGAGCCGGTCTACCTGCCCGGCCATGGCGCTCCGGTCCGCGAAGCGCCGCGCTTCGTTCAGAGCTACATCCGCCATCGGCAGGCGCGCGAAGCCTCGATCCTGCGGCGGCTCGGCAAAGGCGCTGCCGATATCCCGACCTTGGTGCGCGCGATCTATATCGGACTCGATCCGCGACTCGTGGGCGCCGCCTCGCTCTCGGTGCTGGCCCATCTCGAGGACCTGGTGGCGCGCGGTATAGTCGCCACCGAAGGCACGCCGTCAATCGGCGGCACTTACCGCTTGACCGAATTTCCCTTGCCCGCCGCCTGAGTAGGCTTCGGCGCCGGCTGCTTCTTTTCCGTTGCCGGCGCCGAGAGGACATCGTCGACATCCTCGATGAGCGCACGCACGCGCGCGGCGTTGGCTCCGAGATCGTGTCGGCCGTAGCGCGAGGCCGAACGCACATCGATGCGAGCGCCGCCCGGCGTCGCGCGTACCCGCACCGCCACATCGTCGCGAAAGCTCAAAATCGGCGTGCGCGCGATCGCCTCGATCAGGCCGTCGCGCGGTGTGGCGGCGCCTTGCGGCGGCCGCGCATCGACGATGTGCCACTTGCGCTTGGCGATGACCTTGAGCACGGCGTCGTAGGCCTCTTGCGGGGTCGCCGTGGTGAGATCGGGTTCGATGTCGGAATAGGCCTTGCGTTGCAGCTCGGCGATGTGCAGGCCGGCATAGGTGACCGGATTGGCATCGCGTGGCCGTAACCGCGCGATCGCCACGAACCGCGGCGGATCGATCGGGTCGGTGGTGACGTCGTAAATTGCCGGCAGCCGGTAGGCCTTGACGCCGAGGTAAAGGGGATAGGCGATGAGCACGAGCCCGATGAGGAGCGCGGTGACGGCCTCGCGCACGCCGCCGATGCCCTCGGTCCAGATGACTACGCCGGCGGCGAAGGCAAGGAGGATCGCGACCAGCGCGAGCGCCAACGCGCCCGCCAGGGTGGAGAGCGCGGGCACGATGTCGAGCGCGCCCGATCGCACGATGACCACCGCGATCACCGTCGCCGCGAGCGAAAACAGCGCCAGCCGCCGCGCCCAGATGGCGAGCCGGGACGTCGGCTGTTCGGATATGCGCCGTCGCGCCATTTTCGTTTGCCTTCGTGGCGCGGCGCCATTCACCGGCGCGCGCGCTTTACTTTCCCCTTGCCGCGCCTGATCCCCGCCATGGCTTCGAGCACGGCGCAGGTGCGGCCGTGTCCTGCATTGCATAGCCGGTCGACATGGCGGCGGCATAGATCGGCAATGTCGCCGAGAATAGCGGCGTCGGCGCGCCGAGCTCGCGCGCGAAGCTGCCGATGATGTCCATGTCCTTCTGCCAGATCGAGACCTTCATCGTCGGCTCGTCGTAGCGGCCTTTCACCATCATCGGCGCGCGCAGCTCGAACACCCGCGAATTGCCGGCACCGACCTTGACCTGCTCGTAGACCAGTTCCGGCGGCAACCCGGCCTTCATGCCCAATACCAGCGCCTCCGCGCTCGCAACGTTGTGGATAGCGACCAGGAGGTTGGCGATATATTTCATGCGGCTACCGTTGCCGAAGACGCCGAGATCCTGCACCAGGCGGGTAAAATCGGCGAACAGCGGGCGCAGCCGCTTGATCTCGGCGGTCGGGCCGGAGGCATAGATCACGAGATCCTTCACCTTGGCCTGGATGCCGGTGCCGCTGACTGGACAATCGAGCAGGACGTGACCGGCCTCGTGTAGCGCCGCTTCGGCGGCTTCCTTGTCTTCCAGCTTGAAGGTCGAAGCCTCGATCACCACGCGGCGCGGCAGCTTGGCCTTGACGATGGCGTCAACCGTCGCGGCGAGCGCAGCGGGCTTGGGCAGGCTCAAGATGATGGTCGGCGCCGCCCGCGCCACTTCGCCCGCGTCGGCTGCGATCTCGACGCCCTTGCGCGCCAGGGCACGCCGGCGCGCCGCGGCGATATCGTAGCCGACGACGCGCCAGCCCGCGGCACGGAGATTCTCGGCGAACGCGCCGCCCATAATGCCGAGACCGACGACACCGACGATGCCACGCTTTTTCACGACCATGCTTCACTTGCCCTTCAGATTCATCGCAACCGACCACAATCGCTGTTCCTGACGCTTGGTCGTCGTGCCCGCGGTCGCGGCTTTGTATTTCTTGAAATGATCGGTCGTGACATGCGCCTTGAGCGCGTCTTCATTGTCGTAAACTTCGAGGATGAATACGTGGTTCGGATCGGTCTGCGACACGGTGATGTCGAATTCGCGGCAGCCCGGCTCCTTCACGGACGCCGCACCATTCTCCTTAACGGCCGCCAAAAAGTCGTCGACCTTGCCCGGCACGATGTCGTACTCGACGGCGGCAATGAAAAGCTGCCCGGATTGCGCCGCCGCCCGGTAGGTCTGCATTGGCAACAACACCCACGCCGTCACGGCGAGAGGAAGAGCGCCGGCCGTCATGATTGATTTTGACATGACCATTTCCTCCGTGCGTTATGGCGGTGACATGCCGGAGCACGCCGTGCCGCCTTCTGTTTTCCAACTTCAGAGCGAGCTTTCGAGAAAACGCATCAGCCGCGGGATCGCCTGCGCGGCGTAGCTGTGCGGCTCGCTCTCGAACGGATCGGACGTCCAGAAATGGCCGGCACCAGGAATGACGATGCGGCGCGCAAAAAATCCGGCCTGGGTCAACGCCGTGAGGAAGGCGCCCGACTGCGTTGCCGGATCGGCAACATCGTCGTCGGTGCCGTGGATGAGCAGAAAGCGCAGCTTGTTGCGATCGACCGTGGCATAGCTGATCGGCGACGAATCGAAGTAGATGCGCCGGTTCTCCGTCGGGGACGCGCCGAGGAATTTTTCCACGATATTGTCGCGCGGGCGCGCCGTCAGATCGTGCGTCCATTGTGCGAGCAAGTCGTATTCGCCGTAAAAGCCGACCACGAGCTTGACGTTGGCGGGGACGGCGGCGTCGGCATCGTCGCGGTAGGCCGAATTGAACTGATCGCCGGCCAACGCCACGAGCGCGGCAAGATGCGCGCCGGAGGAATCGCCGATCAGGCCGATGCGGTCGGGGTCGAGGTTGAATTCGGCGGCCTTCGCCCGCACGAACTGGACGGCCGCCTTGGTATCGTAGACGGCGGCCGGATATCGGCCGTCCTTGCCGAGGCGGTAGTCGATGGCGAAAACTGCATAGCCGGCGCGGGCGAAGAATAGGCCCCAGTACCGATAAAATTGCCGGCTGCCGACCTGCCAACCGCCACCATGGACGGCGACCAGGACCGGCGCTTTGGCGCGGCCCTTGGGCAGATAAAAGTCGCCGACAAGCTCGACCCCGTCGTGCTTGGCGAAAACCACGCCCGTCTGGTTCGTCATCTCATATTCCGCCGCGGACGCCTGGCCCGCCGCGATCAGTATCGACAGCATTGCGGCGGCGGTGAATGGGGAGAGCATCGTCGCGGTATCCGATTTTTCCCGGTACTTAGCGGTAGCAACTTTCGCCAGCGCTCGGAAGCCTACCACCACCGATGGAAATGATGCACCGGGCCGCGGCCGGCGCCGATACCGAGCCGGTCCGCCGCGGCAATGGCGGCGCTCACGTAAGTTTTGGCCTCCTTCGCCGCCGCTTCCAGCGAAAGCCCCTTGGCCAGGCCCGCGGCGATGGCGGAGGCGAAGGTGCAGCCGGTACCGTGCGTATTGCGCGTCGGCAGGCGCGGCGCGGCGAGCCGCAGACAGTCGCCGCCCTCGACCAGGAGGTCGACACTTTCCGGCCCGCCCCCATGGCCGCCCTTGATCAGCACCGCACGGGGACCGAATTCGAGCAGCTTGCGTGCTTGTGCGAGCATCTCGTCCTCGTCGCCCGCAGGCAACGCGTCGAGCAACGTCGCGGCTTCCAGGAGATTGGGCGTGACCAGGCGCGTGCGGGCGAGCAATTCGCGCAACCGGCCGATGGCGTCCGCGGGCAGCAATTCATCGCCGGAGCTTGCTACCATGACCGGATCGAGCACGACGTTGCGCGGACGCCAGCGATCGAGCGCGGCGGCGACGACGTCGATCGCCGCTCCCGCTCCGAGCATGCCGATTTTCACCGCGCTCACGTCGAGATCGGCGAAAACCGCGTCGATCTGAGCGGCGATGAAGTCGGGAGGCACATTGTGGACGGCGAACACGCCTTTGGTGTTTTGCGCCGTAAGCGCGGTGATGATGGCGCCACCGTAGACACCGAGCGCGGAGAAAGTTTTCAAATCCGCCTCGATGCCGGCGCCGCCGCTCGAATCCGAGCCGGCAACGGTGACGGCAATAGGAACGCTCATTCTTTGCATTCTGCGTACGCGCCGAGGGCTATGCAACGGCCCAAACTGCGTTTCCGGCAGCGGCTGAGGGATCGCTCCGTTTGCTGCATTGCAATCATTGCCAAAATTTAAGGACCACGCCACGAAACCTCCACCTACAAGGTATAGTTTAGGTTGCAGCGGCACGCGCCAACGGAAATAGAAATAATCGAAATAACGGAGACAAAGACGAAGGAGGTCGTGCCATGTCGTGCAAAATTGCTCTTGCGCTTCTGACAAGCGTCGCCGTTGCGGTGGCAGGCATTGCGACCGATGCCTCGGCAGCCGGCCGAGGTGGTGGTGGCGGACGCGGCGGCGGCGGAGGCTTTCATGGCGGCGGGGGATTCCACGCGGGCGGAGGATTCCGCGCCGGTGGATTCCGAGGATTCACGGGCCGTAGCTTGGGCACACGTGGCGTTACGCACAGTTTTGCCGGACGCGCTTCCACCGGGCACGTGACCTCCCATGTCTCGGCTGGCGTCAACCGCGGCGTCGCCGCCCAGAGCCTTGCCGCCCACGGCCCAGCGAGCGCCCCCAACAGTCATGTGGCAGCACAGAATTTCCACGGCCTGAATAATTTCAATCGCGCCGGCTTCAACCGCAACGCGTTTGGCAACGGGCGCGGCTGGAATCACTGGGGGGGCCGCTATTGGGGCGCCGGTTGGAATCGTTGGGGCTATGGTTGGGGCGGATGGGCCGGACCGGTCTTCTGGCCATTCCTCTATGGCGACATCTTCTCTTTCGCGTTTTGGCCCTATGACTATTACAATCCGTTCTGGGCCTTCGGTCCGGATTTCGTGCTCGCCAGCATCTACGCGCCCGGACCCTATTACCCGCCGACTTACTACGGCCCCGCCGGGCCCCCCGATGTTTACTACGGCGCTACGGGAGCCGACCGCCAGGCGATTGCCCGCAACAATTCAGCCGCGGCGCAAAGCTGCAGCGGCCTTGCTCCGGGCGTAAGCGATCTTCCGATCGCCAAGATTCGCAGGGCGGTCCATCCCACCGCCGATCAGGCCGCGGCACTTAACGCCTTAAACGCCGCTGCCGGCAAGGCCAACGAGGCCATCCAGGCGTCGTGCCCGACCGATATTCCGCTGACCCCGGTGGCGCGGCTCGACGCCGCCGAAAAGCGTATCGAGGCCATGATCGAGGCCGTGCAGATCATGCGCGAGCCGCTGGCGAGTTTCTATGACTCGCTCAGCGACGAGCAGAAGCGGCGGTTCGGCGCCACGGGCAGCGAGAGCGGCGCGCCGGCCGGTTCGGCACCCCAGGGAGGCGATTTGACGGCGCCTTGCGGCCAGGAGACTGGCGACGTCGCCCAGCTCCCGGTGCAGCGGATCGAGCAGGTCGTAGAGCCCAACGCGCAGCAGCAGGAGGCCTTCGCCGATCTGAAGAAGGCGTCGGGAAATGCCGCCGACCAGCTCAAAACTTCCTGCCCGACGCAGATACCGCAAAGTCCGGTGGCGCGACTCGACGCAGTCAAGACGCGGCTTACTGCCATGGTCGAAGCGATGAACACCGTGCGCCCGAAACTCGTCGCATTCTATCACTCTCTCAGCGACGAGCAGAAGGCGAAGTTCAACATCATGGGTCCGCCGCAGACCGGGGCCAACGCGCCGCAGCAAGGAAGCGCCAACCAGAAGTGATCCGCAGGGCGAAGCGAGCACGCGTCAGGTGCCTCGCTTCGCCAGCATTCCGTCGACGATTTCGCGCAAGGCGCGTGCCGCCGCGGCCGGATCGGACGCCAGCGACAACGCCGAAATAACGGCGATGCCGTCGGCGCCGGCACCGATCACGGCCGCCGCGTTGCCGGCATCGATGCCGGCAATGCCGGCGACCGGCAAATCCGGCGACCGGCGGCGTAACGCGGCGGCGACGATCGCCAATCCTTTCGGACCGATCGGCGGGTTCGTTTGCGCTTTCGATGATGTCGCATAAACGCCGCCGATGCCGGCATAATTGATGAGCGCGACCGGCGCCGCTTCGGCTTCGGCAATCGTCTCGATCGACAGCCCGATAATCGCCTTCGGCCCAAGGAGCGCCCGCGCATCGGCGGCGGTCATGTCGTCCTGCCCGATATGCACGCCATCGGCACGGACCGCGAGCGCCACATCGACGCGATCATTGACCACGAACGGCACCTTAAAAGGCGCCAGCGCGGCCTTGATCGCAAGCGCCCGTCCGATCATGGCGCTGGTTTCGCTGTGCTTGTCGCGCAACTGCACCAAAGTCGCGCCGCCTGCGGCAACGGAGCGCGCCAGATCGGCGATACCGTGCCCGCCGGCGCGCTCGGGATCGATGATCGCGTAAAGACGCAGATCGAGCTTCATTACGACACTCTGCTTCGCGCCCGCAAGGTCGCGGCGTCGAGGCCATGCAGCGCATCGATGATCAAGCCGGCGAAGCTGCCGGGACCGCGCGCCTCTTCCGCGGCGACTTCGCCGGCGACTCCAAGCGCGGTCACCGCCGCCGCCGCGGCAAGCCAGGCATCCGGCTCGACCGTGAGCGCGGCGCAGACGAGCGCCGAACCGGCACAGCCCATCGCGGTGACGGCGGCCATCAACGGATCGCCGTTGGCGATCACCGCGCGGCGCACGCCGTCGGTCACGCGGTCGACGCCGCCGGTCAACGCGACAACGGTGCCGTGCGTCTTGGCAAAGCGCGCTGCGGCATCGCCCGCCGGATCGCCGCCGGAAAGCGCGGCAAGTTCCGCGGTGTTGAGCCGCACCACCGCGGGCGCGCGGCCGACCAGTTGGCGCGCAAACTCAGCGCGCGCCGGCGCGCGATCGATGAATGCCGGATCGAGCACCCAAGGCATGCGCGCCGCCTTTGCCGCACGGATCGCCACATCGATCGCCGCCCGCCGCTCGGCATCGAAAGTGCCGAGATTGACGAGAAGCGCGTCGGCGTCGGCGACGAATGACGCGACCTCTTCGGGGGAAATGGTCATCGAAGGCACCGCGCCCACCGCGAGCAGCATATTGGCGGTGTATTGCTGCGCCACGGTGTTGGTGATGCAATGCACGCGCGGCGCACGCGCGCGCAGCCGCGCCAGCATATTGGCGGCACTCTCGGCGATTTCGACCGGGGCATGCATCACAATCGTCTTTCCGGCAGTCCGGGGCGAAAGTTATCCGGATTTGCCCGCACCGTCCTCAGGGGTGACGGCGCTCGTCATTATTGCATAGACGGCCCAGACGCTGAGGATCGGGTGAGCCGGGCACGCTCCTACGGCGCGTCAGCGCATGGCGGAACGGCGGGTCGATTCGGCGCATCCGAATTGCTATAAGCCTTCGGTTCCGAGGCGGAGGTGCGCATGGTTCCCTTCTTCGTGCAGATCAAGTGCCAGCTCGGCAAATCCTACGAGGTGGCCAACCGGCTAGCGGACGCCGAGATTGCCTCGGAAATCTATTCGACCGCCGGCGATTTCGACCTGCTGGTGAAGTTCTATGTCGACCAGGCGACCGATATCGGTCATTTCATCGCCGAGAAGGTGCAGCCCATCCCCGGCATTGCCGACACGCGCACCATCATCACATTCAAGGCTTTCGGCGTCTCGTAGCACCACGACGCCGTTCATTTCTTCGGGGGCGGCTTTGGGCCCTGCCGCGGCGGCAGCGAAGCAATATAGGCCGCGATTGCAGCGCGGTCGTCTGCGCCGAGCAAGGCGGTGTTGCGGATGACCTCGACCATCGCTCCGCCGGCAAAGTCGCCGGCCGGATTCATACCGTCGGCAAGGAAGCTGGCGATGTCCTTCGCCGACCAAGCCGGATCCTCATGCTGCAAGCCGGCCGGCGTGATGTTGGGCACCCAACCCTTGCCGTCCGGCGTGGGGCCGCCGGCAAAGCGTTCGCTCTCGATGATGGCACCGAGGATGTTGCGCGGGCTATGGCACTCGGCGCAGTGCCCGGGCCCGTTCACCAGGTAAGCACCGCGATTCCACTCTGCCGGCTTCGACGCATCGGGCACGAACGGCCCGCCGTGGAGGAAGAGAAGCTTCCACACTCCGACCAGTCGGCGGATGTTGAAGGGGAATGCCAGATCGTGTCCGCGCACGCGGCCCGGCACCGGCGGCGGCGTTTTCAGATAGGCAAAGAGATCGCGCACATCGGCGAGCTTCATGTGCTGATAGGACGTGTAGGGGAATGCCGGAAAGAGGTGCGTCCCCCCGGGCGAGGTCCCCTTCAATAGCGCTGTGACGAAATCCGCCTCCGTCCAGCCACCGATCCCGTCGCTGGCGTCGGGCGAAATGTTCGGCACGTAGAACGTGCCGAACGGCGATAACAGTGCCAGTCCGCCGCCGAGCCGCGTCCGCTCGCCCTTGCCGGGGTCTTTGTCCGGGACGGAATGGCAGGATGCGCAGCCGCCGACGTCGAACATGGTGCGGCCGTTATCGACATTGGGCGTATAGGCCGGCAGCTCCGAAGGAGGCACCGTTGCCGGCACGGTCACAATCCAGAGCAGCGCAATCGCAGCGACCACGACAAAGGCGGCAATGAGCGTCATCGTTCGCATCGCGGCGCCGTTCCTTCCCGCCGATCCTCCCCAAGCCCGCAGCGAGGATCGTTGCCGGGTCAGCTCTTCCGCAGGCGGTACTGCTCGTGGCAGCCGCCGCAATCGTTCTTGCCGATACTGCCGAAGGCCGCCTTGAAGCTGTCGAGGTCGGTGACTTTGGCCGCGGCCTCCTTAGCATCGGTACCGAACTTAGCGAGCCGCGCTTTGAAGTCGGCCAGGTTCTCCCAGATTTTGGGACCGGCGCTGAAGGGATCATCCGCCGTCGCCTCGTCGACGGAGTTCTCCGGGAATAGCGCCGGCGCCTTCGCCGCCGCATCCTCGAACGTCGCGAAGATTTTGTGGGCTTTTTCGAGATCGAACGGTGCTTCGCCTTTCATCATGGCGAGGCCGATCTTGGCTTGATCGCCATTGGCTTTCATCAGCGCCTTGCGGGCGGCAATCGGATCCTGTTGGGCAACGGCAACACTTATGCCTAGCGCGATCACGGCAACGGCGAATACGGTACGGATCATGATGCTCTTCCCCTGACGGCCGAATGGCAGTTCACGATGTTATTCCGACACGAGCAGATTATGGGCAAGTGGCGAACGAAAGAAATCACGAAACTGTATCCCTGCTCGTCCGTATAATAGCGGGGCGGCATAATGGCGGAGCAGCGGCTCCGTCGTAGGGAAGAAGAAGGCGGGAAAACCTGACGATGAAGAGCCTCTATCGCTATCATCAGGAACGGCACTTCGCCGCGCCGCCGGAGGCGATTTGGCCGTTCGTCGCGGACACGGCGCGAGTGAACGAGCTGGCCGGTTCTCCAGCCTATCAAGTGGAAGAACGCATCGACGCGCAGGGCCGCGTGCGCCGCCTCGCCAGCGCCAAAGTCGGCCCGGTACGGGTCAAATGGGAGGAGGGCTTCAGCGAATGGCAGGAAAACCGCCGCATTATGCAGACCCGCGATTTCATCGGCGGTCCCTTCCGCCGCTTCCAGGCGGGCACTGAACTATATCCCGAAGGCACGGGGAGCCGGCTGGTTTTCACGAGCGAGATCGAGTGCGTCGGTCTACTGGGCCTATTGGCAAGGCTGTCCGGCCAGATCACGCGCGAAGGCAACCGGCGGCTTACAGCCATCGAGAAGCTGATCGCCGAGAGCGATGTGCCGAACCATATCCCCGGCGCCAGCACAAGCGAGGCGGCAAGGCCCGCGGCTCGCCGCCGTCTTGTGGCACTGATCGACGGGCTCGAGGGCGATCTGGCGAGCCACGGCCTCGCATCCAAGCTCGCCGAATTTCTCCTGCATGCGCCGGTGGTGGCGCTGCGGTTTATCCGCCCGCTGGCGATGGCGCGCATCTGGAATGCGGCGCCGCTGGATTGCGTCGAGCTTTTTCTCGCCGCGCAAAACCGCGGCATCCTGGCGATGGGATGGGATTTGCTGTGTCCGCGCTGCCGCGGCGCCAAGTCCAGCGTCAGGCATCTGCACGAACTGCCCGAGGGCGCGCATTGCGCGTCCTGCAATATCGATTATGGGCGCGACTTCACCCGCAATGTGGAGCTGACGTTTCATCCCGAGCCTTGGCTGCGGCCGCTGCCCAAGGGCGAGCTTTGCCTGCTCGGCCCGGCCACGACCCCGCATGTGCGATTTCAGGGCGAGGTTGCCGCCGGCATGAGCCGGAGTTTCGCGCTCGCTTTATCGGCCGGCCGCTATCGTTTCCGCACCGTTGAGGCCGGCGGCGAGGCCGAAGCCGACATCGGCGGCGACGGGATTATTCCGGAAGTGACCGCCGCCGGCTCGGATATTCGGTTGGGCGCGAGCGGCCACAAGGGCGAATTCGTCGTCCACAACAGCACCGGCCGGCTGCTGTTCTTCGTCATCGAGGACCGCAATTGGGCGAAGGACGCTCTCACCGGCGAGATCGTGACCGCGATGCCGGCGTTCCGCCGGCTTTGTCCGGAACAGCTTTTGCGGCCCGGCGACGAAGTCGAGATCGGCCGCGTCGCCATTGTGTTCACCGATCTGCAGGGCTCGACCAAGCTATACGACAAGCTCGGCGATGCCACGGCCTACCACCTCGTGCGCGAGCACTTCGCTTTCCTGTCGGAACGGGTGGCGCGCCATAACGGCTTCATCGTCAAGACGGTGGGCGACGCGGTGATGGCGGCATTCAAGGACCCGGCCGACGCGGTGCGGGCGGTGCTGGCAATTCAGGACGAAGTGGCGGGCTTCAACCGCGGCCGCAACGACGGCGGCATCGTGCTCAAGCTCGGGCTGCATCTCGGCGCCTGCATCGCCGTGACCGCCGGCGACGTGCTCGATTATTTCGGCTCGGCGGTCAATACGGCTTCGCGGCTCGAACATCAGTGCCGCGGCGGCGAGGCAATCATCTCCGCGGCCGTGCTCGCCGATGCTGAAGCCCGTGGCGTCTTGTCCGGGCGCAACTTGACCGAAGACAGCGCGACGCTGCGCGGCCTCGACGAGCCGGTGCGTTTTGTGCGGGTCGGCGCAAGCGAGGCACCCTCCCCCTGATCTATTCGGCCGCTTGCGTCGTCGGCCCGCGCTTTTTCCCCCGCCGCGGCCCGAGCGAAGCGATCCAGCGGGCGATAACATAGAACACCGGCGTGAAGATCAGCCCGAACGCCGTCACTCCGATCATGCCGAAGAAGACCGCGGTGCCCAGCGCCTGACGCAGTTCCGCGCCGGCGCCGATTGCCCAAACCAGCGGGGTGACGCCGAGGATGAAAGCAAACGAGGTCATCAGGATCGGGCGCAGCCGTAGCCGCGTCGCCTCAACGGCGGCGTCCCAGCGGCTGCGCCCCATGTCTTCCAGCTGCCGGGCGAATTCGACGATCAGAATGGCATTCTTGGCGGCGAGCCCGATCAGCACCACGAAGCCGACCTGGGTGAGGATGTTGTTGTCCTGCCCGCGCAGGATGACGCCGGTGATGGCGGCGACAAGACACATCGGCACGATCAGGATCACCGCCAGCGGCAGCGTCAGGCTCTCATACTGCGCGGCCAGCACCAGAAACACGAACACCACCGCCAGCACGAAGGCGAACATGGCGGTATTGCCGGCCCTGATTTGCTGAAAGGCGAGCGACGTCCACTCCGTGGCGAAACCGTCGGGCAGCGTTTCCGCCGCGAGCTGATCCATGATCGCGATCCCCTGCCCCTGCGAGTAGCCGGGTGCCGCGGCGCCGTCCATTTCAGCGGCGGGATAAAGATTGTAGTGCGGCACGCGGAACGGTCCTGAAATGTCGCGCACGGTGGTGAAAGATCCGAGCGGGACGGTGTCGCCGTTGGCGTTACGCACGCGGATTTTGAGCACGTCGGCCACGTCGCGGCGGTCCTTGTCGAGCGCCTGCGCGGTGACGCGGAAGGTGCGGCCGAACAGGTTGAAGTCGTTGACATAGGCCGAGCCGATATAGACCTGCAGCGCGTTGAACACCTCTTGCACGTTGACGCCGAGGAGCTGCGCCTTGGTGCGATCGATTTCGAGATAGACCTGCGGCGTCGAGGTCTCGAACAGCGTGAAAACCGTGGTGACGCCGGGCGTGTGGGCGGCGCGCGCCATCATGTCCGCCGCCGCGGCCTGCAAAGCCGCCGATCCGCGGCCGGCGCGGTCCTCGATGATCATGCGGAAGCCGCCGGCATTGCTGATGCCGCGCACCGGCGGCGGCAGCACCGCGACCAGAAAGCCCTCCTGGATTTTGGACAGCCGCCGGTTGAGCTCGGCCTGGATAGCGGGGGCCGATTGGCGCGGATTCCGGGCGCGCTCGGCAAACGGCTTGAGTGTCAGGAAGATCGCGCCCGAATTCGGGGCATTGGTGAAGGTTGCGCCGGAGAAGCCGACGACGTTGACGCCGTGGGCGACGCCGGGCACGGCGAGCGCGATATCGACCGCGCGCTGTTGCACGGCGTCGGTGCGCGACAGCGAGGCGCCCGGCGGAAGTTGAACGACAATGATGATGTAGCCGGCGTCGACCTGCGGGATGAAGCCGAGCGGCGTGTGGCGGAATTGGTTGAGGCCGAAAGCGATCACGGCGAGATAGATCACCGCCATGATGACGGCGCGGCGCACGGTGCGCGAGGCGAGCCACGTGACGCCGGAGGCGACGGCATTGAACGCCACATTGAAGGCGCCGAAGAAGCGGTGAATCGGCCGCTCCCACCAGCGGTCGCGGTGCGCGGGATCGTGCCGCTTCAGGAGAAGCGCGCACATCGCCGGCGACAGCGTTAACGACACGATCAGCGAGATGATCGTGGCGCCGGCGATGGTCAATGCGAATTGCCGATAAAACTGGCCCGATATGCCGGTAATGAAAACCGAAGGGACGAACACGGCGCAGAGGACGAGCGCGATCGCAATGAGCGCCGAGCCGACCTCGTCCATGCTTTTCTTCGCGGCTTCGCGCGGCGCAAGGCCGTTCGCGATGTTGCGCTCGACGTTCTCGACCACGACGATGGCGTCGTCGACCACGATGCCGATCGCCAGAACCAGCCCGAACAGCGACAGATTGTTCAGCGTGAAGCCGAACGCGGCCATGAAAAAGAAGGTACCAACGAGCGAGACAGGGATGGCGACCAGCGGAATGATCGCCGCGCGCCACGTCTGGAGGAAGAGGATAACAACCAGCACGACGAGCACCGTGGCTTCGCCGATCGTCTCGATCACGGCATCGACCGATTGCAGGATGAACTGCGTCGGATCGAAAAAAATATCGTACTTCACGCCGGGCGGGAAACGCTTCGACAGGGTTTCCATCAAGGCCCTGACGGCCTGCGACGTGGCCAGCGCGTTCGACCCCGGGCGCTGGAAAATGGCGAGCCCCACGGCCGGGTCGTGATCGAGATAGGAATTCGACGAATAGTCGAGCGCCGCCAGCTCGACCTTGCCGACGTCCTTCAACCGCACCACCGCGGCGGGCGTCTGTTTGATGACGATCGAGGCGAACTCGTCCGGGTTGGCGAGGCGGCCGAGCGTCTGCACCGCGATTTGAAAAGCCCCCTGATTCGCGGCCGGCGGTTGATCGAGGATGCCGGAGGCCACCTGGACGTTTTGCGCCTGCAGCGCATTGGTTACGTCGGTCGCGGTCAGCCCGAGCGATTGCAGGCGGTCGGGATCGAGCCACACGCGCATCGAATAGTCGCGGGCGCCGAAAACCGTGATTGAGCCCACGCCGTCGACGCGGGTGACCGCGTCGGTGATCTCGAGCGTTGCGTAATTGGAGATGAATAGCGAATCGCGCGACTTGTCGGGCGAATAAAGGTGCACGACCATCATCAGATCGGGCGAGCTTTTCTGCACGACGACGCCGATATTGCGCACGTCGGCCGGCAGCCGCGGCGTCGCCACCGCGACCCGGTTCTGCACCTGCACCTGCGCGATATCGAGATTTGTGCCGAGTTCGAAGCTGACCGCGATGGAGAAGCGCCCGTCGGCGGTCGAGTTCGACGCCACGTAGATCATGTTCTCGACACCGTTGATCTGCTGCTCGATCGGCGTCACCACCGTGGCGGCCACGACCTCGGCGCTGGCGCCGGGATATTGGCCGGTGACGCTGATCAAGGGCGGTGCGATTTCCGGATATTGCGCGACCGGCAGCCGCGAAAACGACACGCCGCCGAGGATCACGAAGACGATCGAGATCACCGCGGCGAAGATCGGCCGGTCGATGAAGAAGTGGGAAAGGCGCATTCCCTTTATTCCGCCTTCGACTGCTGCGCGTCTTTGGTCGCGGACGCCGCCGGCGTGCCCTGCTCTTGCGCGGTGACCTTGACGCCGTTGCGCGCGCGCATCAGGCCTTTGACGATGACGCGGTCGGAGGCGGCAAGGCCGTCCTTGATCACGCGCAGGCCGCCATCGAGCGCGCCGAGCGTGACGTATTTCAATCGCGCGACACTGCCGTCATCGACCACGAGCACGAATTTCCGCGCCTGCTCGGTGCCGATCGCCTCGTCGGGCAAGAGGAGCGCGGTGTAGGGCGGCGAGCCCGGCACGCGCAGGCGGCCGAACATGCCCGGCGTGAACAGCCCGTCCGGATTGGCGAACACCGCGCGGCCGCGGATCGTGCCGGAGGAGCGGTCGATGACGTTGTCGACGAAATCCATCTTGCCGGAATGCTGGAAGTCCGGTTCGTCGATCAACTTGAGCGCGACCGGCACGCCGCCTTGGCCGTTCGCCATTTCCGTGTCCGTTCCGGCGAAGCGCTGGTAGCGCAGATACGAGGCTTCATCGAAGGTGAATTCGAAGCGGATCGGATCGACCGAGACGATGGTCGCGAGCAGCGTGGTGTTGCTGCCGTTGCCGCCGGTCACTAGGTTGCCGACGGAGACGCGGCGGTCGCCAATGCGGCCGTCGATCGGCGCGCGCAGCTCGGAATATTCGTTAAGGTCGAGCTCGGCCGAATGCACCATGGCTTCCTGGGCGGCGACGGACGCTTCCGCCACGCGCTTGGCCTGGGTGCGCTGGTCGTAGGTCTGCTCGGTGATGGTCTTGTTGTGCACAAGCTCCTGGCCGCGCGCCAGATCGGCCTCGGTAAAGGCGAGATTGGCGCGCGCCTGCGCCAGATTGGCGCGCATTTGGTCGAGCACGATCTGAAACGGCCGGTGATCGATGACGAACAGGAGGTCGCCCTTGCGCACCACCTGGCCGTCGGTGAAATGGATCTCGGACAGGTAGCCGGAAACGCGCGAGCGCACCTCGACCGAATCGATGGCGACGAAGCGGCCGACATACTCGTCCTGATCGACAACCGTGCGCTCGACCGGCTTGGCCACGGTGACCGACGGCGGCGGCACCGCCGCCGGCTGCTGACTCTGGCCGCAGCCGGAAAGGGTGGACCAGGCGGCCAGGATCAAGAGAGCGGCGGAAGGCCGCGCCACGTTGGCGTTGGCCATGAAATCTCCTTCGCGGATGCTTCCGGCCTTTCACTATAAGGGTTTGCCGCGGTCAATCGCAGCAGGAATCGTCGCCCTTCCCTGGCCGGGCGGCAATTCCCATATGTGCGGTCCGGCTGATGCCGGCCAAAAAGTTTGTGCAATTTCATGGCGATCATCCGTGAAGATCATATCCCTCGGTGATGCCGGCTTGGGCGGCGGCGGGCCTGCCGCCGCCGCGCCGACAGTTCCGGCCGAAGATCAGGCACTCCTGGACGCCTATTCACGCGTCGTCATCGACGTGGTCGATCGCGTGGGCCCGGCCGTGGTCGGCATTGCCGTGCGTGCCGAGAAATCCCGCGGCGGCAGCGGCTCGGGCGTCGTGGTGGCGCCCGACGGGCTCATCCTGACCAACAGCCACGTCGCCGGCGCGTCCGGCACCGCCGCCGCGCACATTGCGGTGACCACCGCCGACGGTCAGGATTTGCGTGCGCGGCTGGTCGGCGACGATCCCGACACCGATCTGGCCTTGTTGCGCGTCGACGAAGCGGTGACGTTGCCGGCCGCGCCGCTCGGCGACTCCAAGCGCTTGAAGCGCGGCCAGCTGGTGATCGCCATCGGCAATCCGCTCGGTTTCGACTCGACCGTGACCACGGGGATCGTCTCCGCGCTCGGCCGCTCGCTGCGCGCGCGCAGCGGCCGCCTGATCGACGACGTGATCCAGACCGACGCCGCGCTCAATCCCGGCAATTCCGGCGGCCCGCTGGTGTCCTCGCGCGGCGAAGTGGTCGGCATCAACACCGCCGTGATCATGGGCGCGCAGGGCATCTGCTTTGCCGTCGCCGCCAATACCGCAAGTTTCGTGCTCGGCGAATTGGTGCGTCACGGCCGCGTGCGCCGCGCCTTCATCGGCATTTCCGCGCAGCAGACCGCGATCCCGCCGCGGCGGCGCCGGGCCGCCGGGCTCACCCAGGAAAGCGCGGTGATGGTCGGCGCGGTCGAAACCGGCAGCGTCGCGGATCGCGCGGGCCTCAAGGCGGGCGACATTCTTCTCGGTCTCGACAGCGATCTCATCGCCGGCGCCGACGATCTCATTCGCGCGCTCACCGGCGAGAAGATCGGCAGACACATTGCGCTCGACGTTTTGCGCGGCGCCGAGCGGCTCACGGTCTCGCTGGTGCCGCAGGAGCGCAAGCGCGTCTGAAATTCCTGTTTCCCTGCGATCGTCAGGCTCGCTGGGCGAGACAAATCCAATCCCAGGGGCGCTGGTTATCGGACCGGGGTTTCCTGAGACCTTCGGTCGACCAGGGATAATACGCGCGGCCGATGCGCTTAACCTGAAAACCTCGTTGCGACATGATCGACATAAGCTCGCGACGACTGAAATGCTTTTGCCAGCTGTCCTCCCGCTTCACCAGCCCGTCACCGGGAGGCGACCGTCGGCCGTTTCGGCCGCCGCCGCCCTCTCTTTTTTCCACCATGCTGTTCGACTCGATCGACGGCACGACAACGAGTGCAAATCCGTGCGGCTTCGTAACCTCTTTCACGCACGACCAAAGAGCATTTCGTTTTACCGGACTCGGCGAGGTAATGACATTAAAACATACCGTCAGATCGGCACGTGCGCGAATAACGTCGGATGCCCTGGCGATATCCATGACGTGCCACGTGACGTTAAGGCGCCCCGCGCAACGTTCCTTGGCGCGCGCAATGATCCGCGAGGCAAAATCGATACCGACGCGTTCGTGGAACCGGTCGCCGAACTTTTGGATAAAGCTGCCAAGGCCGCAACCAAGATCGACCAGCACCGAATCCGATGACGGCTTTACCGCTTTGACGTACCGGCTCAATTGATTGTCGGTTTCATCGACGGTGATGTCGCAAATATCCGACTCGAATTCGTCGGCGTGCAGATTCCACTCTCTTCGATTCACGTCGGGCTTCCTTAAGAGTCGGCGGAAACGGCAATCGGCGCGACGACAAACGCGCTGAAAATCGCCACGACAGCAACGCTGATAAGAGACTGGACCGCCGCCCACGCGCGGGCGATTCGGAGCGAGTCTACAATCAAAATCGCACGGTCAATATTTTGATTCTAGCTTTGGGGATAACCCATGAACGAGGGCAAGCGCGCATCATGTCGCCCCTCCCGACGGGCGAGGCGAAGACTTCGCGCCTGCCGCCGGCAGAGATCAGCTTGAGCCCGACCTTACCCTTCCGTGGCGACGACTCTTCCGATCCGGTCCGCGCCGGCGAACGGTTTCAGCTCGCCCTGGCGCAGCATGAAATTGACGTGCGCCAGCACCTCGCTGAAGGCGAAGCCCATCTGGTGCGGATCGAGCTTGAGGCTGAACACAAAAGGCACCAGTTCGGCGGCGGATCGCGGCGCCGCGCGGCAGGCATCGCGTATAAGGTCGCAGCGCGCCCGGTGATGCGCGATCAGTTCATCGATGCGCGCGTGCAGCCCGTAGAACGGAAGATTGTGCCCCGGCAGCACCAGGACGTCGCCTGAGACATCCGTCTTCAACGCGTTGAGCGAGCGCAGATAGTAGCCCAGCGGATCGCCTTCCGGGTCCACCGCGACCACGCTGACATTGGGAGAAATCTTGGCCAACACCTGGTCGGCGCAGAGGAACAGCTTGTCGGCCCGGCAGACCAGCATGACCTGCTCCGGCGAATGGCCGCCGCCGGTCAGCACCTCGAACGCGCGGCCGCCGATCCGCAACACATCGCCGGCGACGACGCGGTGATAGGTCGGCGGCAGTCCCGACGTCAGTTTCAGATAGGCGTGGCCGCTGGTGACGACACGCTGCGTCGTTTCCACGTCGAGTCCGTGCTCTAGGTAAAAGCGGCGGTAATGCTCGGCTTCGAGTGCGCCGGGATCGAGATGGATGTTCAGGCTTTGCAGATATTCCGTTGCGGCCATGTACAGCGGCACGTCGAAGCGCCGCAGCAGGAAACCCGCCGCGCCGACGTGATCGGGATGGAAATGGGTGGCGATGATCCGCGTCAGCGGCCGCTGGCGCAATAGCCCCTCGAGCAGCGGCTGCCAGGCGAGCTGCGTAGCGGCGTCGCCGAGGCCGGTGTCGAGGAGAGCCCATCCCGCGCCGTCATCGATGAAATAAATGTTCACATGATCGAGCCGGAACGGCAGCGCCAGCCGCACCCACAAAATGCCGGGCGCGACCTCGGTCGAACTGCCGAACGCGGGGGGCACGCTGTGAGGAAAGATAAGACCTGCGGAGGGAGTACGCTGCAACTGCGGCTTGACCTGCATCACGTGGTGATCGCCCGCGGTATGCCGAATGTCAATGCGGGGTAGTCTGACGCCAGGCCGCAGAGCGCCGGCACGTAATAAAACGGATGCGGAATGTCATGCCGAAATCTGACCGGCACCGAATCAATTTAAGACGGATGAGATATTCTTCCGCATCCCCTTGCTCATCGTAATTCCTTTTGACTTTGCTTCATCGCCCGTTCAACGGCTAGGTTCCCCTCCTCTCAACCGCAAAGGTTTTCAGGAAGGCATCATGTTTCGTTCCTTGCTTGTGGGCAGTTTGGTCGCGGCGCTCAGTGTCGTGCCGGCGGCGCAAGCCTGCACGGGCATCCGGCTCATCGCCAAGGATGGCGGCGTCATCGCCGCGCGGACGCTCGAATTCGGCTTCGACCTGCACTCCGAAGTGCTGGTCGTCCCCGCTGGCGCCGCGCTGAGCGGCTCATTGCCCGACGGCGGCAAGGGCATCAGCTACACGACGAAATACGGATTCCTCGGCGCCAACGCCGAGGGCCTCACCGCCATCGTCGACGGCCTCAACGACCAGGGCCTCTATGTCGGCCTGTTCTACTTCCCAGGCTACGCCAGCTATACGGAGGCGACCAAGGAGAACGCCGCGCGGGCGATGGCGCCGCACGAATACGGCAATTGGCTGCTGGGCAATTTCGCCAATGTCGAGGAGGTCAAAGCCAATTTCAACAAAGTGGTGCTAGTTCCGGTCGTGGTCGAGGCCATCGAGCAGGCCGCGCCCGTGCATTTCGTGGTCTACGACCGCAGCGGCAAATCGGTGGTGATCGAGCCGCTGGAGCACGGTCTCAAAATCTACGACAATCCGCTCGGCGTCATGACCAATTCGCCGACCTTCGACTGGCACATGACCAATTTGCGCAATTACGTGAACCTTAGCGCCGTCAACGTGCCGCCGATCGGCGTCGGCGGCATCAAGCTGGCGCAATTGGGTCAGGGCTCAGGCCTGCGCGGTTTGCCGGGCGATTTCACCCCGCCGTCACGCTTCGTGCGCGCGGTCGCCTTCGCCCAGTCGGCGATACCGTCCGACACGGCGGCCAAGGCCGTCTTGCAGGCGTTTCACATCCTCAACAACTTCGACATTCCGTTCGGAGCGGTGCGCGAGATCGACAACGGTCAGTTGCACGCCGAAGCCACCACCTGGACCAGCGCCTCCGACCTGAAGAACCTGCGCTGGTTTTTCAAGACCTACGACGATCAGTCGATCCACGGCGTCGATCTGGCCAAGGCGCTCGGCGCGGCGCAAGGCAAGATCAGACACATCACGATGGACTCATCGCAGCCGGTCGCCGACGTGTCGACCAACTTCAAATAAACGCCGCCACAGAATCAACAAATTGGTTGATGCGTTTGCGGCCGCCCAATCGGGGCGGAATTTTGTCTGCTGCGCGCAGCAAACAAATACTTGCCATGCAAATTAAGGACGCTCGAAGAACAACCAGGATGCTATGACTGCTCACGCCTCGCCGCTCAGCGAGGCATTTTTGTCTGTCGATGCTCGCTCAAACCTCGCGGTTTGGGCGAGATTTTTGTCTCGGGAGGAAACACGAAAATATGAAACGTAAACAACCGGGGACTATCGACGATGAAGTTGACGACTCTGAACTTGACGGCTCTTTTGGCCGTGCTCGCAGTCACACTGGTATTTGCCCAATCGGCGCAGGCGGGGGGACATCGCGCGCGGCACGGTATCGAACATGACGCGCGATGGGGCGGCTCTTCCGGCGAATCTTTCGGCGCATTTTGGGACGGATCATCGGGGCCGAGCGCGTCCGGCGGCGGCTATGGCGGGCGCCCGCGCGCCTGGTGCGGCTGGCAGATGCGGCAGCTGGTCGGCAGCGATCCGGGGCCGCAATTCAATCTGGCGCGCAACTGGGCCCATTGGGGGCATGCCGGCCCGCCCGACATCGGCGCCGTCGTCGTCTGGCCGCATCACGTCGGCAAGATCGTCGGCGAGGAAGGCCGCAGCTGGATTATTGAATCGGGCAACGACGGTAACCGCGTGCGTACCCGAGCGCTGTCGATCGCGGGCGCCATCGCCATCCGCTGGAGCTAAAGCCGTCGTTCGATCCTGAGCTTCGGCAGAAAGCATAAAAACGCGGCCGCTCGGGTGACCGGGCGGCCGCTGTTGTTGAATTGATGCTAGAGTGGCGACCGGATATCCGCCATCCGTCCCTTGTTCACATCAAGTCGCATCATGCCCGACATTTTGAAGACGCCGCCGGAGCGCTTTGCCGACCTGCCCGGCTTCCCCTGGCGCGCGCACAGCTGCGATGAGCTTGCGGGCTATTCCGGCCTGACCATGGCCTATCTCGACGAAGGACCGAAAACCGCGCCGGTTTTCCTCTGCCTGCACGGTCAGCCGACTTGGAGCTTTCTCTATCGGCGCATGATTCCGCACTTTCTGGCGACCGGAAGCCGCGTGGTGGCGCCGGATTTTTTCGGCTTCGGCCGCTCCGACAAGCCAGCCGACGATCGCGTTTACACCTTCGACTTCCACCGCAACAGCTTGCTCGCTTTCCTGCGCGCGCTCGACCTGCAGGACATCACACTCGTGGTGCAGGACTGGGGCGGCCTCCTCGGCCTGACGCTGCCGATGGAAATGCCGGAGCGATTTAGCCGGCTCATCGTAATGAACACGGCGTTGCCGACCGGCGAGGTGCCGCTGACCAAGGGATTTCTGGAATGGCGGGCATTTTCCAACAGCCATCCGAATTTGGCCATCGGCAAGCTGATGGCGCGCGCTTGCCCGCAGCTGACGCCGGCGGAAGCCGCCGCCTACGACGCGCCCTATCCGGACGCACACTATAAGGGCGGCGTGCGGCAGTTTCCGAGGCTGGTACCGGAATTTCCCGACAGCGACGGCGCCGCGATCGAGCGCGCCGCGCGCGATTTTTGGCGCCAGCAATGGCGCGGGCAAAGCGTCATGGTGATCGGCATGACCGATCCGGTGCTCGGGCCGACCGTGATGCGCGCGCTCCATCGCGATATTCGCGGTTGCCCGCCGCCGCTGGAATTCGCCGAGGCCGGGCATTTCGTGCAGGAATGGGGCGAGCAGGTCGCTCCCGCCGCACTTGCCGTATTGCAGGCTTAGCCGCGATGACGCGGACCCGACCGAGGCTGCCGGCAGCAAAGCGCTATAATTCTGTCACCAGCACGCGACGAATTGCGGCGTCATGTTCGTGGATGACGCGCCAGCCCGCTGATCAAAGGAGTGCCCGTTGCCCAAGGTGATCTACGAGAAGGACGGAAGGATCGGCCGCATCACGCTCAACCGCCCCGATGTGATGAACGCGATCGACGACGACGTTCCGGTCGAACTTGCCGGCTGCGTCGAGCGTGCGAATGCCGACGCGGGCATCCACGTCATCGTACTGGCGGGCGCCGGCGAAGCGTTCTGCGCCGGCTACGACCTGACCTATTACGCGCAGGCCAGCGGCGGCGCCGGAAACAGCGTCACGCAGGACATGCCGTGGGATCCCATGAAGGACTACGCCTTCATGATGCGCAACACTGAGCTGTTCATGAGCATCTGGCGCTCGCACCGACCGGTGATTTGCAAGGTGCACGGCTACGCGGTCGCCGGTGGCTCCGACATTGCGCTCTGCGCCGACATCATCGTCATGAGCACCGATGCGCGGATCGGCTACATGCCGGTACGGGTGTGGGGATGCCCGACCACGGCGATGTGGGTCTATCGCCTCGGCCCGCAGCGGGCCAAGCGGATGATGTTCACCGGCGACAAGATCACCGGCAGCGAAGCCGAAAAACTCGGACTTGTGCTCAAGGCCGTGCCGCCGGAAGAGCTCGACGCGGAAGTCGAGGCGCTGGCGCAACGCATCGCCACTGTGCCGGTCAATCAATTGATGATGCAAAAGCTCGTCATCAACCAGGCGATCGAGGCGATGGGGCTGCATACGACGCAGCTCATCGCCACGGTCTTTGACGGCATCACCCGCCACTCTCCCGAAGGCTTGAACTTCAAGCACCGGGCGGAGGCGGTCGGCTGGAAGGCGGCGGTGCGCGAGCGCGACGACGGCACCTGGGACTGGACCGAAAACCGGCCCATCAACCCCCGCTGAATGGCGGGGGTGACGATTTTCGCGCCCGGCTCAGTAAAAGGCGCCGTAAACCACGTCCACGACCTGGCCGGTCGACACATCCACCAGGAGAAGGTCGGGTCCATAACGCACCCACTGGAAGCCGGGTTGCGGCGGCGGCAATCCGAGTCCCGCCCAATCGGCATAATAATAAAGCGGTGCCAGGAACAAGCCGGGCAGCATCATGCCGACGCCCCAGCGCCGATAACCCCAGCCGCCCGGATAAACGAACGGCGCCGCGTGCACCCGATTGAATGGATGCCCATGATAAGTGAACTGCGCCCCGCCTGGACCGCCGGGGCCGACACGTGCACCGGGACCACGCGGACCGCCGGGCACCCCACGCGGACCGCCGGGGACGGCACGGGGACCGGGCGCCGGTCCGCGCGGAGCGGCGGCTCTGGCGGGCGCCGGCCCGCCGTGATGCTCTTCCGCCGCCGCCGCCAAGCTTGGCATGGCAAGCGCAAACATCGCGATAATGGCTATGATTCGTGACATGGCGACTCCTCGGTGTCGGCGCGCAGGCTAGCAATTCGCCGTGGCGATGCAATGGCGCGGCGACACCCGACGGCTCACAATTCGTCGGGCCCGGCGGGCGGGGCGGAGGTGCCTTCGAAGGCCTCGATGGGCGCCCCCGGCACGGTCTGCGCGCGCTTGCGCATCAGCGAAAGAAAGCGGCGTCCGAACAACGCGAGCACCAGCGCCCCGTAAAGCACGCCGCCGAGCAGTGCCAGCACGATCAGTTCCGATTCATTGCGGAATCTCGGCCACGCGGATAGTGCCGCGGCCACCGGAGGCGCCGCCAGGAAGAGCAGCAGCGCCAATGCCGCGCCCGCGGCCGCCAGCTTGACCAGCGAGGATTTCAGCTTGGCGTCGGCGGCGATGTGACCGACGCGCGCGGCAAGCCAGAGCACGACGATGAAGTTGACCCAGGCGCCGATCGAGGTTGCCAGCGCCAGCCCGACCTGCGCCAGCGACCCCATCAGCGCGACCTTGAACACGATGTTGACCGCGGTGCCGATCAGCGCCGCCTTCATCGGCGTCAGCGTGTCGCCGCGGGCGAGAAACGGCGCGACGACGCTGCGGATGAGCACAAAGGGAATAAGGCCGATCGTGTAGGCCATGAGCGTCAGTGCGGCGGCATGCGCATCGCCGGCGGTGAAGCGACCGCGCAGGAACAGGCCGCGCATGATGACGTCCGGCACCACGAGAAAAGCGACGATGCAGGGAATCGCCAGCAGCAGCGCGAATTCGATCGCCCGGTTTTGCGCCGAACGCGCGCCCGCGTGATCGCCGGCCGCGATTTTGTGGGTCATCTCCGGCAACAATACGGTGCCGACGGCAATGCCGATAACGCCGATCGGCAGTTGGTCGATGCGATCGGCGTAATAGAGCGCGGAGATCGCGCCGGTGGCGAGGAAACTCGCGATGATGGTGTCGGCGAACAGCGCCAGTTGCGTGCCGGCCGAGCCGATGGTCGCCGGCAACAGCGCCTTGAAAAAGCGGCGCACGTCGGCGTCGAGGCGGAGAGCGCGAAAGGCGGTGAAGGCGCCGGCGCGCAGCGTATCGCCGCCGACCAGCGCCGCCTGCAGCACGCCGGAAATGAGCACCCCCCAGGCCGCGGCATAGCCGGCGCCGCCGAAGAACGCGGCGAGCGCCAGCGTCGCCATCATCGACAGATTGAGCAGGATCGGCGCGGCCGCGGCCGCCGCGAAACGGTGCAGCGCGTTGAGAATGCCGCCCCACAACGTCACCAGCGTGATGAGCAGGAGATAGGGAAAAGTGATGCGCGTCAGCGACACCGCCAAGTCAAACTGGTGCGGCTCACGGGAAAAGCCGGGCGCGAGTAGCTCGATCACCTGCGGCGTGAAGATGAGCGCCAGCGCCAGCAGCGCCGTCTGCGTCGCGATCAGGAGCGTGAAGATGCGGTCGCCGAACATCGCGGCCGATCCGGCGCCGCTTTGGGTGCGGATGCGCGCATAGGCCGGGATGAAAGCGGCATTGAACGCGCCTTCGGCGAAGATCGCGCGGAAGTGGTTGGGCAGCCGGAAGGCGACGAAAAAGGCGTCGGCGACCGGGCCGGCGCCGAGGATCGCCGCCAGCATGATGTCGCGCAGGAAGCCGGTCAGGCGCGACAGCAGCGTAAAACCGCCGACGGTGAGAATCCGGTTGATCATGGCCGCCTTGTTAGCATTGACCGCTCGTCCCCGCGAAAGCGGGACCCGGCAGTCCACAGCCACAACGCAATCATCGCCTGGATTCCCGCTTGCGCGGGGATGAGCGGGGGTGACCGTTACCCCGCCAATGCCTGACGCACCGCCCCGATGATACGGTCCTGAACCGGCTGTTCGAGATAAGCGTGCATCGGCAGGCTGATGACCTCCCCGGCGAGCTGCTCGCTGACCGGAAGGCCGCCGTCGGCGACCGGAAAGTCGCGATAGGCGGCCTGGCGATGCAGCGGCTTGGCATAGTAGATCCCAGTCGGGATACCCTGCCCCTTGAGCGCGGCCGCCAGCGCGTCGCGCCGCGGGGGCGCAACGCGGATGGTGTATTGCGCCCAGACCGAGGTGGATTGGTTGCCGACGCGCGGCACCGTCGCAACGGCGCCGAGGCCCGCCGCGTAACGCTGCGCCACCGCGTTGCGCGCCACGATCTCCTCGGGAAAGATTTTGAGCTTTTCCAGGAGGATCGCCGCCTGGATGGTATCGAGCCGGCCGGTAATGCCGATGCGCGCCGCGTCGTATTTGTCGGCGTCTTCGCCGTGAACCCGCAAGCTGCGCAGGCGCTCGGCAAGGGCGTCGTCATCGGTGAAAATGGCGCCGCCGTCGCCGTAGCAGCCGAGCGGCTTGGCGGGAAAGAAACTGGTGGCCGTCGCGGGCGCCAGCGTGCCGAGCTTGCGGCCCCGGTAGGTCGCGCCGAACGCCTGCGCGGCGTCGTCGAGCACCTGCATGCCGTGCGCGGCGGCAATTGCGGCGATGGCATCGTGATCGGCCGGCAAGCCGAACAGATCGACGGGAATGATGGCGCGCGGCTTCAATCCGAGCCGCTTGGCGGCCACCACCGCGCGCTCGCAACTTGCCGGGTCGAGATTGAACGTCTCGGCCGCCACATCGGCCATGACCGGCGTCGCGCCGCAAAGCGCCACCACTTCCGCCGTCGCGCAGAAGGTGAAGGCGGGGCAGATCACGGCATCGCCCGGCCCTATGCCCCACGCCATGAGCACGAGGCGAAGCGCGTCCGTGCCGCTCGACGTGGCGATGGTGTGGCGGGCGCCGCAAAACGCCGCAAGCTCGCTCTCTAGCGCGCTCACCTCGGGTCCTTGGATGAATTGGCAATGCGCGAGCACGCGCGCGATCGCCTCATCGACGGCGCGGCCGAGTCGGCGCCGCTGCGCGGCGACGTCGATGAGCGGGATCGGCCGCTCGTCAAGGCGGGCGCGCTTGTTCATGAGAATGCTCCGGCTCGATTCCGGCTCGATGGACGTTCGATCAACCCACCACGCGCCGCGGTCCCTTGCGCTGCGGCGCGGTCGACCGGGCGGTGCTGCGGGCATCGAGGCAACGGATGGCGACTTCCAGGCTCGCCACGCCTTCTTCTCCGGTCACCGCCGGCGGGCGGCCGCTGCGAATGGCGTTGACGAAAGCGAGCAACTCGGCGCGCAACGGCTCGGCATAGCCGACCGAGAGATGACGCATTGAATAGCTGCCGTCCGGCTGGAAGCCGAAACATTCGGTCACCTGCAGCGTCAACAGATCGCCGATCAGGTATTTGTCGCGGGTGGCGACATGGATGGTGCGCGCCTTGAACGGCGTGAGCCAATTGGTGTTGATATGCGCCAGCACGCCCGAGGCGGTGCGGAACTGCAACAGCGCGATGTCCTCGCGCTCGGCAACCGCGCTCGACAATTGCGGCTGGATCTCGACGATCTCCGAATCGGTGAACCAGCGGATCAGGTCGATATCGTGCACCGCAAGGTCGATGACGACGCCGACATTCGACATGCGCGGCGGAAACGGACCGACGCGGGTGATGGCGATGGAAAGAATGTCCTGATCCTTGATCGCCCGCTTGATCGACTCGACTGCCGGGTTGAAACGCTCGACATGGCCGACCATCAGCGTCACACCGGCGCGGCGCGCGGCGGCGACGATGGCGCGGCCCTCCTCGACGGTCGGGGCGATCGGCTTCTCGACCAGGACGTGGATGCCGCGAGCAACGCATTTGAGCGCGAGGTCGTGATGAAGATGGGTCGGCGCGGCGATGGTCACCGCATCGACTCCAGCGCGGATCAGCCCATCGAGGTCGGCGAATTCGGCGCAGCCGAGCGTGCGGGCGACGTGTTCCCTTTGCTTGCGGTCGGGGTCGACCACGCCAACCAGCTCGACGCCAGCGATTTCCGCAAGCACGCGCGCATGGTTGCTGCCCATGACGCCGACGCCGACCACGCCCACTTTCAACGCACCGTCCCCACCAACCCCGCCCGCCTGAACCATGACCCGAAGGGCTCCTTAAGACTCTGCCGCCCGTTTACTCTCCCCTAGCATGGCGCAAGCCGACTGGCGACCCAATCGGGGCGGAAGCGTGAACACGTTTTACTTCCGATACTTACACGCAAAAAGGCGCGCCAGAATCGGCGGCATCGAACGATCCGCGAGGAAATTTTTCGGCACGGCGGCGGCGACAAGCGCCGGGGCCGCGTTCACCGGATAATCTATTGGGCGGCAGCGGGGTGGAACTTATAGAGTGGCGCATGATCTTTTCGGAAAAACCGGGGTCCACTTTTCCGGATCATGCGCTAAACGGACATCGAATCATGCGCTCGACTACCTTTTTGCTACTTTGCATCGCCATCGCCGCAGCCGACGGCGGAGCCTCCCGCTGCCTCGCCGCCGACGACGAGCCGGCCTACGGGCCGCGGCTCGAGGGTTTCGATTATCCCTGGCCGGTGTCGCATTTCACCTTCACCTCCCAAGGCGAGGCCATGGACATGGCCTATATGGACGTGAAGCCGACGACGGTCGCGAATGGCAAGACCGCCGTGCTGTTTCACGGCAAGAATTTTTGCGCAGCAACCTGGCAAGACACCATTGCGGCGCTGGTTGCGGCGGGTTACCGCGCCATCGCCGTCGATCAAATCGGCTTTTGCAAATCGAGCAAGCCCGCGCATTACCAATTCACCTTCCAGCAGCTTGCCGGAAACACCCACGCGCTGTTGGCCTCGCTCGGGATCGATCGCCCGACCATCATCGGTCATTCGCTCGGCGGCATGCTCGGCATGCGCTACGCGCTGACATTTCCCGACGATCTCGACCGGCTGATGCTGGTCGATCCGATCGGGCTCGAGGACTGGAAAGCCAAGGGCGTACCGTGGCAAAGCGTCGACGCCTGGTATCAGACCGAGCTTAAGACTACGGCCGACGCCATTCGCGGATACCAGCGCGTGACGTATTACGCCGGTACGTGGGATCCGAAATACGATCGCTGGGTGCAGATGCTGGCCGGCCTCTACCGTGGTCCAGGACGTGACATCGTCGCCTGGAACGCGGCGCTGGTCGACGACATGGCCATGACGCAGCCGGTGTTCTACGAGTTAGAGAAAATCTCGGTTCCGGTTGTGCTGATGATCGGCGACAAGGATAATACCGCGGTCGGCAAGAATCTGGCGCCGCCCGAAATCCGTCCGACCCTCGGTAATTATCCGGTGCTGGGAAAGGAAGCCGTCGCACGCATGCCGCACGCGCAACTGATCGAATTTGCTGATCTCGGCCACGCGCCGCAAATCCAGGCGCCGGACGTCTTTCACAAGGCGCTGCTCGGCGCGCTGCCCAAGTAGGGGCCCAGCCGGCAAAATGATCGGCCGGCATAGCCGCCTCAAGCCCGGCGATGCTCTTTCGACGGCGCACCGATTCAGAGAAATAACTCCGAGGTGTCGGTGCCTGCTTCCCAGATATTAAGCGCGGCTTCCCACAAGGCGAGCTTGCCGTCGCGGTATTGCCAAAACTCCGCGCAGCGGCTGAGCATCTGCTTGCCGGTCTCTGCGTCGTCCCAAGACGCGGTTTGGGATGGAATAATTGTGAAAAATGAAACCGTTGATCCGGCGTCTCGAGTATATATCGGGTGACACGCACAATATCACGGCCGACTGAGGCACGCTGACACCGCGCTCGTCATCGGCGATGGTGCGCACGACGAGGAAAAGGATTAGCGCGCGAGAACAGGCAGCGCGCCGCCAAAAAGTGTTATAGATTCTGTGCCGTCCAAGGATCAACTATAGAGATCTTTAGATCCGCAAAATGCCGCACGTTTCGGGTGGCAAGTTTGGCGCGACGCGCGAGCGTGATGCCGGCGATTTGCGTGTCACGCATATCCACTGGCCGCCCGTTTTTCTGCCGCACGGCCGCTAGTGCCGCTGCTTCGATCGCTGCAGCGCTGTCGAAATCCAACACTCGGTTTTCTAAATCTTCTTGCAGCAGTCGATCAAACGCCGTTTCTAGCGTCTGACGTCGCCGGCCTGACGGCAGCAGCGCCAGGCCAAACCGTGCTTCGACCAGCGTGATGCTGGTTATCCAGACGGACTCGGCGGGCTGGCGGTCCAGCCACGCTACCACGGGAGCGGCGGGAACCGTGTGCATCAACGCTGCCAGTACATTGGTATCGAGGATGATCATCGACCAAATTTCGCCGCCAGCGGAACCTTACCGCGTAATTCAGGCAGGTCCGCGGTCAGTCCCATTCTGGCAAAACGTGCCGCAATGCGTGATCCCAACCTGGTTACACGTTGATTTTGCCCCTTCACCGCGTCGCGCAAGATGTGCCGGACTTCCTCTTCCATGCTGCGCCCATGACGGGCGGCCCGCCGTTTCAGGCGGGCTTTCACGTCTTCTTCAAGATGGCGCACGACGAACTGGGCCATTGGCCACTCCCGTATTTGATATCAGGATATCGTATTTACCGAGGGGTGTAAAGATCAGACCGCCCAAATCAAACGCCCACCCTCGGTCAAGGGGGACGGTGGTTATTGCTTTTGCCACTTCAACGCCGGGTAAAATGAGCGAACGCGGGTCGGGGCCGCGTCTGTGGATTGTGGATAACGTCGCGGCGCCAAACAGCCAGGGACCAAGGCAAACAACGTCACCCTTGCCCCGCGGAGAAGGCAAATGCCGACTTCGCGCGATGCCTTCAGCGCCTTGCTAACCTCGATGACGGGGCCTTCGAGCGTCTGAGCCGTCACGATAGTGCCTTTTGGCGCCAAGTCGGCCAGACCCTTTTCGTGCCCAAGCTTTTGGGCCGAGGAAACCGAAACGACGTCTGGCCCTTTGCTCGCCCCACCCTCAACTGACAAGAACATTGTCGAGTTATCGGTGCCCGCTTCCCAGACATTTAAGGCGGCCTCCCAGAGCGCAAGCTTGCCGTCGCGATATTGCCAAAACTCCGCGCCGTGGCCGAGCATCTGTTTGCCTGTTCTTGCGTCGTCCTAGGACGCGGCGTAGGTGGCGCCGATCTTGAAACCCTCGACCATAAACAACGTCTTTTTGAGCCGGTAATTTTTCTGCCAGGCAAAGCGCGCGCGCAGAAATTTTTCCGCCGCAGCCTTTCCTTTTATTTCCGGTATACCCGCAAAGCGGATCACGACATCGTCGGCGTAGCGGCCAAGAATCGCGTCGATATCGCCGCGGTTGAAGGTATCTTCCGCCCGCTGCACGATCTTGAGCGCTTCGTCCCAGCCAAACCCCTGTGGTGCCGCGACGTCCATGAAAGCGTTCCCGCCGATTACGCGCGCCCTTTGCGGAAGGCGTTTTTCTTGGCCACTTTGTCGCCGGCGAACTCCAGGAGATCGCAACCCGCAATGCGTGCGCGCTGCCCGCTCGCGTCGGTGGCGACAAAATCCCACTCGAATGTTCCGATGTCACCCGCCACCTGGACCTTCAGGTTCTCGAATTGGCCGTCGGGAAAGCGGTCGAAGAAAGCCTGCACGCCGCGACGAACCTCCTCCCGGCCGTAGTAGCTCTTGCCGAGCGGATCGGGCCCGACCGAAGCGTGATAGACACCATCGTCGGCGAAGAAACTGGCCACCCGATCAGCATTATGGCTATTCCACGCGGCGCCGAACTCGACCGCCCGCTCGAGCGTCATTTTGGCACCCATCGACGCCTCCCCGTTCCAACCTTTTGCTGCCGATCTTAGCGAATTGGCTTTGTTTCGCGCTGACATCGTCGTCGATCAGCACGATAGTGTCCTCGCCGAGATAGCCGTCAGTCAACAGGCCTATCAGTCCCGATCTTGCGCATCAAAGCTATCGGCCGCCGCGATGCGGCACATAACGGAACTCATTTCGTTGCCGCATTCCTCCGCAATGCGGACACGTTGGCCTTCGTCAAGTCGCGTTCAGGTTCGGTTGAGCGGCCGTGCCGTGCCGCCCGAGGTTTCAAACGAGCGATCAAGTTATCGTCCAAATTGCGCACATGCAGATTTCCCTTGTGGACTCCGTTAGATATCTTATTGAGCTCAGGAGCTGCGGTTGGGTCAAGGCACAATGATCAGCTCATAGGTCAGGAATCGGGGTTATCGATCGAGACCGTTTTGCGCGAAGATTGGCGACAGTGATGGGTGATCGAAGCCGAACCCCGGCGCGTGAGAGTACGACCGCCAAAGTACGACATCGACACTTATGAGCGGTGATAGTCGTCCTCGATGCGTACGATATCGTCTTCGCCGAGATAGCTGCCTGTCTGGACTTCGATCAGTTCGAGATCGAGCTTGCCCGGGTTCTCTAGGCGATGGCGCGCGCCGCTCGGCACATAGACCGATTCATTCTCATGCAGCATCTGCACTTTGTCGCCGATCGTCACGCGGGCGGCACCGCGCACCACCACCCAGTGCTCGGCGCGATGATGATGCAACTGCAGCGACAGCCGGCCGCCTTGCTTCACCACGATGCGCTTGACCTGATAGCGGTCGCCCTGATCGAGCGACTGGTAGGATCCCCATGGGCGATGCACTTTAAGGTGATCTTCGGTCAGCGACGGCGCGACCTCCTTGAGTTTCTTGACGACGCGGCGCAATCCTTCGCCGTCCTCGCGCCGCGCCACCAGCACCGCGTCATCGGTCGTGACCACGACCACGTTGTCGACCCCAAGTAGCGCCACCAGCTGTTTTTCGCTGGCGACATATGAGCCGCGCGTATCGGTGAACACGGCGTGGCCGTGGGCGGCGTTGCCGTCGCGGTCGCGTTCCGACAGCTCCCACACCGCCTGCCACGAGCCCACATCCGACCAGCCGTAGGACACTGGCATGACCGCCGCATGCGTGGTCCGCTCCATTAGCGCATAGTCGATCGATTTGGCTGTTGCGCGCGCAAATGCTTCCGGCTGCAGCGTGACGAAGGAGAGGTCGGTGCCAGATTCCGCAATTGCGGCAGCGACCGCGGCTTCGGATTCCGGCTCGAAGCGGCGATATTCCTCCAAGAGGAAGCCGGCCCGGAACACGAAGTTCCCGGAGTTCCAGAGATAACCCTCGGCCACGTAGCGGGCGGCGGTTTCCGCGTCCGGCTTTTCCACGAAGCGCTCGATAGCATGCAAACCGGGCCGGATGGATTGTGCCGGACCAATGTAGCCGTATTCGGTTGCTGGCCGCGTCGGATGCACGCCGAAGGTGACGATGAGATTTTCCAGCGCCGCTTCACCGGCAATCCTGCATACCTTGGCGAAAGCGGCCGGATCGGTCACGACATGATCGGCGGCAAGCGCCACCATCACCGGATCGCCGCCGCGCCGGTGCGCATAAGCGGCGCCGGCGACAATGGCCGGTCCGGAATCGCGCCGCATCGGCTCGAGCAAGATGTCCGCTTCCGCGCCGATCGCTGCGAGCTGCTCTGCCACCAGAAACCGGTATTGGCCGTTGGTCACGATAATTGGGCGACCAAACAAAGCCGGATCGGAGACACGACGGATGGCATCCTGAAATGTCGATAGCGGCCCGAACAACGGCAAGAACTGCTTCGGCCGATTTTCGCGCGATGCGGGCCAAAGCCGGGTACCGGCGCCGCCGCACATGATCAGGGGGATGATCGGTTGTGCCAATTTATGTCCGCGATTGCCGCGCCTGCCGCTGCATATCACTCACCGTGATCATTGCACGCTCTTCGCGCGAAACCACCTGGCGCTCCTGCAACTCTCACAAGAAGGAATAGCTGTCAAATGCCGGAACGCCAATGCGTTAACGACCGCATCGGATCGCAGCACTTGGGGACGAGCCGGTCATAAAGACGCCGGTCGAGGCCGGCAACTTAGCGTCCCAACACCCTGCCGGCGACGGCATCGAGCTTTTTGAGCAGTTCGGGATCGCGCGCTTCTGGAGCGGTGATGAGCGCATTGTCGAGTGCCCGGTCGGAGCCGATCGGGCATAACTCATGCTCGCGCGGAAAATCGCGTGCCAGCCGCGCCACCAGGCGCTTGGCTTTTTCCGCATTGGCCAGCAAAACCTTGATGATGTCCTGCACGGTGACTGCATCATGATCGGGATGCCAGCAGTCGAAATCGGTCACCATCGCGACCGTAGCGTAACAAATCTCCGCTTCACGCGCGAGCTTGGCTTCCGGCAGGTTGGTCATGCCGATAACCGAATAGCCGAGATTCTTGTAAATGAGACTTTCGGCCAGGCTAGAGAATTGCGGACCTTCGATGCACACATAAGTGCCGTCGCGCACGATGGGGAGGTTCTCCGCCATGGCCGCTTCGGCAATATGGATGCGCAGCCGCGGCGACACCGGGTGCGCCATCGAAACGTGCGCCACGCAGCCGGTGCCGAAGAACGACGTAGCGCGGGCGTGAGTACGGTCGACGAATTGATCGACAAGCACGAACGTGCCTGGCGCCAAATCCTCCTTGAACGAGCCGCAAGCCGAGAGCGAAACGAGATCGGTCACGCCGGCGCGTTTGAGCACGTCGATATTGGCGCGGTAATTGATATCAGTCGGCGAAATCCTGTGGCCCTTATCATGGCGCGACAGGAAAACGATCGGAAGACCGGCAATCTCGCCCGTAAGCAGCGCCGCCGACGGCTGGCCCCATGGGCTATCGATGGTCCTCGTTTGGGCGTTAGTCAGGCCCGGCAAATCATAGATGCCGGATCCGCCGATAATACCTAAGACTGATTTCGTCATCGATTCACTAACCCAATTCGCCGCTGCAATTCCCACCCACCCTCTTTGCTACGTACCCAGTGTTCGCTGGGGGCTCGTGGTCAACTCGCGCGCTTATCGATGCGCTCGCAGCGATTCTTTCGGCGAGATCACGGCACTGTATGCGGATGTCGGGATAGCGATGCACTCCCAAAAAGCGGCACGTGCCAGCGGTCCCAACGCGCGAACGCGCCTGGAACGCTGCAGTGAGGCGTCAATCAAGGCGTAATCCTCGTCGATGTAAACCCCGATACCGAGCGGATCGATCCGTTCGGTACCGCGCGTGAGCAGAGCGCGGATACGTGGATTTTCCGTTGCGCCAGCGATCCTTGCCGGCGTTTATTATCGGTCGCTCGGATCTTGAATGACAGAAGAATTACGCTTGTCACTCAGCAGCGCGGGCCGGAGCGATCGGCAGCGTCAGGCCGACCGAAACGGCATCGTCGCGAAATGCCTTGACCGCATCAAGCGACAATTCGGCCGCAGTTTTTGTCCCAAGCGACGGCAGCTTCTTGAGTACAGCCGCGGGTGCGGTAATAATGTGACAGCCCATTTCGTCGGCTTCGATCACGTTGAAAACTTCACGCGTCGACGCCCAGATGATCTCGACATTCGCGGTTTTGCGCGCCCGCGTAACCGCGTCACGCATGATCGGCCGATAATCGATCCCGGCGTCGGCAAGCCGGCCGGCAAATACGGATACGCTGGCCGGTGCGCCGCCGGCCAGCGCGTCGATCCCGGCAGCGGCGTGCTCGGGCGTGAACACCGCCGTCAGATTGACCTTGATGCCGTCCTGCGCCAGCGCGCGCACCGCCTCGAACAGCGGCTCGCCGCGCGTCGTCGTCACCGGCAACTTGGCATAGACATTAGCGCCCCAAGCGCTGATCACGCGCGCTTGGGCCACCATCTCCGCGATGTCGTCGGAAAATACCTCGAATGAGATATGACGGTCAGGCGCTACCTCGACTAGCTCGCGCGCATACGACCGATAGTCGGAGACCTTGGCCGATTTCATCAGCGTGGGGTTGGTGGTGAAGCCCCTGATCCAGGACAACTGAGCCATTTCTCGGATTTGCGCCTTATCAGCACCATCCGTGAACAGTTTCACCTTGAGGTCTTTCAGCGTGACGGTCATGTCGGAACCATGGAACGGTTAAGCGGTGGAGGCCGTGCGTTCGTTGCTAACGATCAACACCCGGAGCGAAATTACTCACTCTTATATAGTCTATAACCAATTTCAGCCGTGAAGTTCCATTTTGGCCTTGCGCGGACGTTATTAATTCGACTTGGTTCAAGCATTCAGCGCTTTCCACTTGCATTTTGCAATGCTTCAAGCTCGTCGAGCTTTGCTTTCGCCTCTTTTACACCCTGTTCAGCAGCTTGGCGAAACCATGCGACGGCTTGTGTAGTGTCTTGTGCGACGCCTTGGCCGTTCGCGTACGCGAGACCGAGGCTGTATCGAGCTTCCGCGAGTCCATGTTCTGCGGCCTTTCGGTACCAAGCCACGGCTTGCTGATCATCTTTGGGGACACCTTCACCGTTCGCGTACATCGCGGCGAGACTGTTTTGGGCAAGGGCGTATCCCTGATCAGCGGCTTTGCGGAACCATGCTAATGCTTGCTGATCGTCTTTGGGTACGCCTTGACCATTGCGGTACATAAAACCGAGCCTGTTTTGTGCAGGCGCGTATCCCTGATCCGCAGCTTTGCGCAACCATGCGAGCGCTTTTTCATCATCTTTGGGGACGCCTTCACCGTTCTGAAATATAAAGCCAAGCCTGTCTTGGGCAGGCGCATATCCCTGAGCAGCAGCTTTGCGGAACCACGCGACGGCTTGTTGATCGTCTTTGGGGACGCCATCACCGTTCTGGTACATAAAACCGAGCTTGTTTTGCGCAGCCACGTATCCCTGGTCGGCCGCTTTGCGAAACCATGCGGCGGCTTGCTGATCGTCTTCGGGAACGCCTCGACCCTCCAAATAAACATAACCGAGAGCGTCCTGCGCGACCGCATATCCATGATCAGCGGCTTTGCGTACCCAGTACACGTATTGCTGATCGTTTTGGGGGACCCCTTGACCGTTGGCGTACAGCCCACCGAGAGCAAACTGTGCCGCTGCATAGTTTTGATCGGCAGCTTTGCGGTATTGCTCCACCGCTGCCGTGAGGTTATTGGCTTTTTCATATGCACGCCCGAGCTGGTAAATAAAATCGGACATCAATAATCCACAGGTGTGGAATAATCCACAGGTGTTGGCGATCGCTCACAACAACCGGGGGAACGCGTATACCGGAAAGGGGCAATACGATTTAGCCATTCAAGACTATAACGAAGCAATCAAACTCAATTTCAATTACGCCAAGCCGTTCAACAATCGAGGCGTGGCTTACCAAAAGAAAGGCGATTATGAGCACGCGATAGAGGATTTTGCTGCGGCGATCAACGTCGATCCAGATTATGCCGACGCTTTTGCTAACCGTGCGGAAATTTACCAGAAGAAAGGCGACTATGCTCGAGCCTTGAAGGATTTCGACGAAGCAATCCGACTGCAGCCGACGTTAGCTGAGGTTTGGAATGAGCGGTGCTGGACACGTGCTATCATCGGCGAGTTGCAGGGTGCCTTGGATGATTGCAACGAGGCAATCCGATTGAAGCCAAACGTCGCGGCCACGTTAGATTCGCGTGGTTTTACCTACTTAAAGCTGGGCAAATGGGATTCGGCGATTGCAGATTTTAATGCAGCATTGAGATTAGATCGGAAGCTGCCTAGTGCTCAATACGGCCGGGGTTTCGCCAAACTGAAGAAGGGCGATCTAACAAGCGGCAACGCCGATATTGCCGCGGCTAAAGCTGTCAAGAACGACATTGTGGAAGAGTTCGCCAGTTATGGGGTGCACTAAGCGCTTTGCGCACCTTGCTCTGGCAACGCATGCCTTCCGCCCAAATCAGCTGCTTTTCATTTCTAGAAATAATCGATCCGTTGCGATTATAGCCTGCAGAATGGGGTGAATTGAGCGGCGCTAAAAGCTTCGGGCGCATGGCGCACAACCCGGGCATCTTCAGGCAGAAATAATTGCACAATCACGCGCAATGACCTTTTCTCACTCGCATGATTGCCATAGTGATTCGCTGGCACGTGCGATCCAGGATAGCCACATAACGTGCGCACCGGTCTGTTAGAGGGTCGATAGTGCTTGCCGCCGACATCAACATGCTAAAGTGCGCGGCCGATGCGAACTGCCAATTTCACGCGCCCTATCGCGAGTGGCTCGATCGGCAGCACCAACGACCCGACGCGTGGTACATCACGTGGGTGATCCGCTCTGCAACAGCCGCCTTGCTCGCGGCAGTGGCCCCGGCGGCGCCGGCCCGAGCCGACAATCTGACGATCACCATCGCCATCGACGCTGCAACAGGGCGGCACGCGATCAGCCCGCTGATCTATGGGGTAGCCTTCGGCGCTCCAGCGGATCTCACGCAATTGGGCGTGCCGCTCAACCGCTCGGGCGGCAACAGCGAAAGCATGTATAATTGGCTTCTTAACGCGACCAATCTCGGCCAGGATTGGTACTTCGAGAGCTATCCCTCTACGAGCGCCGCGCCCGGCGGGGACGGGGATACCTTCATCCGCCAGTCCAAATCCGCCGGCGCGGCTCCGATGCTGACCATCCCGATGATCGGCTGGGTCGCGAAGCTAGGGCCTAACCGGGCGATCCTGCCGAGTTTTTCAGTCGCCAAATACGGAGCCCAGTGCCAAGTCGATCCTTATCTCGCCGACGCCGGTGACGGCATCCATACCGACTGCTCGACCGACATCGTCGACAACAATCCCGACGACGCAAACCAGCCCGATACGCCGGCCGCCGAACAGGCTTGGGTTAAGCATCTGGTGGCGACATGGGGCGGCGCCGCCAAGGGCGGGCTCCGACACTACATCATGGATAACGAGCCCAGCATCTGGTTCTCCACTCATCGCGACGTGCATCCGGTCGGCCCGCATGCCACAGAGATCCGCGACAAGGTCATCCACACATCGCGCGCGGTGAAGGCGATCGATTCCGCCGCCAAGGTGGTGGCGCCGGAGGAATGGGGCTGGGAAGGTTATCTTTACAGTGGCTACGACCAGCAATACGCGGCCCAGCACGGATACAGCTATTATCCCGATCGTACGACTGAGCAGAACGGCGTGGACTATATCCCTTGGCTGCTGAAATCGTGGAAGGCGGCGGGGCATCCAGTTGACGTACTGAGCGTCCATTTTTATCCGCAGGGCGGCGAGTACAGCGAAGACACCTCGACCGCCATGCAGCTGTTGCGCAACCGTTCGACACGGCAGCTCTGGGACCCGACATACGTCTCGGAAAGCTGGATCAATGCGGTGGTCGAACTCATCCCCAGGCTCCAGGGCTGGGTCCATGACTTCTACTATGCCGGCACGCCGGTTGCGGTCACTGAATACAATTGGGGCGCCGAGAACGCCATCAACGGCGCCACCGCCCAGGCCGACATTTTGGGGATCTTTGGGCGCTACGGCCTCAACATGGCGACTCGCTGGACCGTGCCGGCGGCCACCACGCCGACCTACAAGGCCATGCAGATCTATCGCAACTACGACGGCCGTCATTCGGCTTTCGGCGATACCGCGATTACAGCGGTTGTTCCCAACCCGGACAATCTGTCGGCCTTCGCGGCCATCCGCTCCTCGGATGGCGCCATGACCGTGATGGTGATCAACAAGGTGCTGACCGGGGCGACGCCGGTTACACTCAAGCTGGCCAATTTCGCGGCGTCGGGAACGGCGCAGGTCTACCGGCTAACCGCCGCGAACGTTATCGCCCGTCTGCCCAACCGGGCGTGGTCCAACGGCAAGCTTGGCGACACTGAGCCACCTCAGAGCATCACGCTTTACGTCCTGCCGAAATAAGATCCCCAGCCGATGACTCAAGCGGGCGTTACCTGAGGTGGCCGGCGCGGATAATTCAAGATGGGTTGAGCAGAGAGCGCCTGTTGGAGCAGGAATATGGCCTGTCCCCCGCGCTGGGTGCCACTCCGCCGGGGCGGTTGCTGGCTTCCGCGGAGCGGGCTCGGGGTTCCAAGGACCCGCTTTCGAGTTCGCCCGACAAACAAATCTCTTCGCTTCTCTTGACGAATCAGATAGATATGGATTCCACGCTTGGTCGCTCTCCGACGCGAGCGTAAACTTCCAGGAGGTCGTGCAACTTGCCCCGCTTCTTAAGCGGGGCTTCTTTTTCGCGAGCGGGAAAGTAACAAACGATTCCGTCTGCAGTAAAGCCCATCCGAGTCGCTTTCCGACTAGTGTTGAAAGCTGGCAACACCTCTCTTTGTTGCTATTTTCCTGTAAGTTTATGCTTTGGCGCCCTGCCCCTCGAAAACACGCGGAATAACGCTCAGCCATGTCAATAAATTCTTGACTCGGCGCCAGTGAACTGACTCATATAGAGAATCACCGTTCGTAACGAACTTTGGCAGGCGGTTGGTCAGGTTGGTCCGGGTCACTTGAAGCGAAAATGAAGGTGCCTACATGGTGGACACTGACATGTATTCGAGCCCGCAAAAGCTATCGGACGAAGACGTCAGTGAGCTGCGACGTGATGCCGGGCACTGGCTGAAACGGCTACGCGAGGCCCAAGGGCTTTCGCAGCGTGATCTCGCCGAAAAGGTGGGGGTCGAATATTATACGTTCATTTCGCAAGTGGAATCCGGCCGAGGTCGCATCCCTCCCGACCGCTATCGTGCGTGGGCAAATGCTCTCGGCGTCCCGCCCCGGGATTTCGTTATCAGGCTGATGCGCAACTACGACCCGGTAACCTACCGAATCCTTTTTGATAAAGCGTCCTAACGCTGCGTAGTCGTTTAGCCGCCATGACCAAGCCGCTCCCGTCAGGGCAACTTCCGTTGCCATATTCACCGGCGCTTGATCCCGTCCGCACTCGATCTTGTGTCCAGTGAACGAGCCTGCCAGTATTGACTGGCGATGCGTGACAATGAGGAAATCCAGCGCACGTCAGTCTCTTCTGGTATGATTCAACTCCGGCCATTGCTACTTCATCGCGTTAAACGTCGCGAAGGCCAATAGGCGAAGTTCCTAGCCCTTCTACTCATCAGCACAAAGCCGTATTCAGGGTGGGTTCAGGTGCGCTGTGTAACTGCAAATAGAGAATACGCGCTTAACCGGGAGATTCGGGCGATGCCTCTCATCCGTTCGTTGGCTTTGGTGGCTTGTCTCCTCGTGTGTTTCATACCTGCCGCCGTTTATCAGGCCTGTGCGCAAGTGATTGTCGGCGTCAGCGTCGACGTCGAGCCGCCGCCGTTGCCCGATTACGAGCAGCCACCGATCCCGGCGACTGGCTATTTGTGGGCTCCTGGTTATTGGGCGTGGAGCGACGATGGTGGCTATTACTGGGTGCCCGGCACTTGGGTGCTGCCACCAGAGGCCGGCCTGTTGTGGACCCCCGCTTACTGGGGCTGGAGCGACGGCGCCTACGGGTTTTATCCGGGATACTGGGGGCCGCACATTGGCTTTTACGGGGGTGTCTATTACGGCTACGGGTATAGTGGCGTAGGATACGAAGGTGGGTATTGGCGTGAAGGCCGTTTCTTTTACAATTCCACCGTCAACAATTTCGGCAATGCGCAGGTCACCAACGTCTACAGCAAGACGGTGATCGTCAACAACACGTCCCGCACCAGCTTCAATGGCGGCGCCGGGGGAACGACGGCACGGCCGACGCCCGAACAGGTCGCAGCGGCGAGGGAGCACCATGTAGCTGCGACGCCGGCGCAAATGCAGCACGCCGAAGCGGCGGCGAAGGATCCGGCGCTCTCGCTCGCGCACAATCATGGCCATCCGGCCGTGGCCGCCACTACGCTCCCAGGAAAGTTCGAAGGTCCGGGCGTCGTTTCCGCCCATCCCGGACCGCCGGTGCCGGTGCGGCCGGCAAAGAGCGTTCCGTCCGCGGGCCGTCCAACGAACACTCAGGGCACAAGGCCGGGCGGCGAAACGCCGGAGCGCAAGGAACTGGCGCCGCGCACCACTACGGGGCCGGCTCCCGTAACCAATGAGAAGAAGAAGCCCGCGACGCTTGAAACCAAACGCCCGGAGCAGCCGACAGCGAAGCCGGTTGCACCCGCAGCACATGCGCCACCGCCGCCGACGCCTCCACCGGCTAGACCGCAAACTGCGCGGCCAGCGCCCGCACATGTCTCACCGCCGCCGACGCCTCCACCGGCTAGACCGCAAACTGCGCGGCCAGCGCCCGCACATGTGTCACCGCCGCCGACGCCTCCACCGGCTAGACCGCAAACTGCGCGGCCAGCCTCGCCGCCTCCGCCCGCCGCGCAGCGGCCGCCGCCCCCTGGCAAGCCCAAATGCCCTCCGGGACAACATTGCTAGTGACCTTGCGTCCCTTGTCGCGTCGAGGGCAGCATCACCCGGCGTTTAGCGATGGTAGGTGAGGACGAGATGAACACTCTCGTTAAATCGGGTGTTGACTGACGCCCTCTTCATCTACCGCAACGGAACAATCGCTGTCGAAGGGAAGCTGTCGAGGAAGGGGCACCGTCGCTTTTTTGGCGGCGCCGTTTTGCTAGAGGTCAGCTCTGGGTTGAAATGTCAGCCAAAGGGCTTTGCCAGATCGATCCAGCCGTGCTGCTCTCTGCGATCCTGATTGCGGGATCTGCGTCAGCCTACGACGCCTACGACCCGAGCAATTGCAACGGCGTCGATTGGGACGACAAGCGAGTGCTGGTTGTCCAGAAGGTGACGACCCATACGCGCGTCAACTTCATCAAGAGCCAGTATGATGATGACTTCAAGGCCACCACTTGCCCGGCGGACACCGAGGTTTGCCGACAAAAGTCCTACCTCGTTCCGGGCGACCTCGTCCTTACCGGCCATACCCAAGGTGCTTTCACCTGTGTGGTCTACCAGTCTCCGCTGGCGCGGAAGCAGATTTGGGCCAAGGGTTGGCTGCCGACCTCTGCATTGACGCCGGTTTCTCCCATGCCGTCCCCAAAGCTGTCGGATTGGAAAGGCACTTGGTATCACCCTGGCGGTGAAATAACGATCTCCCAAGGTGACGACGGCAAGTTACGCATTGAAGGCGGCATGACCGTTCCGACCGCGCATGATTTTCACAACGGCGCGTTGCGGGCGAAAGTAACGCCCGAGAAGGATACCATCGCCTTTGTCGATGACGGCAGTAGTCCGTTCGATAAAACGGAAGCAGGAGAATGCCGGGTGCGGATGCAACGCGTCGATCAATGGCTGCTGGTCGAGGACAACTCAGGCTGCGGCGGTACCACCGTGACGTTCACAGGGCTTTATCGGCGGACCAAATGAGCCGTGTAATTTATGCGGATTGCCGCCATTTTAACGTTGCTAATCGACTGATCGACTTCGTTGATGCGCAAATCATCGGCATCCAAATGCAGGAGCAGTTTGATACCGTCGTTGTGGAAATGCCCAGTGCGCGAAACGTGAGCGGATAAGGGCGTCGTACAGCCCAAAAAATACCTGACTGCGCGAAGCCAGCGTTTTCCAAAAAAAACCCGCAAGAAGAAAGACCACCTCGCGGTGGCCTTGCCAAAAATTCGGCAGGTGTTTTGATCAGGTTGCTGCGGCCGTTACGGTGGAGCAAACCCTGCGCCGGATGACCGCACCTTCGGGAACCACCTTGAACGGAAGTGTGGGTGTCGATAGCGTTGACCTGATCGGGTGACGCCCAGTTAGGGCCTCGACCACGATGCGGTTTTAGTCGCTTGCTGGAATTGTCGACCCGTATGACGATGTATTGCTGCTCACCTCGAAATAAAATCAGACGGGTAAACCCGCAAAAACATATTTATGGGAACTCTCAACCGAAAAATGCCAGCTGATCTTTGTCGTGGCGACAGGACGAATTGGGTACCGCACGGGTTCATCACAGGACCCAGAAAATGCCACCCGTCTACGATCGAAGCGGATCGATCACTTCTAAAAACGGAAATTGATTGAAATCGGTATCCCGAGTGCAGATTCGTCCAATCCCATGCTCACGCATGAGAATAGCCGTATGTGCATCGTGCATTAGATTGCCGGCGAGATGTGGCAACTCGGCAATGACCATTCCAGCGACGTCGGCGTGTCGTTGTGTCGGGACGAGTACGGCAAGGCCCGGCGAGGCGAGCAGCGCCGAGACGAACTCCCACGCCGCCGGCGCGCTCCACGGCCGCCGCATGACCCGCGGGTGGGTGGACACACGTAGAAACTCGTAAAGGATCCCCCAAGTGGTGTACCAGGCATCCGGTCGCACCCGTTGGCGCTCAAGCCAATCGCGGCAGGGCGCATGAAATTGCGCGTCGGCATCGGCGGCGTAAATCAGCACATTGGTGTCGACGGCGAGCACTAACGACCCTCCATGGCGTGATACAGCGCGTCGCGATCGGCAATATCGACGAGTGTGCCGCCGCTGCGAAATGTCGGCAGGACAGGGATAACACCGCGCTTTCGTTGAGAGCGAAGCAGCAAGCGCAACGCGGTTTCGACCAGGTCGGACATGGTGCGGCCTTGACGTGCGGCCTCCCGCTTGAGCTCAGCCATGACGGTATCGTCGATCTCGAGAGTGGTCTTCATATGGAAACCCATATCATATATATGGATATATGGCTAGCGAAACCACCGATTTTCGCAGGCCGCCGGTCCGTGAATTGTCGGCACGACGTTGTGTTGCGTGGTGCGTTGGCTTGCCTTGCGTGGCCTGAACTCTTCAGCCCATGCCTGGTAAGCCGTGGCGATGGAAGGCTTCCTTCGATCTTCTCCCGTGCTGCGCTCGCGAGAAAAGCCGAACGCGTGAGTCCATGTGCTTTTGCCGCCTCGTCGATGGCATCGAGGAGGCCGGCATCGGGCGACAGATTGGCCCGTACCGCTCGGCCGGCGTCGAGAAGCAGTGGCACCATGGCGAGCACAGCGCCCTTCGCTAACGCTGCGGCAATCTCGGGATCGGCGCGGAGCGCCTCAACCGAGCGCCTCGCCATCATCGATCGCATCTTCGACCCACAGTCGCACCGCCTCGACGGCGTTTCGCAGAGCTTCGGCGATAGTTCGAATTCATGCTTCGAAGGCTTGAATAGACTTATCAAATAAGCTATTATAGCTGTATGAAAATTGTAGGCATCACGGACGCGAAGAACCGCCTCAGCGCGCTCATTGACGGCCTAAGAGGCGGTTCAAGGGTTCTCATCGTCGATCGCGGTCGCCCAGTGGCGCGGCTCGAGCCGGTCACTGGCGGCAAGGACGAACAGGACGGGCGGATCGCGCGGCTTGTCCGCGAAGGTGTTTTGCGGCCGGGCCACGCTCGCATGCCGCAGTCGCTCCTTACGGAACAGCCGCCGCGCATGAAGAGCAGCGTTTCGGCGGTGGCCGTCCTTATTGAAGAGCGGCGGGACGGCCTATGAGATTTTGGGACGCCTCGGCGATCGTCCCGCTCCTCGTATCCGAAACATCGAGCCGGGCGCTGCAAGCGCTGGCTAAGCAAGATTCCACCTTGCTCGTTTGGTGGGGCTCTGAGGTCGAGTGCGCTTCGACGCTGGCCCGGATAGAGCGTGATGGTGCGCTCGATCCACGCGACGCGGCCCGCGTTTTTGAACGGCTGCGGCAGTTAAGCGGCGTCTGGCACGAAATCGAGCCGAGTGATGTCATCCGCCAGGCCGCGATTCGCTTTCTTCGGGTGCATCCGCTGCGCGCTGCCGATGCCCTGCAGCTCGCCGCCGCCTATGCTGCGGCCGAGCAACGGCCCGCCTCGTTGGACATGGTTACACTCGACGAACGTCTCGCCGTCGCAGCCCGTAAAGAGGGATTTGTGGTGCTCGATGTGGAGAGCCTGTCGTGACCCTCGCGCAAAATCAGGCGCAACAACACCCACGGTAAAGTCGGCTTACCCCAGGGCAGGTAAAGCTCTGGTGGGTTCGTTCTGCAAAAGACGCACGCGGGCGACGCCTAGGGTCGGTTCCTTCTGGCAAAGGATGCGCAGAGGGTGATCCGACGGGTTCGTTCTGCCAAACGGCCCGAAAAGAGCAGTGCCTTGGGTCATGGCGCACTGTATCACCGATTGATACGAGACTTTGACTTGCGTATCGTCGAATGATACATTGGGCGTTGTGATCAAAAGCTTCCGGGACAAGACCACC
>JARLIY010000021.1 GCA_031291475.1 Xanthobacteraceae bacterium
GTATAGAGCCAGCGGGCGCGATGGTCGCGAAAGGCACCGCTCTCGTCGAACAGCACGACATCGTCCCATTGTGAGCCTTGTGCTTTGTGCACGGTCAGCGCGTAGCCGTAATCGAATTCATCGGAATCACGCCGCAGCGCATAGGGGATCTCTTCCTCGCTGGTGAAGAATTCCGGCAACACGCCGATGCGCAGCGGCTTGTGGGTGCTGTCTTCCTCCGGCACGACGGTCATGCGGATCTTCCGGCGGCGCAGGTTGCCGGCCGTTCGCACGTTCCAGAGCGAGCCGTTGAGCAGGCCCTTTTTGCGGTCGTTGCGGAGGCAGACGAGCTTGTCGCCGGGCTCCGGCAATATGTCGGAGCGGCCGAGCAATTCGCGAATCCGGCGGTTATAGGCGCGGCGCGTACGGTTGAGGCCGACCAGCACCTGATCGGCGGCGGTCACCTGTTCGGCATCGATCGCATCGCGGTGAATGATGCGGCACGCGCCGTAGAGGCCGGGCGCCAGCCGGCCACCTTCGCGGATCGTCATGGAGAGGCGGATGATCGGATTGTCGGCCGCCTGGCGATGCACTTCGGTCAGCATGACGTCGGGTTCGGCCTCGGTGAAGAAGCCGCCGCCCTTGATGGGCGGCAATTGCGCCGGGTCGCCGAGCACGAGGACGGGCTTGCCGAAGGAGAGGAGATCGCGGCCAAGTTCCGTATCGACCATCGAACATTCATCGATGATGATGAGTTCCGCCTTGGCGGCGGGGCTTTCCTCGTTCAGCACGAACAGCGGCTCCTCGCTGTCGCTCTCCTTGGCGCGGTAGATCATGCTGTGGATGGTGCGCGCGTCGCGGCAGCCTTTCGAGCGCATCACCAGCGCCGCCTTGCCGGTGAAAGCGCCGAACAGGACATCGCCGTCTCGGGCGTCGGCGATGGCGCGGGCGAGCGTCGTCTTGCCGCTGCCGGCATAACCGAACAGACGAAAGACTTGCGGCGCGCCGCGCTTCAGCCAAAAGCTGACAGCCTTCAGCGCCGCGTCCTGTTGCGGCGACCATTCCATGCTTGTGTCAGATCATGCCATTTGGGGGCCGAATTGGGGCGTTCGCGCGTGTTGTTAAAAACGCTTCTAAACAAGGCTTTAGAACATTTCCATTTTCTCGATCGCGATGATTTTGGATCGGTTCCATCCAAAATCATGAACGTGATCGATTCTAAATATTTAGAGCAGGATTTATGCGAAAAACCGGAATGCACTTTTCGCATCCTGCTCCAAGGCGTGACTTGCTTTTGGCTAAAACTTCCCGCTCTAGATGTCTCATACACGGCCAAACAGGACTCCAGAAGGATGCACATGAATCGCTTGAACATGGGTCATGCCGCGGCGCTCGCCTTGGTGTTGGCTTTCGCCGCCGTCCCGGCGCGTGCCGCGGATGCCGCGCCGACGATCGAGTTCCACGACGGCACGATCACGCCGCTGCAACTCGAAGTGCCGGCCAATACGCGTTTCAAGATCGTGGTGCGCAACACCGGCAAGACGGCCTCCGAGTTCGAGAGCCACAGGCTGCACAAGGAGAAGGTTGTGGCGGCGGGACATACGGTCAGCGTCGAAGTGCATCCGCTGGCGGCCGGCAAATACGACTTCTTCGATGATTTCCACGAGGGCGCGCCGAAGGGCGTCATCATCGCCAAGTAGCGCCCGGCTTCGGCGCGGCGGCCTCACTCCGCCAGATGGCCGAAATCCCGGATCACGCTTGCATAAACCTCGCGCTTGAAGGGAACGACGAGCTGGGGCAGCCGCTCCATCCGTTCCCAGCGCCAGGCATCGAACTCGGGATGCGCATCGCCGCCGGGCGTGTGGATGTCGATCTCGGACTCATCGCCCTCGAAGCGCAGCGCGAACCATTTCTGTCTTTGGCCGCGATAACGGCCTCTCCATGAAGCCTTCGCGGCCTCGAGCGGCAGATCGTAGCTGTACCAGTCGGGCGCCTCGGCAAGCAGCTTCGTCGAGGAGACATTGGTTTCCTCGAAGAGTTCGCGCCGCGCCGCGTCGTAGGCGGGCTCGTCGGGGTCGATGCCGCCTTGCGGCATCTGCCAGTCAAAATCGAAATGTTCGCGACGGCGGTGACGGCGGCGGCCGATGAAGACAAGGCCCTCCCGGTTGAGAAGCATGATGCCGACGCACGGACGATAATCCAACAACTCGCTCATGAGATCTTTCACTGGCCGCGATCAAGCACGCTGGGCGTTTCCTTGCTGACGGCCGCACTCAGCGGGATGAGCGCGAGGCCACGTGACTGAGCGGCGCGGGCGAAGCGGCCGATCTTTTCAAGACTTTCTGGCAAAGCGCTTGCCACGCCGATGGCGAGGCCCTTGTCACGGGCGATGGCTTCGAGCTTCACCAGTTCGGCGTCGATCCCGTCCGGCGTCGCATCGAGGACGAGATCGGCCTTGACGGCGGGCACATCATTCTGCGCGGCAAGCGTCACCGCCAGGCTTTGCGGCGACGTGCCGTCATCGAGATATATAAGTCCGCGTTCGCCGATTTCCTCTAGCACCGGCGCCAAGCTCGCGGCGTCGGCGGTGAATTTGCCGCCGAGGAAATTGGCGATGCCGACATAGCCGGAAAAGCGGCTCATCAGCCAATGCAGATTGTCGGTGTTTTCGGCTGAGGTCGCGCGGGTCAGCAGCGTATGTGGGCCGGGATCGGTTTGCGGATAATCGAGCGGCTCCATCGGCATTTGCAGGATCACTTCATGGCCCGCCGCGCGGGCTTGCGCCACGCTCACGGCAAGGTCGCGCCCGTAGGGCGCGAAGGCAAAGGTCACGCCGCCGGGCAGGCTCGCGATGGCTTCTTCGGTGATCGTGCGGTTGAGGCCGAGGCCGCCGATGACAAGGACGATGCCCGGCGCGTTGGCCTTGAGCGCGGGACCTGTTTCGACAGGCCGCGCATAGACGTCGGCCGGGCGCGCGCCATCGGCGCCGGTGCGCGGCAGAGGGCCGTAGCGGCTGTTTTCGACGAGCCTCGGGTCCGGCGCCGGCGCCAGCGCGAGACTATCCGCGTGCGGCACCTCGATGATCATTGAATCGGGCGCAGTGCCGCCATTGGCGCGGACGACCTTGACGCCGCTTTCGTATTCGACTTGCGCCGCGCTTTGAACGAAATCATGCGCCGCAGGCGCCTTCGGTTTCGGCGCGGGCGGCGGCGGCGCAGGCTCCGCGGCGACAATGGCGGCGACGGTCTGCGTGTCGATCGGGGGCTTGGCAAGCTCGTGCCACAGAATGAGGCCGCCGATCATGACGCAGCTCAGAAGACCGGGAAGCACCCAGCCGGGCCGGCGGCGGCGCGGCGCGATCTTGCGGTCGAGCCCTAGCGGCTTGTGGAGATCATCGCTCGGCATCGCTTCGCCTTTTCCCGCCGCAAGCGCGAATCACGGCGCGCCCATCATACACAGGCAGGGAGAGGGCAGAAAACCGGCAGTGAAATCAAAAAGAAAAGTCCCGCAATCGAGGTGATTGCGGGACTTGATCGTGTCGGCGATGGCGCGATTAGGGGCTCTTGCCGGCGCTCGGATCGGCAGGCGCTGCCGGCGTGACGACCGGCGCCACCGGCTTCACCGGGACCGGCGCGGGTACCGCCGGAGCGGCCGGTGTGGGCGCCACAGGCGCCTCCGGAGCCGCATCCGCGCGCTTGATGCCACGCAGCAAATCCTCGGCGGCGATCAGCTGCTTGTCGTTCTTCTCATCCGGCGGGACATAGGCCTGCGAGCCGAACTGCTCATGCGTGCCGTTGAGCAAATGGCCCTTGAGCGAGGCCTCGCCCTTGGTTTCGTCGCGGCCTTTGAGATCAGCCGGCACGTCTTCCAGTACGATGATATCCGGTTCGATGCCCTGCGCCTGGATCGAGCGGCCCGACGGCGTGTAATAGCGCGCCGTGGTGAGCCGCAGCGCGCCATTGTCGGCGCCGAGCGGGATGATCGTCTGCACCGAGCCTTTGCCGAAGGAGCGCGTGCCGATGATGGTCGCGCGTTTGTGATCTTGCAACGCGCCGGCGACGATCTCGGAGGCCGAGGCGGAGCCGCCGTTGATCAGGACGATGAGCGGCTTGCCGTGGGAGAGATCCCCCGGCCGGGCGTTATAGCGCATCGTTTCGTCGGCGTTGCGGCCGCGGGTCGAAACGATCTCGCCGTGGTCGATGAAGGCGTTGACGACGGCGATCGACTGGTCGAGCAGGCCGCCCGGGTTGTTGCGCAAGTCAAGGATATAGCCCTTGAGCTTGTCGCCCGGGATGTCGGTCTGGAATTTCAGCAGCGCGTCGCGCACGCCGTCGGCGGTCTGCTCGTTGAACTGGGTGATCCGGATATAGCCGATATCGTCACCCTCTTTCTTCGAGCGCACCGATTTGATCTGGATGACGGCGCGGGTCAGCTTGATATCGCGGGCATCCTTCTTGGGTCCGCGCAAGATCTTGAGCGTCACCACCGTATTCGGCTCGCCGCGCATCTTGTCGACGGCCTGGTTCAGCGTCATCCCATCGACCGCCTCGCCATCGATCGCCGAGATGATGTCGCCGGAGAGGATGCCCGCGCGCGAAGCTGGGGTATCATCGATCGGTGTCACGACTTTGATGAAGCCGTTTTCCTGCGTCACTTCAATGCCGAGACCGCCGAATTCGCCGCGGGTCTGCACCTGCATGTCGTTGAAGGCTTTGGAATCCATGTAGCTCGAATGCGGATCGAGCGACGTGAGCATGCCGTTGATCGCCGCTTCGACCAGCTTCTGGTCGTCGGGCTTTTCGACATAATCGGTCCTGATCTTCTCGAAGACGTCGCCGAACAGGTTGAGGCTGCGATAGGTGTCCGCTGCCGCCGCCGTGGCCGGCGTCGAGCCAGGGATCAGAAAAGCCTGCGTACCCACCAAGGCCGTCGCCGCGCCAAGCGCAGCGCCGCATAACAAAAGCGAAATTTTGCGCATTATCCGCGAACCCTTTGCATGTCCGGCCTTGCCCACCATGGGCCCGGATCGATCGCCGCCCCGTCTTTCCGAAATTCCACATAGAGGATGGGCTCAGCCGCGCCAATGGCCATTGCCGCGGCAGTCTTGACCAGCCCGTCGCCCATGTTCGCGACGGGCTCCCCGGCGAGGACGAATTGTCCTGCCTCTACGTTAATTCTCTTCATTCCGGCCAAGACCATATAATAGCCTCCGCCGGCATTGATGATCAAGACTTGTCCAAAGCTCCGGTAAGGTCCCGAAAAGGCAACCCAACCGTCATAAGGCGCGGCGACGATCGCTCCGCGCCGCGTCGCCATCAACATGCCCTTTTCCGTACCGCCGACGCCATCCGGCGCGCCATAGGAGCGCAGGATCGAGCCCGCCGCAGGGAGGGGCAGCAGACCCTTCGTATCCGCGAATGCCATGGCGGGAGCAAGGCGGCCGGGATCCTTGAATGGCGAAATAATCGTTTTTTGAACAGGCGGCGCGGCTGCTTCGGCGAGTTTGCGGGCGGCCTCGGCTTTTGCGGCCTCCTCGGCGGCCTTTTTCGCGCCGGCGAGGTCTTCCTCCATCCTGGCGATGAGCTGTTTCATGCTTGTGGCTTGCTGGGCGAGGTCGGCGGCGCGCTGCTGCTCGGCATCGAGCGCCTGCTCGGCAACGCCGAGCGAAGCCTGCCGCGCCGAAACAAGGGCGGCGAGCGTCTGGCGCTGTAGTTCAAGCTCCGCGTTCCTTTGCGCCAGTTGCGTCTTTTCCGTCGCCACCGCCTCGCGCAAATGCACCAGCGCCGAGAGGTCGCTGGCGAGCGCCGCGGTCTCGGCGCGCATCTGCGGCACGACGGAGCCGAGCAGCATCGAGGTGCGAATCGCTTGCAGCATGTCCTCCGGCGAGACGAGAAGGGCGGGCGGCGGCGTGCGGCCCATCCGCTGCAACGAGGCGAGAACCTCGGCGATGACGTCGCGGCGGCTGGCAAGGGAGCGGCGAATGGCGTCCTCGCGCCCCTTGAGGCTCGCGAGCCGTGCCTCGGCATCGCTGACCCTGGTTTCGTTGTCCTGGATCTGCTGAGTGGTCTCGATCAGGGCCGCCGAGAGCCTCGCCCGGTCGCCGCGCAGATTTTCAACCTCCGCCTCGATCTTCTGCCGCTGCGCATCGGAGGCGCTGATTGTATCCTCGACGCCCTGCAATTGGGTCTTGTGCGCCGATATGTCGTTTTCTTTCGTCGCGATCGCGGGCGACGGCGGCGCGGACACGTCCGGCGCCTGCGCGGCGAGCGGCAGCGGCGCCAGCAGGGCGAAGGCCAGTCCGAGCGGCGCGAGGCGCATGAGGCGGTGCTTGTCCCAATGGACGGGCGCGTTAGGCGGCGTCACGAATCACAGCTACGGAAGCGGCAATGGCCGAAGTATGACGCGACAGGAGCTTCAACAAAATCCGTGAGCCCGCGAATGGCTCAGTTGCGGTGATAAGGATGGCCCGAGAGGATGGTTGTGGCGCGATAAATCTGCTCGGCAGCGAGCGCGCGCGCCAGTTGATGCGGCCAGGTCATGGCACCGAAGGCGAGGACCAGCCGTGCCTCGGCCCGAAAGGCAGGATCGAGCCCGTCCGGACCACCGATAACGAGGCCGAGCGTTGCGGCGCCATGATCCCGCGGGGCGCCGAGCTGATTGGCGAATTCAGTGCTGGTCATTGCTTTGCCCGTCTCGTCGCAGGCAATGAATTGCGCGTCGGAACCAAGCGCCGCGCGGATCGCTTTCGCCTCCTCGAGCTTGCGATCCTGCGGCCGCCTGGCGCGGCTTTCGTCGATCTCGCGCAATTCGAGGGGTTGGAGGCCGATACTGCGACCGATCGCCGCCGCTCGCAAAAGATAACGCGCGACAAGATCGCGCTCGGGGCCGGGCTTGGCCCGTCCGACGGAAATTAGCAGCAAACGCACCGGACCAAGCCTCCAGCCGAGCCGGCTTTATGCGAAAATAATCAGGCCCCGCGCGCCGCAATGGGCAGGCGCGCCGATCGATGAGCGGAAATGCGTGGCTCTCAGCCGGCTTTGCCTTCGCTTGGCCGGTCGTGCCCCCACATTTTTTCCAGGTTGTAGAACTGCCGCACCTCGGGCCGGAAGAGATGGACGATGGCATCGCCGGCGTCCACCAGCACCCAGTCGCAATGCGACAATCCTTCGACGCGCGGCGCCGCGACGCCCAATTCCTTGAGCGCCTTGATGACACGCTCCGCGGCGGCGCCAACATGGGTGTTGGAGCGGCCGGTCGCGATGATCATTGTGTCGGCGAGCGCAGTCTTGCCATTGAGATCGATGCAGACAATTTCCTCTGCCTTGGCATCTTCCAGACACCGCAGCACAGTCTGCACCAGCACGCCGGGTTGGGACTCAACAGATTCCCGCACCGGGGGGAACGGTAATGCTACCGTTTCACGGGCAATTGTCGAAACCAGTGGCTCGATCCTCCTCTGGCGCGTCCAGAGGACGCGCCCTTCTAAAGTGGAGCGAATCGGCTTTTTTTTCAATCCGTCCCTGCGCGAATTGGCCCCTTGCATCGCTGCACATGCTCCGTATAAGGCCGCTAGGTGTCTTGTCTGCAACAGGTCATATTGCGGCAAGACGCGATAAGGATATTCGCGAGGCGGCATGCGTCAGCAGCGGGGAGGGGGTTGATGGCCGGGATCGAGGCGAAACAGGGCCAGAATATCGAATTGCGGCGGCCGCTGTCGCCGCATCTTTCGATTTACCGGCCGATGCTCACCATGGTGATGTCGATCGCCCACCGGATTTCGGGCGGCGCGCTTTACGTCGGCACGCTGTTCCTCGTCTGGTATCTCCTCGCCGCCGCCAGCGGCGGGAGCGCCTTCGCTTTCGCCAGCTGGTTCTTCGGCTCTTTCGTCGGCCAGCTCGTCCTCTTCGGCTTCGCTTTCGCGCTGCTGCTGCACTTCTTCGGCGGCATCCGCCACCTGATCTGGGATGCCGGCTACGGCTTCGACAAGGACTGGCGCGAATATCTCGCCGTTGGAACCTTGGCCGCGAGCGTGGCGACGACACTCATCATCTTCATCGCCGCCCATCTGGGCTAGGGCCGCCGACAGGACACAGAATGACGCACGATCCTTCCTCGATCCGTAGCCCGGCCGGCAGAGTGAAATTCCTCGGCGCCGCCAGATCCGGGACCGGCGATCTCTGGCTGATGCGGGTCACGACCGCTGCCCTGGTGCCGCTGGCCATCGCCTTCATCTGGATCGTGCTGCGGCTCGTCGGCAAAACCCATATCGCCGATGTGCGGGACGAGTTCGCCCACCCGTGCACGGCGATCTTGCTGCTGCTCTTCATCCTCGCCAGCATCGTGCATATGCGCGTGGGGATGCAGTCGATCCTCGACGATTACATCCATGCGCCCCGCGCCAAGGAATGGGCCATGATCGGCAATACTCTGTTCTCGATCGGCTTCGGCGTCGCGGCGATCTTCGCCGTGCTCAAACTGAGCCTCTTTTGAGTTTGAACCGGCACTCGCCGGAGAAGGTGGAAAGTATGGCGGCTGAAGGCCTCGGCACGGCACCCGGCATCAACGGGAAAGCTTATCCGATCGTCGATCATGTATTCGATGTCGTCGTCATCGGCGCCGGCGGCGCGGGTCTGCGCGCCATCGTCGGCTGCGCGGAGGCGGGCTTACGCACTGCCGCAATCTCCAAGGTCTTCCCGACCCGTTCGCATACAGTCGCGGCCCAGGGCGGCGTCGCCGCCTCGCTCGGCAATATGGGGCCGGACAATTGGAAATGGCACATGTACGACACCGTGAAGGGGTCGGACTGGCTCGGCGATCAGGATTCGATCGAATATCTCTGCCGCCACGCCCCTGCCGCGGTCTATGAAC
>JARLIY010000151.1 GCA_031291475.1 Xanthobacteraceae bacterium
AACAGCGCCATCTGCTCGACTTCCTGGAAGCCGCCCTGGCCGATCGTCTTGTTGGCGGCCTGCGGCGTCACCAGCAGCATCGGCGTGTGGTTCCAGTAGGCGGTCTTCACGGCGGTGACGAAATTGGTCACGCCGGGTCCGTTCTGGGCGATCAGCATGCCGATCGCCCCGGTCGCGCGGGTGTAGCCGTCGCACATGATCCCGCCGTTGCCTTCGTGGGCGACGTCCCAGAACGTGATCCCGGCGCGCTCGAACAGGTCGGAAACCGGCATGAAGGCGGAGCCGATGATGCCGAAGGCGTGCGCGATGCCGTGTCGCTGCAGCACTTTCACAAACGCCTCTTCGGTCGTCATCCGCATGACTTAACTGTCCTTTTCTGAGTCTTGCGCGGTCTCGTCTCCACGCGCTTGAGCGTTAGTTGATAAAAGTCATAGACATTAAAGGGTGAATTGTCCATGTTCGGTCGGCGTATTCGATCGGTTCGCGGACATTTTCACCGCGCAGCTCAGATCAATCCGCGCCGCCGCCGCAAATGCGCAATCAGGGGATCCAACATCCGGCCAAGAGGCCGAAAACGCCTTGCAATTTCTGGCGCCGCGTCGGCGTCGTCTGGCGCTGGCGCAACGATCGCGGACGAGAAGCGTGCAGCAGGGGGCCGCTCTTTCATGGCGACCTGATTGTCGGAAGCGAGGTCGGCGAGTTTGCCGCCGTTGGCGGTCCGCATGCGCCGGGTCGATTCGGCAGGGACATCGATGACTCTTTCCTCGCTGCAGGCCTCCCGCATGACGTCGAATACGAGGTCGTAAGCCGCCGCACGGCGAACGCGGCTCTCCGCTGTTCGATCGGCGTGGTCCTTCCTGAGAAAGAATGTTCACTCATGGCCTACTCCCCAAGCGCAGTTCCAGCCTCGTCGGAGAGCTGCGGCGTTGCTTCGCAATTCAAATTGCAGGCGTTTGCGATCGTCGAACGACAGGATCAGGAAAGCGAGCGCATTCGCGGTTCTCGGCGCTGCGCCCGACCGAGCAGGAGCTAAGATGGTCAAGTCGCCCAAGCGCTACCCGGAAATGCGCGAGCCGCGTGCGCGGCCGCGCTACGTCGGACCGGCGACCTTCTTTCGCGCGCCGCATTCAGAGACGTGCGAGGACGTCGACATTGGCGTTATCGGCGTTCCCTTCGACGGCGGCGTCACCCACCGGCCTGGCGCCCGTCACGGTCCGCGTGCAGTGCGCGAGCAATCAACGCTCATCCGTCGCGTCAACCAGGCGACCGGCGTCGATCCGTTCGCGTTGGCCCGCGTCGTCGACCTCGGCGACGCTTGGGTCGAAGAGCCGTTTGAGCTGACCGCCGCGTTGGGCGAAATTGAAGAATTCTTTTTGGCAGTCCGTTCCGCAGGAGTCGTTCCTCTGTCGGTCGGCGGCGACCATTCGATATCGCTGCCGATTTTGCGCGCTGTGGCGAACGGCGGCCCGCTCGGCATGGTGCACATAGACGCCCACTGCGACACCGGCGATGACTACCTGGGCTCGCGCTTTCACCACGGCGCTCCGTTCCGGCGCGCGGTCGAGGAAGGCTTGCTCGATCCGCGACGCGTGATCCAGATCGGCGTCCGCGGCTCGCTCGGCGCCGCGGACGCTTGGGCTTTCAGCTATGAATCCGGCATGCGCGTCGTGCCGATCGAGGAATTCTCCGATCGGGGCTGGCGTTGGGCGGCGGATGAAGCGCGGCGCGTCGTCGGGCAAGGTCCCGCCTATCTGACTTTCGACATCGACTCCCTCGATCCGGCCTACGCGCCGGGAACCGGAACGCCGGAAGCCGGCGGCCTCACGACTCTCGAAGCGCAACGCTTGCTGCGCGAATTGCGCGGCGTCGATTTCGTCGGCGCCGATCTCGTCGAAGTGTCACCGCCGTTCGACTCCGCCGGCCTCACGGCGCTCAATGCCGCGAACCTGCTGTTCGAAATTCTCTGCCTACACGCCGAGGCGCGGCAAGCGCGCGGCGCCGCTGGGCCCGCTCCCGCCTGATTGAACGGAGCGGCGCCCCCTCAGCTCTGCCCCTTCCACGGAACCAAACAGCGTGAGAGTGTGCGCCTCG
>JARLIY010000152.1 GCA_031291475.1 Xanthobacteraceae bacterium
AATCCGGCGCAGACGCGCGCGCGAATCTCCGGCGAATGTTCGCCAATGCCCGCGGTGAAGACGAGGGCGTCGAGACCGCCGAGCGAACTCGTCAGTGCGCCGACTTCGCGCACGATCCGATAGACGAAGAGATCGATAGCTTCTTTCGCGCGCGGGTCGTTGCTGGCTTCAAGTGTCCGCATGTCGCTCGCGATGCCGGACACGCCGAGCAGGCCGGAGCGCCGGTAGAGGATATCCTCGACTTGCTTGGCGTCGAGCCCACGCTGCTGCTCAAGATAGAGGATGACGCCGGGATCGAGATTGCCACAACGCGTGCCCATCATGAGCCCGTCGAGTGCGGTGAAGCCCATTGTCGTATCGATGCTGCGGCCCGCGAGCATCGCACAAAGGCTTGCGCCGTTTCCAAGATGGGCGGCGATGACGCGGCCATTAGCTAGATGCGGCGCCAAGGCGCGCAGCCGCAGCGCGATATATTCATAGGAAAGACCGTGAAAACCATAGCGCCGCACGCCCTCGGCCTCATAGTCGCGCGGCAAGGCAAAGCGGGTCGCGACCCGCGGCATGGAATGATGAAAGGCCGTGTCGAAACAGGCGACCTGCGGCAACTCCGGTCGCGCGGCGAGGATGGCCCGGATGGGCGCGAGATTATGCGGCTCGTGCAGCGGCGCGAGCGGGGTCAGCTTGTCGAGCTCCGCCAGCAGCTCCGGCGTCACCCGTTCGGGCCGAGCATGATCCGGGCCGCCATGGACGATACGATGCCCGGCCGCGATCAGCTTGTTGCTGCCGAGATGATCCTCGGCCCATTGAATCACGGCGCCGAGCAAATCCCGGAAGTCCGTAGGCCCGCCCCAAGTCCGCTCCGCAAGCCGCACGCCCTTGCTGTCGGTCGCGAAGAAATGCGGCGTCGCCTCGATCTCCTCGACCTCGCCCTTTGCGGCGAGCCGGAAGCCCTCTGCGCCGCCAAGTTCGAACAAGGAGAATTTGATGCTCGACGAGCCGGCATTGAACGTCAGGACCGCGTCTGCCACGCTTCAGACCCCTGTTGCCGGGGGCGCTGCGACGGCGCCGCCATGCGCGAGGAGAACCGCAACCGCGCAGGAGGCCATGCGCGTGCGCTCGGCATCCGCCCGGCTTGTCAAGATGATCGGCACGCTGGCCCCGAGCACGATGCCGGCGGCATCGGCATGGGCGAGATAGATCAATTGCTTGGCGAGGATATTGCCGGCCTCAAGATCGGGCACGACGAGAATGTCGGCCTGTCCCGCGACCTTGGAGACGATGCCCTTCTCCGCCGCCGCGGTGGCACTCACCGCATTGTCAAACGCGAGCGGGCCATCGACGAGCGCGCCCTTGATCTGGCCGCGCTCCGCCATTTTGCTCAGCGCCGCCGCATCGAGCGACGATTGCAGCTTGGGATTGACGGTCTCGACCGCCGAAAGCACTGCCACCTTCGGCTCGGCGATGCCCATGACATGAGCGAGATCGACGGCATTTTGGACAATGTCCGCCTTTTCTTCGAGAGTGGGCGCGATATTGACCGCCGCATCCGTCACTAGAAGCGGGCGCGGATAGGTCGGGACATCCAGAAGATAGACATGGCTCAGGCGCCGGCCGGTGCGCATTGTGCTGCCCGGCGCCAGCACCGCATGCAAAAGCTCATCGGTGTGCAGCGAGCCCTTCATCAAAAGCTTCGCCTCGCCGTTCTTGACCAGTGCCACGGCGGTCGCCGCGGCTTCGGCGCTGCGTGCCACATCGATGAGACGGAAAGCCGAAACATCCACCTTGGCTTCTGTCGCAGCAGCCAGGATCTTGTCCTTCGGCCCGACGAGAATCGGCGCAATGAGGCCTGCCTTGGCCGCCTCGGCCACGGCACCGATCGCGCTGGCGTCGCAAGGATAGGCGACCGCCGTCGGCGCCGGCTCATGACCCGCCGCCGCAGCCAGTAAAGCGCGGAAACGCTCGTGCCGGGAGATCTGCACCTCAGGCAATTCGACGCGCGGGCGGCGCACCTTTTGCGTCGGCGCGCGCACGAAGGCTTTGCCGCTGACGACGACATGACCCTTTTGATTGGTGCAGGCGCAATCGAGGACGACATCGCCCTTTTCGGGATGCTTTTCAGTGACCGTCAAAGTCGCGGTGATCGTGTCGCCGATATCGACCGGCGCCGTGAAGCGAAGGTCCTGCCCGAGATAGATTGTCCCCGGCCCGGGCAATTTGGTGCCGAGCACATTGGAGATGAGGCCGGCACTCAACATGCCATGCGCGATGACGCGGTGGAACATGTCGGTCTTCGCATAAGCGGGGTCGAGGTGCGCCGGATTGACGTCGCCCGAGACCACGGCGAATAAATCGATATCCTGCTGCGAGACTGTTTTTGAGACGCTCGCCTGATCGCCGACCGCGATTTCGTCAAACGTGCGATTCTCAATCATCTGCCCGGGCGCTGGCGGTGCGCTAAAATTCATGCCTGCCGCTCCCGCTCAGGTTTCCCGCACATAGGTACCCGGCGCGTCGCAAACCGGCGGATAGCCGCGAGCCGGCGCGGCCAAGCTCGGTGGCGCGACAGGA
>JARLIY010000153.1 GCA_031291475.1 Xanthobacteraceae bacterium
CGCGGCGCCGCCGTCGGCGGCGCCGGCGGCCTCCGCCTTCGCCCGGCTCGGCGGCAAGGCCGGGGGCCGGCGCTTCGCCTTGTTCGCCTTCCTCGGTTTGTTCCGCGTCTTCAGCTTCTTCAGCCTCGATCGCGCCGGCGTCTTCTTCGAGGTCGTCCTCTTCCTCAAGCGGCGAGGCGAGGGCTTCGCTGCGCTCGGCAAGCGCCTTGGCGGCCTCGATCGTGTGCACCTGCTCGCCGCGATCGATGGCGAAAGCCATCGGCGCGACCAGCGTCTCGTCGGCGCTGATGGTGATGGTGATGGCGAAGCGCTCTTCCAGCCCGCGCAAATGCGCGCGCTTCTGATTGAGCACGTAAAGCGCCACGTCGGGCCGGGTGCGGGCGATGAGATTGTGCGTCGCGCCCTTGATCAACTGCTCTTCGAGCGCACGCAACACCTGCAACGCCAGCGACGACACCGAGCGGACGTGGCCGCTGCCGCCGCAATATGGGCATTTCTCCGTGGAGCTTTCCAGCACGCTGGTGCGGATGCGCTGCCGCGACATCTCCAACAGGCCGAAATGCGAGATGCGGCCGACCTGGATGCGGGCGCGATCCTGCTTGAGGGCTTCCTTCAGCCGGCGCTCGACCGAGCGGTTGTTGCGGTTCTCGTCCATATCGATGAAGTCGATGACGATCAGTCCGGCGAGATCGCGCAAGCGCAGCTGGCGCGCGATTTCGTCGGCCGCTTCCATGTTGGTCTTGAGCGCGGTGTCCTCGATGTGGTGCTCGCGGGTGGCGCGGCCGGAATTGACGTCGATGGCGACCAGCGCCTCGGCCTGATTGAGCACGATGTAGCCGCCAGAGCGTAGTTGCACCGTGGGCGAGAACATGCCGTCGAGCTGGTTCTCGACGCCGTAGCGCGACAACAGCGGCTGGGTATCGGCGTAAAGCTTCACGTTCTTCGCATGGCTCGGCATGAGCATGCGCATGAAGTCCTTCGCCTCGCGAAAAGCGTCCGCGCCGGCGACGATGATCTCGTCGATGTCCTTGTTGTAGAGGTCGCGGATCGAGCGTTTGACCAGCGAGCCTTCCTCATAAACGAGCTTCGGCGCCGTGGATTTGAGCGTCAGGTCGCGCACGGTCTCCCACAGCCGAAGCAGGTATTCGAAATCGCGCTTGATCTCGGTCTTGGTGCGGCTCGCGCCGGCGGTGCGCACGATCACGCCCATCCCCTCCGGAACTTCGAGTTCCTGGGCGATTTCCTTGAGCCGGGAACGATCTTCGCCGCTGGTGATCTTGCGGCTGATGCCGCCGCCGCGCGCGGTGTTCGGCATCAGCACCGAATAGCGGCCGGCGAGCGAGAGGTAGGTCGTGAGCGCCGCGCCCTTGGTGCCGCGCTCCTCCTTGACCACCTGCACGAGCATGACCTGCCGGCGCTTGATGACCTCCTGGATCTTGTATTGGCGGCGATAGCGCGGCGCGCGGTCGGGAACTTCCTCGAGCGCATCGGCGCCGCCGACGGATTCGACGACTTCTTCGGCGGCTTCGTCATCTTCGCCGCTCTCCGCTTGGCTGCCGGCCTCGCTAACGCCGCCTGTGCTTTCGGCGGCGCCGACCGTAAGGTCAGCGGTCTCGGTGGCGGAAGGCGCGCTGGTTTCGGATTGGGCAGCGCTCCTTTCCGCTTCCGCGTCGGTCGGGGGATGGGCATCCGACCGCGCCTCGGTCGGTTCGGCGCTTTCTGCCGCAACCGAAGCCTCCTGCGCCGGCGGTTGGTCCGACTCCGGGACGGTCGTCGGTCCTTCGGCGTCTTCGGCCTCAACGGCGGTTTCGTCCGCTTCGGTCTCGGCTAGCGACTGGGCAAGCGTTGGCCCCTCGATTGCCGCCGCCGCTATCGTCTCGTCGCCGGACGGGGCTTCGCCGGCTGTTGTCGCTTCGGCCGACTCGCTTTGCACCACCTTCTCGTCGCGGCGCGCGGCGTAGGGCCTGTTCCGGCCGCGATGGTGGCGGTGCGAGCGCCGATCAGCCTCGTCTTCGGCGGCGCGTTGCGCGCGGCCTTCTTCGTCGATCAACGCCTGCCGGTCGGCCACCGGGATTTGGTAGTAATCGGGATGGATTTCGCTGAACGCCAGGAAGCCGTGGCGGTTGCCGCCGTAATCGACGAAAGCGGCTTGCAGTGACGGCTCGACGCGCGTCACTTTTGCCAGATAGATGTTGCCCCGTAGCTGCCTACGCTGCGCAGTCTCGAAATCAAATTCCTCGACGCGGTTGCCGCGCAAGACGACCACCCGGGTTTCCTCCGGATGGGTCGCGTCGATGAGCATTTTGTTGGCCATTGCGTGTCTCGTAAAGGCTGGCGTGCCGCACGCCCCGCGCCATGGCGGCGACGGAGGACGGTGAGCAGCCCATTTGTCGGTGAAGAAAACGGATCGGAAACTCCGAGCGCGGCAAACGATTATCGCTCCGGCGGCCGGCGAGCGTCGCATGAACGCCGCCGTCCCGATACGATCGAACCTGTCGCGCCTCGAACATGAACTCCAAACCGTGGTGGACGGCAGCGTTGTCGGCCGCCGCGATTAGTCTGAACGCTGACGGTATCGGCGACACCACCTCGGCGGCGCTTGATCGCCGCCGACGCGCGCCGCGCGGTCAGCTCCGGCTGCCCTGCTCCTTTAAGGGTATCGGCTTCGCTGGTTCGTCCCGCATCGCTCGGCGCGTATCGGCGCCGTAACGGAACGAAAGCGGCGTCCGCCTGCACTCCCGCTTTCGGTTCGGGAGCCATCGCGGCGGACGTGCCGGATGCCCTGACGGGACACAACCGGAACCTTTGACCGTCAGCCACATCATTCTTAAGGCCGCGGGCACGGAATTGGCAAGTCGCCCGCGAGATTTATCGGGGAAAGCGCCTTCGCGGCTGCCGCGGCCCCTAGTCTGTGCACCTGCTCATGTAAGTACTTAAGTTTCAATTAACCACGCCTGCCTAATGGAGTAAGAGGGGCGCGGAGGGTTGAAAACCGATGGCTGTCCGGACAACAAGCTGGGCTTTCTTCGGTATGCTCTTCGCCATGGCGGCTGCTGCCGCGGAACGGCCGGCGCCCCCGGCGGCTGCGGTGTCCGCCGCCGATTCGTTTCCGGTTGTAACCGACGTGCGGCTCGGCGGCGACGAATCGCAGACGCGGTTCGTCATGGATTTGAGCCGCAAGATCGACCTGCGTGCCTTTACGCTTGCCGATCCCTATCGCGTGGTTCTCGACATTCCGCAGGTGGTATTTCAGTTGGCGCCAAAAACCGGCGAAGCGGGGCGCGGCCTGATCAAGGCGTTTCGCTTCGGTCTGGTGATGCAAGGCGGTTCGCGCATGGTCTTCGATCTCGCCAGGCCCGCGCGCATCGAAAAGGCCTTCGTCGTCGACGCGGCGGATGGCGTGCCCGCCCGCCTCGTGCTCGATCTGCTGCCCACCGACCGCGAAAGCTTTTTACGCAAGACCGCCGCCGAAACGAGTCGCGCCGATTTGCCGCGCGCCAAAGGGGCGGAAGCCGACAGCGGCGATCCGCGTCCGCTCGTCGTGCTCGATCCGGGCCACGGCGGCATCGACACCGGGACCAAGGGGCCGGGCGGCGTGGAGGAAAAGGATATCGTGCTCGATTTCGCCCAGCGTTTGCGCGATCGCGTGCAAAAGGCCGGCAAATACCGCGTGCTGATGACGCGGACCGACGACACCTTCGTGCCGCTCGCCGATCGGGTGCGCATCGCGCGTGATGCCGGCGCGGCGCTGTTCGTCTCCATACACGCCGACTCGTTGCCGCATGGGGAGGGCGACGCCCAGGGCGCCAGTGTTTACACGCTGTCGGAAACCGCGACCGATTCCGAGGCGGCGCGGCTTGCCGAAAAGGAAAACCGCGCCGACGTTATCGCCGGCGTCGATCTCAAATCCGAGCCGGACGACGTTGCCGGCATTCTGCTCGATCTTGCCGAGCGCGAGACCAAGAGCCTGTCCATACAATTTGCCCATCGACTGGTCGGCGACATGAGATCGGCGACGCGCCTGCACAAAACGCCGCTGAAATCGGCCGGGTTCCGCGTCCTGCGCGCGCCGGACGTGCCCTCGGTGCTGGTCGAACTCGGTTACGTCTCCAACCGGCAAGACCTGCAATCGTTGTTGTCCGACGGCTGGCGGAACCGCACGGCGGATTCGATGGCGCAGGCGATCGACAGCTATTTCGCGGCCCATATGGCCGGCGCCCATGCCGGCGCGAACTAGGTCCTCGCCGCCGACGGCCTCAGTTTGAACAAAAAACGGAGCGACGAAACGCGATGCAGAGCGGGGTTTTCGGTGACTTGAGGCCGATCGTGCGGCAGCTTGTGTTTGCCGCGTGGCTCGGCGTCAACCGCTCGGGCGTGACGCCTGCCGGCGCGGGACTTTTGTCATGAAAATCCTGCTGCGCTTCCTCGGCTTTCTGTTCGCCGCCGGCACGATCGTCTTCATCGTCGGCGTCGGCGCGACCGCCGGCCTTCTGTGGCATTTCTCCAAGGACCTGCCCGACTATTCCCAGCTGCAAAATTACGAACCGCCGGTGATGACGCGCGTGCATGCCGCGGACGGGTCGCTGCTTGCCGAATACGCCGACGAGCGGCGTCTCTATTTGCCGATCCAGGCGGTGCCGAAGCTTGTCATCAACGCCTTCATCGCGGCCGAGGACAAGAGTTTCTACCTGCACCCCGGAGTCGACATCTACGGCATCGCGCGCGCCGCGTCGCTGTACGTGGAGAATCTCGGCTCTAGCCGCCGTCCGCAGGGCGCGTCCACCATCACGCAACAGGTGGCGAAGAACTTCCTGCTCACCAACGAGGTGTCGCTGTCGCGCAAGATCAAGGAGGCGCTGCTCGCCTTGCGTATCGAACGGGCCTATTCGAAGGACAAGATCCTCGAACTCTATCTCAATCAGATCTATCTCGGGCTCGGCGCCTACGGCGTCGCCGCCGCGTCGCTCCTCTATTTCGACAAGTCGGTGCACGAGTTGACGCTGGCCGAGGCCGCCTATCTCGCCGCACTGCCCAAGGGCCCGAACAATTACAATCCGTTCCGCCGCCGCGATGAAGCCGTCGCGCGGCGCAACTACGTCATCGATCGCATGGTGGAGGAGGGCCTCGTCACCGCCGATGCCGGCGACAAGGCCAAGAAACAACCCCTCAATATCGCCGTGCGGCCGACCGGCGCCCACACTTTCGCGGCCGAATATTTCGCCGAGGAGGTGCGCCGCTACATCTTCGAAAATTACGGCGAGAAGAAGCTGTACGAGGGCGGGCTTTCCGTGCGCACCACGCTCGATCCGAAGATGCAGGTGCTGGCGCGCAAGACCATGATCGATGGCCTGGTGAATTTCGACGAGTTGCAAGGCTGGCGCGGCCCCGTCGGCCAGATCGACATTACCGGCGATTGGGGCGTCGCGCTTGCCGACGTGAAATCCCTGTCCGATATCGATCCCTGGCGGCTCGCGGTGGTGCTCGACGTCAACGACCAGTCGGCGCGCATCGGCCTGCAGCCGGCGCGCGACCCCGGCGGCGCCGTAGTCAAGGCGCGCGAAGTCGGCAACCTGCCGCTCGAAGGCGTCAAATGGGCGAAAGCGGCCGCCGGACCGGCCAAGCCGATCCAGCGGGTCAGTCAGGTGCTGTCGCCCGGAGACGTCGTCTATGTCGAGCCGGCGAAGGAGGGGGGCCAGTTTCGCTTGCGCCAGGTGCCGGAAATCTCCGGCGCCATGGTCGTGATGGACCCGCGCACCGGCCGCGTGCTGGCGATGGTCGGCGGCTTCTCTTACGACCAGAGCCAGTTTAACCGCGCGACGCAGGCGCTGCGGCAGCCGGGCTCCTCGTTCAAGCCGCTGGTCTATGCAGCCGCGATCGACAACGGCTACACGCCATCCACAATCGTGCTCGACGCGCCGCTCGAAATCGACATGGGGCCCGGCAGCGGCATCTGGAAGCCGGAAAATTACGGCGGCAAATTCTTCGGCCCCTCGACGTTGCGCTTCGGCCTCGAACAGTCGCGCAACGTCATGACCGTGCGGCTGGCGCAAGACGTCGGCATGCCGCTGATCGCGGAATACGCCAAAAGGTTCGGCGTGTACGACAATCTGCCGCCGTATCTTTCTTACGCGCTCGGCGCCGGCGAGACCACGGTGCTGCGCATGGTCACCGCCTATTCGATGCTCGACAATGGCGGGCGCCGGGTTAAACCGACGCTGATCGACCGCATTCAGGACCGCTACGGTCACACCGTTTACAAGCACGATCAGCGCGAATGCGTCGGTTGCGACGGCGATACCTGGCACGGCCAGGCGGAGCCGACGCTGATCGATCACCGCGAGCAGGTCATCGATCCGATGACCGCTTATCAAATCACCTCGATGATGGAAGGCGTGGTCCAGCGCGGCACCGCAACCGTGGTCCGCGACGTCGGCAAGCCGATCGCCGGCAAGACCGGCACGACCAACGAAGAGAAGGACGTTTGGTTCATCGGCTTTTCGCCGGACATCGTCTGCGGCGTCTATATGGGTTACGACAAGCCGCGCCATATCGCGCGGCTCGCCACCGGCGGCCATCTGGCGGCGCCGATCGTACGCGATTTCCTCAAAGTGGCGCTGGCCGACAAGCCGCCGATTCCGTTCCGCGTGCCGCCGGGCATCAAGCTGATCCGTGTCGACGCCAAAACCGGAATGCGTGCCGGCCCGGGGGATACCCACGTCATCCTCGAAGCGTTCAAGCCTGGCACCGCTCCGCCCGAAAGCTACTCGGTCATCGGTGCGGAAACCGTCGGCGGCGCGCCGATGTCTGTTTCACCGGATTCCGCGGCCGGCGCGGTGCGTACCGGCACCGGCGGATTGTATTGAAGACGGACGACAGAGGACGGATGACCGAAATAAGAATTGTGCTAACCGACATCTGATCTTATCTGTGCTCTGCCGTCCGTTGTCCGTCATCCATACCCATGCGCGCGGAAATCGAGACTATCGTCGCCGAAATCAAGCAGTCGCTCGGACTGCTGAGGAGGCATCTTTGACGTCGACAAGGCGCGTGCGCGGCTCGCCGAGCTGAACCGGCAGGCCGAAGACCCGAATCTGTGGAACGACCCGCAGCGCGCCAGCCGCGTCATGCAGGAGCGCACCGCGCTCGACGATCAGCTCGGTGCATTGTCCCGCATCGAGCAGGAGCTCGACGATCAGGTGACGATGATGGAGCTCGGCGAGGCCGAGAGCGACCAGAAGACCATCGCCGAAGCGGAAACGGCGTTGCGCAAACTCAAACTCGAAGTGGCCCGCCGCGAGCTCGAGGCGCTGTTATCCGGCGAAGCCGACGCCAACGATTGCTATCTCGAAGTCCATGCCGGCGCCGGCGGCACCGAGAGCCAGGATTGGGCCAGCATGCTGCTGCGCATGTATGTGCGCTGGGCCGAGCAGCACGGCTTCAAGGTCGATTATATCGAAGAGACGCAAGGGGAAGAGGCCGGCATCAAATCCGCCACCATCGAGGTCAAGGGCCGCAACGCCTATGGCTGGCTCAAGACCGAGAACGGCGTGCACCGCCTCGTTCGCATCTCGCCGTTCGACGCCAATGCGCGCCGCCATACCTCGTTCGCCAGCGTGACCGTCTATCCGGTGGTCGACGATCGCATCAACATCGACATCAAGGAGTCCGACGTGCGCGTCGATACCATGCGCGCCGGCGGCGCCGGCGGGCAGCACGTCAACAAGACGGAATCGGCGATCCGGCTGACGCACATACCGACCAACATCGTGGTGGTGTGCCAGAACGACCGCTCGCAGCACCGCAATCGCGCGCAGGCCTGGCAGATGCTGCGCGCCAAACTCTACGAAGCCGAATTGAAGAAGCGCGAGAAACAGGCCGCCGCCGAGCAGGCCGCCAAGACCGATATCGGTTGGGGCCATCAGATCCGCTCTTACGTGTTGCAGCCCTATCAGATGGTGAAAGATCTGCGCACCGGCGTCTCGACCTCGAATACCGGCGGCGTGCTCGATGGCAACATCGATCAGTTCATGGCGGCGGCGCTGGCGCAAAGGGCCTTCGGCGGCGAGGCGAAGCAGGTGGAGGACGTGGAATAGGTTTTTTCACGCGCCATAGAGGTAGGCGCCACCTCTCTCGATCGCCCGCCGATAAGCCGGCCGCGCGTGGATGCGTGCGAGAAAGTCCATGAGCCGCGGGCGTGTTTGATCGAGTCCGCCGCGCTGGGTCGCCACTTCGAGCGGGAAACTCAGCATGATATCCGCAGCGGAAAAGCGATCGCCCAAAAACCACGGGGCATTGGCCAATTCGGCTTCCAAAAAAACGAGGTGCAGCTTGAGCTGCGCATCGACGAAGCGGCGCGCCGGTAATCCCAACAGGCCGAGCCTGTTGACCACGAGCTTGAGCAGAAGCGGCGGCATCAGCGAGCCTTCGGCGTAATGCAGCCAGTATATGTAACGCCAGTAGAGATCGGAATCGCGCGCCGGCGCGAGATCGGGCCCGTAACGCGCGACCAGATATTCGACGATCAAGCCGGTCTCGGCGAGCTTTTTGCCGTCGTCCTCGATGACCGGCGATTTGCCGAGCGGGTGGACGCGTTTCAATTCGCTTGGCGCCAGCATGTTCGCTTTGCGCTGGTAGCGCACGACCTCGTAAGGCCGGCCGAGTTCTTCGAGGAGCCATAACACGCGTTGGCTGCGCAAGTTGTTCAGGTGATGGACGCGGATCATAGTGTTGCGAATAGCGGGTAATAACGCTATTCGCCACTCACTATTTCGCTATTCGCTTCCGTCCAGCCGTGCGCCGGCGTTGAGGAATTTTTGCGGGTCGACCGCCTCGCCGTCGATGCGCGTCTCGTAATGCAGATGCGGTCCGGTCGAGCGTCCGGTCGAGCCCATGCGGCCGATGACTTGTCCGATGCGAATGGCGTCGCCGACGCTGACGTCGATCTCCGACAGGTGGCCGTAACGGGTCGCCAGCCGGTTGCCGTGATCGATCTCGACCATCTTGCCATAGCCGCCGCTCCAGCCGGAGTTGGTGACTGTGCCAGCCGCCGTGGCGTGAATCGCTTCGCCGGGTTCGCCGCGGAAGTCGATGCCGGTGTGCATCGCCGCAATATGCAAAAATGGATCCATGCGCACGCCGAAGATGGAGCTGACGTCGATCTCGCCGGTCACCGGCTTGCGCACAGGAACCCAGACCAGGCTGCGGCGGAGCTGTTCAGTTTGCGCGCGCGCGATATTCACGCGCGTCAGCGTGCGCTCGAAGCCGTTGCCTTCGCCCGGCAGTTTGACGGGGACAAACGGACCGCCGCTTGCGGCTGACGACGTGGTGTCGAGCTTGAGCCCGAGGTCGGCGAGCACGCCGCGCAGCTTGCGCGCTTTACCTTCGTAACGTTCCTGCATCTGGGCAAGCGCCATCGCCTGGCGCCGATCGACGTGATCGAGCGCCGCTTCGATGCGCGAGAGCTTTGTGCCGATGTCGGCTTGCTTGTCGGCTTTGCGGTTGGCCGACGCGTCCGGTTCGAGAGACGAACGGCGGTCACGCGCCTGCGGTTCCACGAGCGAGTCAGCCGTCGGCCGCGAGCTTCGCAGCGAGCCGGTTGTCGTCGGATCGACGATGCCGACCAGCGCCGCCGCGCGGTGTTCCAGGGTCGCTTGCCGCCGCAGCAGGCCGTCGAGCTTTTGCTCGAACTGTTCCTGATCGAGAAGTTGCCGGCTGGTGGTGCGGTCGATGCGGGCGCGTAGTTCGGCGATGCGGTCTTCGTAAGCGTATTGCTGCTCGGCCTGGCGCGCGATCAGCCCTTTGAGCAGATCGTCGCGGAAAGCGAAATAGGTCGCGCTGGTGACCGACCAGCCGGCCATGACGACGACGGCTCCGACGGCGATCCAGAACGCCACCGGTCCGAGCCTGATCTGGCGTCCGGCATGCGCGATCGTGTAGCCCGCGCCGGCAGTCACTTCGGTTTCGCGCCGTTCGATCGGTTCGATGTGCGCGCGATAGCGCACCATTTGCCGCCGCTCCGCCGCTCTCCAGCCCGACATTGACGCTCCCACCCAGGCCGGTTCCCGGCGCACGAGGAAGGGATTTGAGAGGGTTATGGTTAATTTTCAGCAAATCGCCGCCGACAAATTGCTGTGTTGGGTAAACGTTTCGGCAACCGGGCGCCGGAGGCTCAAAAGATCGCGCTACAGCGCTTTGGCGGCAGTGAGGACTTCGTCGGCGTGTCCGGTCACCGAAACTTTCGGCCATACCCGGGCGATGCGCTGGTCCGGCCCGATCAGGAAAGTCGCCCGCGCGATGCCCATGAATTTGCGACCGTACATCGATTTCTCCTGCCACACGCCATAGGCCTCGATCATGCGGTGCTTTTCATCCGAGGCGAGTGCGATCGAAAGCTTGTGCTTGGCCTTGAACTTGTCCTGCGCCGGCACCGGATCAGCGGATACGCCGAGTATCTCCGTACCGGCTTTGCCGAACGCGCTCTTGAGACGGGAGAAGTCGATGGCCTCTTTGGTGCAGCCCGGCGTGTCCGCCCGCGGATAGAAATAAAGCACGAGCTTCTTGCCGGCGAAATCGGCGAGCGAAACCGTTCCGCCGCCGTCGCGTGGCAGGGTGAAGGCGGGGGCTTTGTTGCCGGGATTAAGCTCGCGGGACATGCGCCTTCCTTTCGACGTTTTCAGAGCCTCTTTGTCACACGATACGCGGGTGCGTGGACGCGGTCGATGAGGCCTCACAGGCTGGCGTGGTGGATGCGAAGGCCCTACAGTGGGTCGATTGCACGCCGATAGGAACTTTCGCGCCAAAACATCTGGAATCAAAGTCGCCACGGACGAGGGGACGCCCGAGGGGCATGACGAACCAGCACTGGCAGCGCGCGGCGCGTCCGCGATGGAGGTCGATCGTTCCCCTCCGCCGGCCGGCGCGCCCGGCCGCAGCGGAAGGCATCCGGCGATCCGGCGAACCGCCCCGCGCTTTTCGCGCGGGACTGTTCATGGCGCGCTATGGACGCCTGATCCGACGCGGCGCAATCGGCATCGGCGTCCTCGGCGCGCTTGTCGCATTGAGTTGCCTTGCATTGTGGTGGCGGCTTGCCGCCGGACCGATTCAGTTCGATATCGTGACGCCCTGGCTGGTGTCGGCCATCGAGGAAAATTTCGGCAGCAACCGTCACGTCGAGGTCGGCGGCACGCAGATCGAGCGCACCGAGAACGGTGCTACCGCCGTGCGCATGCGCGACATTGTCGTGCGCGACGCCGACGGCACCGTAGTGGCCAGCGCACCGAAGGCGGAAGTCCGCCTCTCCGGCATGAGCCTGCTCAGCGGCCACATGCGCGCCGAAAGCCTCAATTTGGTCGGCGCGGAGATGGCCGTACGAATCGAGCAGGATGGCGGCGTCACCGTCTTCGCCGGCGCCGACAAACATCCGATCGCGACCGCCGCCGTGCCGGTTACCGTCGCCGCCGCGTTGCTGCGCTCGGCGCAGGAAAAGCGGGCGGCCAACGCGCAGTCCGCCGCCGCGCTCGCGACGCCTCCCGGGTCCGCTCCCGTCGTCCCGCCGGCGAATGCCCAGCAACCCGCCCCGCATCGCGCCCGCGACGTCTTTGCCGCGCTGCTCTCCTGGATCGACGGCATCGGCGAGACCGGACTCGACGGGCATGACCTGCGCGAGCTTGGGCTTAAGAATGGCAACCTGACGGTCGACGACCAACGCACCGGCAAGCACTGGACGTTCAAGGACATCAGCCTCAGCGTCCAGCGTGCGCATGGCGGCGTCGAGGTGACCGTCGGGTCGGACAATCCCGCCGGGCCGTGGGCGCTGACCGCGGCATTGACACCGACCGGTCAGGGCTCGCGCAAGATTGAGCTCGAAGCCCGCCGTATTTCGGCGAGCAATCTGCTCCTGGCGTCGCGCATCGACGGCGGCAACCTGCAAATCGACACCCCGCTGTCGGCAAGCTTGAGCGGCGAGATCGGCCCCGACGGATTGCCGCAAACTTTCACCGGCCGCGTCCTCGCCGAGGCCGGCTCGATCGGCGACGCGAGCGACCCGGACAGCCGCGTCAGCATCGAACGCGCCGAGTTCAAGCTGCAATGGGACGCCGAACGCCGCGTCCTCTCAGTGCCGTTCCAGATTTTATCCGGCGGCAACCGGATCACGCTGATGGGGCAGGTCGAAGCGCCGGCCGAGCCCGACGGCGTCTGGCTGTTCAAGGTCGGCGGCGGCACGGTCGTGCTCAACTCCGACGTCGCGGGGAACGAGCCCCTGGTGCTCAACCGCATCGCCGTTAGCGGCCGTTACGATGCGGCCAAACGACGCTTCATCGTCGACGAGGGCGATATCGGCAATAGCGGCGTCGGCGTCGCCATGTCCGGCAACGTGGATTTTTCCGGCGACGTTCACCTCGCCGCCGGTATCGCCGGCACGCGCATGCCGGTCGACGCCCTCAAACGGCTATGGCCGGCATTCGTCACGCCAAAAGTGCGCGACTGGTTCGACGAGCATCTGATCAGCGGCACCGTCGACCGCATCGTCATCGCGGTGAACTCGCCGCTGGAAAACCTCAAAACCACCGGCCCGCCGGTTCCCGACGATGGACTGTTGATCGACGCGTTGGCGACCGGTTGCGTCATCCGGCCGGTGGCAGGATTGCCGGCGCTGCGCGACGCCGACCTCAATGTGCATGTCGCCGGGCGCGACGCGGTGGTTTCACTCGGCAAGGCGACGGCCGATTTGCCCTCCGGGCGCAAGCTCGTTGTGTCGTCCGGCGTGTTCGAGGTTCCCGACACGTCGCCGCTCGCGCCGCCGGCGCGCGTGCGCTTCAAGCTCGAAGGACCGGTCCCCGCCGCTGCCGAGTTGCTGCACATGGATCGGCTGCGTGAGGTTTCGGACGCCCCATTCGATCCTTCGACGATCCGCGGAAACTTGAGCGCGCAGGTGAGCATGGGAATGCCGCTCAAGTCCGATCTGCCGCCGGGCTCGACCAATTACGCGATCACGGTCGATGCCACGAATTTTACCGCCGATCATTTGATCATGGGACAAAAGGTCGACGCGGCGCTGTTGAAGGCAAGCGCGACACCGCAAGGCTTCCAGCTCAAGGGTGACGTCAAGATCGCGGGCTCACCCGCGAGTCTCGAATACCGCAAGGCGCGCGGCGAGGCCGACGCCGAAGTCCGTATCCAGGGCATGCTCGACGAAGCGGCGCGCAACAGTCTCGGTTTCGACCTCGGCGAGACGGTCAGCGGCGCCATTCCGATCCGCCTTGCCGGCCGCGTCGCCACGACCTCCGATCGCGAAAGTCGCTTTGCGGTCGAGGCCGATCTGACGCCGGCGCAGATCGAGGGACTTTTGCCCGGCTGGTCGAAGCCGTCCGGCAAGCCGGCGCGGGCGACCTTTACGCTTTTGACCAAGCCGCAGTCGATTCGCATCGACGACCTCTTGATCGAGGGCGCCAGCGGCGGCGTCAAAGGCGCCATCGAATTCGACGGTTCGGGGGAAGTGCAATCGGCCAATTTCCCGGCCTATGGCTTCACCGACGGCGACCGTGCCAGCCTCAGGATCGAGCGCACCGCCGATGGCGCGCTACGCGTCATCATGCGCGGCGAGGTCTATGACGGCCGCGGCTTCGTCAAAACCGCCGCCGGGGGCACACCGGCCGGTCCCAATGCCAAGCGCCGCGTCCCCGATCTGGACCTCGACATGAAGCTCGGCGCCGTCGTCGGCTTCAACGGCGAGGCCCTGCGCGGTCTCGATCTGAAAATGTCGCGACGCGCCGGCGAGGTCCGCAGCTTCGGGCTTACCGCCAAGATCGGGCGCGATGCGACGCTCACCGGCGATCTGCGCGGGCGGCCGGGCGCACGCCAGGTTGTCTATCTGGAGAGCAGCGACGCGGGGGCGTTTTTCCGCTTCACCGACGTCTATTCGCGCATGACCGGCGGGCAGGTGACGATTGCGATGGAGCCGCCGTTGCCCGACAATGCCGCGCAGCAGGGCATCCTGAGCGTCCGCAACTTCGCTATCCATGACGAGACCCAACTCGAACGCGCGGTGACCAGCGGCACGCAGCCGCGCCGTGCCGGCAACGCCATCGATTTCTCCGGCATGCGGCTCGAATTCACGCGCATGCCCGGGCGCATCGGGTTGCGCAACGGCGTCGTGCGCGGCCCGGTCCTTGGCGGCACCATCGACGGGGTAGTCGATTACGCGCACGACGATGTCCACCTGCGCGGCACGCTGGTTCCGCTCTACGGTCCCAACAATCTGCTCGGGCAGATTCCGGTGGTCGGCCTGTTTATGGGCGGCGATAAGGAAGGCCTGTTCGGCATCACCTACGAAGTGATCGGCCGGCCCGGCAATCCGGTCATGCGCGTCAATCCGTTATCGGCGCTGGCGCCGGGATTGTTGCGCAAGGTGTTCGAGTTTCCCGCCAACGGCGACACCGGCGCGGTGGATGTACCGCGCTGACGATCGTTAGACCGGCCTGAGCAGTACGTGCCGCTTGCGGCCGAGCGAAAGCTTGATCACGCCTTCCGCCGTAATGTCCTTGTCCCCGATCGCCGCCTTGTCGCTGGTGACGCGGACGTCATTGACCATGATGGCGTTGTTGGCGATGGCGCGCCGCACTTCGCCATTCGAGGCGGCGAGCCCGGCCTTGACGAAGGCGCTGAGCACGCCGAGGCCGGCGGTAAGCTCGGCGCGGGGCAATTCGACCGTGGGCAGGCTGGCGCCGAGACCGCCTTCCTCGAAGGTGGTTCGCGCCGACTCCTCGATGCCATTGGCAATCGCGGGGTCGTACACCAGCGAAGTCACGGCGGTCGCGAGAACCTTTTTCGCTTCGTTGATCTCCCGGCCATGCAGGGCGGAAAGACGATCGATTTCATCCAGCGGCAAGGTTGTAAACAGCTTCAGAAAACGCGGCACGTCGGCGTCTTCGGTGTTGCGCCAGTATTGCCAGAAATCGTATTGGCTCGTCATTCTCGGGTCGAGCCACACCGCGCCGGTCGCGGTCTTGCCCATCTTGACGCCCGAGGATGTCGTGATCAGCGGCGCGGTCAGCGCGAAAAGCTGCGCGTTGTGCAGGCGGCGGCCGAGGTCGATGCCGTTGACGATGTTGCCCCACTGATCGGAGCCGCCCATTTGCAGCACGCAGCCATAACGCTTGTAGAGTTCCGCGAAGTCGCAAGCTTGCAGGATCATGTAGTTGAATTCGAGGAACGACAATTCCTGCTGGCGTTCGAGCCGCAGCTTCACCGAATCGAAAGCGAGCATGCGGTTGATAGAGAAATGGCGGCCGACGTCGCGCAGGAAATCGATGTAATTGAGCGTGTTGAGCCAATCGGCGTTGTTGGCCATGACGGCATTTCCGCCGGCATTCTCGAATTGCAGAAATTTGTCGAAGATGACGCGGATGCCTTTGAGATTCTCGTTGATGGCCGCGTCGGTCAGCAGCTGGCGGCTTTCGTCTTTCCCCGAAGGGTCGCCGACGCGCGTGGTGCCGCCGCCCATCAGCGCGATCGGCCGGTGACCGGTTTGCTGCAGCCAGTAGAGCAGCATGATCGGCAAGAGCGAGCCGACATGCAGCGACGATGCGGTGCAGTCGAAACCGATATAGGCGGTAATCGTCGACGATCGCGCCAGCGCATCCAGCGCCTCGGGCTCGGAGACCTGATGGATGAAGCCCCGTTCGGCCAGCACATTGAGAAAATCGGACTTGTAGGCGCTCATCATCATCCGAGTTGGCTTATTCTGCCGCTCGCCGCCGCGGCGGCGCTGGTGTAACAGGTCCGATGACCGATTCACAACCGAAGAACGCCGCCATGCCGGCCGATCCGCTTTCGCCATCTGTATCGTCGGCGCCGCCGGTTCTGGCGATCGGGCTGATGAGCGGCACCTCGCAGGACGGCGTCGACGTCGCCCTGATCGAGACCGACGGCGACGTCATCACCCGGTTCGGGCCGACCGCGTACCGGACCTATTCGAAAAAAGACCGCGCGCTGTTGCGCAGCGCCACGGCGGCGGCGGCCAACGTCACGGAGCGCACGGGGCGGCCGCGCGTGATCGCCGAGGCCGAGGCGCGGGTGACCAACGCGCACGCCGAGGCCGTGGAGACGTTCCTTGCGGCCAATGGACTTTCGCCCGGCGAGGTGACCGTGATCGGTTTTCACGGGCAAACATTGCTGCACCGGCCGGAGCGCGGCTTGACCCTGCAGATCGGCGACGGCCGCGCGCTCGCGGCGTGGCTCGGCATTGCCGTGGTCTACGATTTCCGCGCCGCCGATGTGGCCGCGGGCGGGGAGGGGGCGCCCTTCGCCCCGCTCTTCCACCGCGCGCTGGTGCGGGATCTCGATCCCGAGCCGCCGGTCGCGGTGCTCAATGTCGGCGGCGTCGCCAACGTGACTTATATCGACGACGAGCAGGTGATCGCTTGCGACACCGGTCCCGGCAACGCCTTGATCGACGATTTCCTGCGCTTGCGCACCGGGGCGCTGCTCGACACCGACGGCCACATGGCGGCGGCCGGAACGGTGGACGAGGACGCCATCGCGCGCGCTCTGGAACATCCGTTCTTTGCCAAGCCGCCGCCGAAATCGCTCGACCGCAACGACTTTCGCGGCTGGGTCGGTGCGACATTGGATAATCGCAGCGTCGAAGATGGCGCGGCGACGCTGACCGCGCTCAGCGCGGCGTCGGTCGCGCGCATCGTGCCGCTTTTGCCGCGGGCGCCGAAAACCTGGATCGTCGCCGGCGGCGGCGCGCGCAACCCGACGCTCATGCGCATGCTCGCTGCGCGGCTTGAGCCGGCCAAAGTCGAGTCCGGTCACGCCGCCGGCTGGTCGGTTGACTCGCTCGAGGCCCAGGCCTTTGCTTATCTCGCGGTGCGCTGCCTGCGCGGTTTGCCATTGAGCCTGCCGACCACGACCGGCGTCCCGCGTCCGCTCACCGGCGGCGTGCTGGTACGGCCGTGAACGCTGCGCCGGCTTTCAGGCGGCGCGTCCCGATCGCCAACGAACTTTTTGCCTTAGGTGTAATGCCAGTCTGCCCCGCATCGTCGCGCGAAAATTGCCGGCGCCGTAAGGACGAACCATGCCGCGGGCTTGCAGGCGGCTGGCCTGACCCTGTGTCAGCCCATCGGGCCGAAGACCCGAGGCAACGTCGACCAGCGCATGCAGGTCGCCACGCTCCAAACCTCTGCTGGTCCAGGTCCGTATATCGGGTACTGTCCTAATTCCGAGCCGATTGTCCTAATTTGATCTTGCGGCTGTCCTAATTGCAACTGTTAGGCGACCTATGAGATAGATCATGTCTGAAATCCAAGTTGCGTTTTTCCGCAGCAAAGCAGACCCAACTACGTTTGCGGTTTCTCCGGACCGCAACGGCCTAGTTTTTCCCAATCCAGAAGAATGGGAGTTTGAGCGGACCGAAACGATCAATCCGACCCTAGTTCTCCGCGATTCTGAACTCGCCCTTTGGCTGGAAGCATTTAAGCGAGATGGATATTGTATCTTTACAGCGCAGAGATAGGCCGCCTCGGTGCTGGCCTATTTCCGAAACTATTGGCCGGTTTTGATTATTCGACTGGCCGGGTTCACCCGATTGACTCTTCCGTAACGCGAGGATGAAATAAGACGTCATTGTGGGTGGCGTCGTATGCTTACCGTGTTGTTGAAGAGTTGGGGGCTGGTCGATCTCGGCGTGCTTGCGCTGGCGGTGCAATATGCCTACGTCCGCCGCCAGTATGGCCAATGAGCCCGCGCTATCTCGCCATGCTCGAATTGCTCAGCGAGCAGAGGCATATCTGTCTGCAATACGCCGATGACTACGCGCGGTTAGCCCGAACGCAATCCAATCTAGAGCAGCTGCGGGATTTCCTTGATTTGAAGCGTCATTGGGAATCTCTGGCTGATACTTGGGCTGATCGGTATGCCGAGCGAATGCGAACAGAGTTCGAAATACGGTGGGACATAGCTCAGTCGGCATGAGCCAAGCTAGTCGCGCCTAAACGCCGCGGACAGCACCCGCATATCGAGCTTGCCGATCAAGTAGAAAATAACGGCCAAAAGTACAAAGCCGCAGACAAGATAGAAGTATTCTATTCTCATTATCGGTGGTCCCCCGACACACCACGTTACAATTATCCACAGGCCGGCGATTCGATGCAATCGCGTAACCGTTACTGTCGTCGCCCGGTGCCTGTGCACGAAATACTGGGGAACAACAAAAAGCTTCGCTCTCGCGGCGGCGTTGAGCCCGAATTTTGCTCGCGTCTCATTGCGAGGAGCCCGATGACAAGCTCCGCGACGAAGCCACCCAAGACGCAGATCACGCCGCTGAGTTGCGCCGGTCGCCTTTGCCGCCGAGCCTTTTGTCGAGATAAGCGCCGACCGAGCTCATCAGCGGCTCGACCTTGCCGTCGAAGAAGTGGTTGGCGCCGGGCACGACCTTCTGCTCGATGACGATGCCCTTTTGCGTCTTGAGCTTCTCCACGAGATTGCTGACGTCGCGGTGCGGCACCACCGCGTCGCGGTCGCCGTGGATGATCAGCCCGGACGACGGGCAGGGGGCGAGGAAGGAAAAGTCGTAGAGATTGGCCGGCGGCGCAATGGAGATAAAGCCTTCGATCTCCGGCCGGCGCATCAGAAGCTGCATGCCGATCCAGGCGCCGAAGGAGAAGCCCGCGATCCAGCAGCTTCTGGCCTCCGGATTGACCGTTTGCGCCCAGTCGAGCGCGGCCGCGGCATCGGAGAGTTCGCCGATGCCGTGGTCGAAGCCGCCCTGGCTCCGCCCGACGCCGCGGAAGTTAAACCGTAGCGCCGAAAAGTTGCGGTGCACGAAGGCGTAATAGAGCTGGTACACGATCGGATGGTTCATCGTGCCGCCGAATTGCGGATGCGGGTGCAGCACGATGCCGATCGGCGCGTTTTTCTGCCGCGCCGGATGGTAGCGGCCTTCGATGCGGCCGGCCGGCCCGGTGAAGATGACTTCAGGCATAAAGAGAACCTCGATTTACCGTCCCGTGCGAGCCGAATTCCCGGGCGCTTGACGGCACCAGCAAGCGAACGTAAGTGTTTAAAACCATTTCAGATTTTGGAACCGGCGGCTTTACGAATAGATGGCGCGAGCGAGCGTTGGCGCCTTCTAGCACGAGGCCAGGGGCAAAAAGCAAGCACAACGACGCGGGTCTAGCGTCGGCCTTGGTAAGCCGCAGATGCGCATCCAAAAGCGCGATAACAAGGCCTAAGGGCATGGCGGAACGGGTTTATTTCGATTGGAACGCCACGGCGCCTTTGCGGCCGGAGGCGGCCCGCGCCATGCAGGAGGCGCTCGCGCTCCCCGGCAACCCCTCCTCCATACATGCGGAAGGCCGTGCCGCGCGGTCACTGATCGAGTCGGCGCGCGAAAACGTCGCCCACCTGGTCGGCGCGCGTGCGGCCGACGTGATCTTTACGTCGAGCGGCACCGAGGCCAACGCGCTCGCGCTCACGCCCGCGATCGAGACCGCGACCGAGAAAAGGCCACGCGACAAACTCCTGATGTCGGCGATCGAGCATGCGTCGGTCCGCGCCGGCGGGCGCTTTCCGCGCGCGGCGATCGAAGATATCGCGGTCGATGCGGACGGCCGCGTCAAGCTCGCGGCGCTCGCGGACGCGTTGTCGCGGACTTCGCGGCCGCTCGTTTCCATCATGCTCGCCAACAACGAAACCGGCATCGTGCAGCCGATCGCCGAAGTCGCGGCGCTGACGCACACGGCCAACGGCCTTCTGCATGTGGACGCGGTGCAGGCGGCGGGGCGGATGGCCTGCGACATGACGGCGCTCGGCGCCGACCTGTTGACGCTCTCGGCCCATAAGATCGGCGGCGCCAAAGGCGTCGGCGCGCTCATCCGGGCGAGCGAGGTCATTCATTTCGCCGATCCGCTCATTCGCGGCGGCGGCCAGGAGCGCGGCTTGCGCGCCGGCACAGAGAATGTCGCCGGCATAGCGGCCTTCGGTGCGGCCGCCGCGGCCGCGCATGCGCAGTTCGCCGCCGAAGCCGCTCACATGCTGGCGCTGCGGACGGAATTGGAGGAGGGGCTGCGCGCGATCACGCCGCAAGCGGTGATTTTCGGCGCTGCCGGCGCTGCCGGCGAACGTTTGCCAAATACCACCCTGTTCGCGGTCGAAGGCGTCAAAGCCGAGACCGCCATCATCGCGCTCGACCTCGAAGGGGTCGCGGTATCGTCCGGCGCCGCCTGCTCGTCGGGCAAGGTGCAACCCTCCCATGTCCTTGCCGCCATGGGGGTTTCGCCGCAGCTCACGCGCGGGGCCATCCGCCTCAGCCTTGGCCCCTCCACCGCGAAAACCGACGTCGAACGGTTCCTAAATGCTTGGAGAAAGCTGTCCAGTGCATTATCTAAGAGGTCCAGGGAGCGGCACGGTATCGCCGCCTAACTCGCTGGCTCTTATGACGGATTTTACGGCTGTTGGAATGGTTCAACGGCTTTCGGTGGGGATGACCAGGGACAGGCACACCTGACCATACCGACTTAATCCAACCCGCGGTCCTTGAAACCGTGAGCGGAGGGACGAATGCCGGCAGTGCAGGAGACCGTCGACCAGGTCCGCGGTCTCGACGTCGATCAGTACAAATATGGGTTCGAGACGCTGATCGAATCCGACAAGGCCCCGAAGGGCCTTTCGGAGGATACGGTCCGCTTTATCTCGGCGAAAAAGAATGAGCCCGAATGGATGCTGGCTTGGCGGCTCGACGCCTACAAGCGATGGCTGACCATGCGCGAGCCGAAATGGGCCAAGGTCGAATACGGCCCGATCGACTACCAGGATCTCTATTACTATTCCGCGCCAAAGAAGAAAGACGGACCGAAATCGCTCGACGAGATCGATCCGGAAATCCTGCGCACCTATGAGAAACTTGGCATTCCGTTGCGCGAGCGCGAGGCGCTGCTCGGTATTCGCAAGCCGGCCGGCGAGGAAGGTGAGGAAGGCGAGAGCGCAGGCGAAGGCAGCTATGGCCGCGTCGCCGTCGACGCGGTGTTCGATTCCGTCTCGGTCGCCACCACCTTCAAGGCCGAGCTGGCCAAGTCCGGCGTTCTCTTCATGCCGATCTCGGAAGCGATCCAGCAGCATCCCGAGTTGGTGAAGAAGTATCTCGGCTCGGTGGTGCCGATCTCGGACAATTTCTTCGCCACACTCAATTCGGCGGTGTTCTCCGACGGCTCGTTCGTCTACGTGCCGCCGGGCGTGCGCTGCCCGATGGAGCTGTCGACCTATTTCCGCATCAACGAGAAGAACACCGGCCAGTTCGAGCGCACCCTGATCGTCGCCGACAAGGGCGCCTACGTCAGCTATCTCGAGGGCTGCACGGCGCCCAAGCGCGACGAGAACCAGCTTCACGCCGCGGTGGTCGAACTCGTCGCGCTCGACGACGCCGAGATCAAGTACTCGACGGTGCAGAACTGGTACCCCGGCGACGCCGAGGGCAAGGGCGGCATCTACAATTTCGTCACCAAGCGCGGCGATTGCCGCGGCCCGCGTTCGAAGATCTCGTGGACCCAGGTCGAGACCGGTTCGGCGATCACCTGGAAATATCCGTCGTGCATCCTGCGCGGCGATTCCTCGCGCGGCGAATTCTACTCGATCGCCATCTCCAACGGCCGCCAGCAGGTCGACAGCGGCACCAAGATGATCCACCTCGGCAAGAACAC
>JARLIY010000154.1 GCA_031291475.1 Xanthobacteraceae bacterium
CGCCTGCGCGCGTAGCCCCCGCCCCACCCGCCCCGCCCGAGGCGCCGCGGCGCCCCTCGACCGGGCGCGAGCCTGTCACTACAGTGTGCGCCACCGAGACGGCCGCGCCGGCGCCGGCGCAGCCCTCGACACCAGCGTCCCAGCCGGTGCTGATCGAAGTCGGCGAGAACGAACCGGCCGACAAGCCGCGCCGCAGCGGTTGGTGGTCACGCCGCATCGCCGGCGGCTGACGAAAACGGTCGATGCGCAATGGAGAGTGGGTGGCTCGACCGTGACGCGGAAGCAATCGTCGCCCACGGCGCCAAAGCCGGCCTCGCGCGCGATGCGGCGCTGCGCATTTACACGACGCGCCTGCTCGGCCGCGATCGCAAGCTCGTGCTCCATGGCGGCGGCAACACATCGCTGAAGACGCAGGCTGTCGACCGCTTCGGCGAGACAATTGAGGTCTTGCGGGTCAAGGCTTCCGGCGCCGACATGGCGGCGATTGAACCGGAGGACTTGCCGGCGGTCCGGCTGGATGCGTTACACCGGTTGCGCGCGCTTGAGACTATCGGCGACGAAGAGCTTCTCGCCATCGAGCGCGCCAACCTCATCGATGCGGCAGCGCCCGATCCTTCCGTCGAATCCATGTTGCACGCATTTCTGCCGCACAAATTCGTCGACCACACCCACGCTACCGCAGTCCTCAGCGTGATCGATCAGCCCGACGGCGAAGAAAAATGCGCCGAAGTCTTTAAGGGCCGCGTGGCGTTCGTGCCCTACCTCATGCCCGGCTTCGCGCTCGCGAAAAAAGCGATCGAGGTTTTCGAGCGCGCGCGACCGCGCGACGGGCTTATCCTCGGCAAGCACGGCATCGTCACCTTCGGTGAAAGCGCGCGCGAGGCCTATGAGCGCATGATCGCGATGGTTTCGCTCGCCGAGGATTTTATCGCGCGTAGCCGCAAACGCGTCGCGGTCGCCGCGACGCCGCGCAACATCGCCGGCGAGGCGCATGTCGCGCCGATCGTGCGCGGCGCGTGCAGCTTGAAGGACGAAAAGGTCGAGGGCGCCTGGCGGCGGCTGGTCCTGGATTTTCGCCGTAACGATAGCGTGATGGAATTCGTCAACGGCGCGAATTTATCCCGCGTGAGCCAAGCGGGCGCACTGACCCCCAATCATACCATCCGCACCAAGAACTGGCCGCTGGTTTTGCCGGCGCCGGAAAACGGCGCTCTTGACGCATTCGCCCGCGCGGCGCGCGAGCGGGCGGATGAATTTGCCCTCCGCTATCATCGCTATTTCGAGGCCAACAACAAACGTGCCGGTGGCGGTAAATGGGAACTCGATCCCCTGCCCCGCGTCGTGCTCGTGTCCGGGCTCGGCCTTTTCGGCCTCGGCCGCAGCAAGCGCGACGCCGTCGTTGCCGCCGACATCGGCGAAACCTGGATCGAAGGCGTGAGCGACGCCGAGGCCATCGGCAAGTTCGAGTCGATCTCGGAAGCGGAGATGTTCGACGTGGAGTACTGGCCGCTCGAGCAGAAGAAGCTCGGTGCACACAAAGAGCCGCCGCTCGCCGGTCAGGTCGCGGCCGTCACCGGCGCCGCTGGCGCGATCGGCGCCACCACCGCCAGGGCCTTCGCCGCCGCCGGCGCCGAGGTCGCCTTGCTCGACGTGGATTTCGCCGCGGCGGCCAGGCAGGCCGAAGCCATCGGCAAGACCGCGTCAAAGATCGCGTTGCCCGTCGTGTGCGATGTGACGGACGCGGAATCGGTGCGCACCGCCTTCGACAAGATTGTCAAAGAATTCGGCGGCCTCGACATCGTCGTCTCCAATGCCGGCGCCGCCTGGCAAGGCCGCATCGGCGAAGTGGATGAAGAGGTCTTGCGCAAAAGCTTCGAGATGAACTTCTACGGCCACCAGCGGGTGGCGCAGGCGGCAATCAAAATCATGCTGGCACAAGGCACCGGCGGCTGCCTCCTGTTCAACGTTTCGAAGCAAGCGGTGAATCCCGGGCCCAATTTCGGCCCCTACGGCATTCCGAAAGCGGCCTTGCTGGCGCTGATGCGCCAATACGCGATCGATTACGGAGGAGACGGCATTCGCGCCAACGCCGTCAACGCCGACCGCATCCGTTCGGGTTTGCTGACGGAGGATTTTATCAAAGAGCGCGCCAAGGCCCGCGGCGTGAGCGAAAAGGATTACATGACCGGCAATCTGCTTGGCCGCGAGGTGACGGCGGACGATGTCGCGCAGGCGTTCCTGCATCAGGCGCTGGAGCTCAAGACGACCGCCAATGTCACCACCGTCGACGGCGGCAATATCGCGGCAGCGATGCGCTAGGCGTTCAATCGCTCGACAGGATCACGTTCTTGACGATCGGATAAACTTGGTTCTCCCAGCGTTTGCCCGAGAACACGCCGTAATGGCCGACGCCGGCCTGCATGTGGTGGCGCTTAAGATAGGGGCGCAGCTTGCTGCACATGTCGTGCGCGGCCACCGTCTGGCCGACGGCGCAGATGTCGTCGCGCTCGCCCTCGACGGTCAGCAACATGGTGCGGCGGATCGCCCTCGGATCGATGGGCGTGCCGTGCCATTCGAGCTTGCCCAGCGGCAGCGCGTGTTCCTGGAAGATGAGCCGCACCGTCTCGAGATAGAAGTCGGCGGTGAGGTCGAGCACGGCGAAATATTCGTCATAGAAGGCCTTGGTCGCCGCCGCCTTCTCGACCTCGCCGTTGGCGAGATTCTCGTAAAGCTCCTTGTGCGCCTTTACGTGGCGCTCGATGTTCATGCTCATGAACGCGGCGAGCTGGACGAATCCCGGATAGACGCGACGAAAGGCGCCCGGATAACGCAGCGGCACCGACGCCGTCAGCATGCGCTCGAACCAGGCAATGTCGCGCTTTTTGGCGAGTTCGTTGACCTTGGTCGGATTGATGCGGGTGTCGATCGGTCCGGCCATCAGCGTCATTGAGCGCGGCTGCGCCGGATTATTAGTCTGCGCCATCACGGCGACGGTCGAGAGCACGGCGACGCAGGGCTGGCAAACCGCGAGCACGTGTGCGCCCGGCCCCATCACGTCGAGGAACTTGATCAGGTGGTCGACATATTCGTCGACGCCGAAGCGCCCCGCCGTCAGCGGCACGTCGCGTGCGTTGTGCCAGTCGGTAATGAAAACGTCGTGGTCGGGGAGCATGGTGCGGACCGTCGCCCGCAACAGCGTGGCGAAATGGCCCGAGAGCGGCGCCACCAGGAGCACGCGCGGCAGCGCCGTCGCAACGTCCTTCTTGAAGTGGAGAAGGGTGCCGAAGGGCGTCGAGAAGGCCGCCTCCTCGTGCACCTCGACGTCGCGATTGCCGACTCTGACGGAGGTGATGCCGAAGGGCGGTCGGGTATGCGTGAGCCCGGTTCGGGAGATCAGATCGTAGGCCGCAGTCAGGTTGCGGATGACCGGATTGTCCCCGAGCAACGGTTGGCCGCCGGCGGCCAGCGCCATGGTTGCCCAAGCTTTGACCGGCGCCATGATGTCGGATTGGGTTTGATAAGCGAGGTACAGCATCCGTTACCCACAGGTGCCGCAGTCCGTCTGGCGACAGAACCCCCGCTCACCCCAAGCGCGGAAAGGCTAGTGCATTTTTTGTTGCGCTGCGACAAGATTATGAACATCTTGCACAGTGGGAGCGGGGCGCGGGTCTGGGCCGATTGAATGCGCGCTGGCGTTGCCGTCAAAACGGTCGATGTGATCCAATAACTTGTTGATTAGCCGCAAGTTTTCACGACGAGACCAGCGCGATGTCCAAGGCCATCCTCACCATTGCTAGCAAGAACTACGGATCGTGGTCGCTGCGTGGTTGGTTGCTATGCAAAATGGCCGGGCTCGACTTCGAGGAGAAGCACGTCGGCACCGACGACCCCTCGACGCGCGCGGAGCTGTTGCTGCTGTCGCCGTCTTTTCTGGTGCCCTGCCTGATCGATGACGGGCTCAAGGTGTGGGACACGCTGGCAATCGCCCAATACCTGCACGAGCTCCATCCGGATGCCGGTCTGTTGCCGGCGGACAAGACGGCACGCGCACATTGCCGGTCGATCTGCGGCGAGATGCATTCCGGATTTGCCAATCTGCGTTCGGCGCTGCCGATGAACCTCAAGGCGCACTTCCCCGGCTTCAAATCCTGGGCCGGCGCGCGCGGCGACATCGAGCGCGTCACCACGATCTGGCGCGAGTGCATCGAGAAATACGGCGGCCCCTATTTGTTCGGCGAAAAGCCGTGCTCGGCCGACGCCATGTACGCCCCGGTCTGCACGCGCTTCGTCACCTACGATGTCGCGCTCGATCCGGTCTCGGCGCAATATTGCACGACTGTCATGGCGATGCCGCTGATGCAGGAATGGATCGCCGCCGCCAAGGTCGAGCCCGACGAGCTCGAAGAGCTGGACGTGGAGTTCTGACAAAGCGACGCGGCAGCGCCGGCGCAGTCAATCCCACTTCGGCTGGCCAGAGAACGACCAGTCGACCACGCGGCCGCCGGGATGCGCCAGCGCGGAAATCTCCGCCATCTCGTTCTTACTGAGCGCAAAATCGAAGATCGCCGCATTCTCCTTGAGCCGCTCGACTTTGCTGGTGCGCGGAATGACGACGATATTCTGCTGAACCAGAAACCGCAGGCACGCCTGCGCGGCGGTTTTGCCGTGCGCGGCCCCGATCCGCGCAAGCACCTTGTCGTTGCGCGCATTGCCGCGCGCAATCGGACTGTAGGCGACTACCGCCATGCCGTGCCGCCGGCAGGCGGCGATCACCTTCGATTGGTCGAGGAATGGATGGCACTCGATTTGATTGCAGACGATCGGTTCTTTGGAGATTTGCAGGGCTTGCTCAATGAGCGCCACGGTGAAGTTGGATACGCCGATGTTGCAGGCGAGCCCCTCGCGCTTGACGTTGGCGAGCGCGCCGAGCGTTTCCGCGAGCGGAACTTGCGGATTGGGCCAGTGCAGCAGCAGAAGGTCGACTTCGCTCAACCCCAGCCGCGCCAGGCAATCGCGTGCGGCGCGTTCGAGTTCGCGCGGGGCAAAACGCGCGGGCCAGATCTTTGTGGTGATGAAAACGTCGCTGCGCTTGACGCCGGAGGCGCGGAACCCTTCACCGACCTCCCGCTCGTTGTCGTACATCTCGGCGGTATCAATGTGCCGATAGCCGAGCCGGAGCGCCTGCTCGACCACGCGGGCGCAGACCCGCCCGCGCAAATCCCAGGTGCCAAGGCCGAGGAGCGGAATCCTTGCCCCTTTGGCTTCAACGGCCGGGACGTTTTCCTTGCCGGTATTCACGCCGGCATTTTACGCCGCGAGCGGCAAATGTCACCGCGGCTTGCCGCCGAGCACCGCAAACGCCGCTTCGGGCGCTCCGTCGATCACTTTCAGCAAAGCCCGCGCCGGCCCGCGCGGCGAGCGCTTGCCCTGCTCCCAGTTGCGCACCGTTTCCACCGGCACGCCGATCTGCGCGGCGAAAGCGGTCTGGGTGAGACCGGTGCGCCCGCGGACGTCGCGGGCATAGGCGGCATCGAGGAAGCGGCCGTTGCCGGACGCAGCCCCGCCATTGACGTGTCCGGGCGCCGCTCCGTCGGCAAACGAAATCAGACGCTCGCTGCCGTCGGGCAAGACTTGCATCAATCGTCCGTCCGCTTTCAGCCGCACGCGCAGCATATCGCTTGCTCCCGCCCTACCGGCCGCGGGCACCATAGCTGATTCGCCGTGGATTCAATGAGTTAGTCGGCCGATTCCCGCGCTGCCCAGGGCCAATGGACGACTGTGCCGCTGACCTTAGTCGGCATTGCCCGTTCGGAGCCGTTGCAGTTATCTGGCAAAGCCTCGCAGCGGGGACTTCAAAGAACGTGAGCGACACCGACCGCAAGGTCCTGATCTGGGACGCGCCGACGCGGATCTTCCACTGGCTCACCGCGGTGTTGGTGCTCGCCGCTTACATCACCTGGCGGCTCGACTGGATGGATTGGCACGCCAAAGCCGGCGACGCCGTGCTCATGCTGGCCGGTTTCCGCCTGTTGTGGGGTTTTTTCGGCAGCGAGACGGCGCGGTTTTCCCGCTTTCTTGCGTCGCCGCGCACGGCCTTGCATCATTTGACGCACATCTTGCGCCGGGAACCCGATCGCCAGGCCGGCCATAACCCGGCGGGCGGCTGGATGGTGCTGCTCCTCCTCGCCCTTCTTTTCGGCGAGACCTTGAGCGGGCTCTATGTCGCCAACGACGTCGCCGACCAGGGGCCGCTCACCGAGCTTGTGCCGGCGCGGATCGCCAACACCATTACCGCGCTGCATTGGATTTTCTGGGATGCGCTGCTGGCGGCCGTGGCGCTGCATGTGCTCGCGATACTGGCCTATGCGGCGGCGAAGGGACAAAATCTCGTCAAGCCGATGATCACCGGCCGGAAGTCGCTGCCGCCCGACGTGTCAAGGCCGGGCATAGCCAGCCCGCTGCGCGCGAGCTTTCTCCTCGGCTGCAGCGCGATCGCCGTAGCCGTGCTCGTCAATGTCTTATGAAAAGGCGAGCGGTCAGCTTTTCGGCGGCTTCACCTGACCGCGGATCTCGCCGCCCGGATGTGCCGAAGTATGTACATTGACGTACCATTCGCCGGCGGTGAATTGCGCCGCCTGCTCAGGCGTCAGCGTGGCTTCGCCCTTGATCGGGCTTTCCACGGCACTGCCTTTGTTGCTGATCCCGATCGTCACCGGACCGTTCGCTCCCGCCGCGGCCGGGCCGTGGAAATGCGCCATGGTAGCCGGCGCCGACAAACCGCTGTAGGTGACGCTCCAGGTCAACACCCGTGTCGCCGCATCGTAGGTGAGGTCGGCGGTACCGCTCCCCGACGTCTCGACCGGCGGCACCTGTTGCGCGCCGGAGAGCGCAACCTTGATGGTTTCGGGCGCGGCCTTCGACGCTACGGCCCAGGCGGCGACGGCGGTCACACATGCGACCGCGATAACAATGCGGCGAGAGATCGAAATGCTCATTGGTCACTCCTTACGGTCGTGTTGCTCCCAAAGATGACTTTGTTATCTCTCATGATGGAATTCAAGGACCCGGTACGTTGGCAGCTTTCGCAAAGCCAAGCCCCTCAACCGGCATGTTACCGGGCCGTGTCCGGCAAGTCGATAACTGCGGTCCAATGGACTATAAACTGGCGATCAACAAGTTTTGACGAATTGGCCGCGACACGACAGAAATACTGTCACGAGACTTGCCGCGGACACACGGGGCGCGGGACGGGAGATCGATAGATGACTAAACTCATACGCGGCGGCACCGTCGTCAACCACGACAGCTCGCGGCGCGCCGACGTTTTGATCCGCGACGGCGCGATCGCCGCAATCGGCGCCAATCTCGAAGCACCGGCCGGCGCGGAAAAGATCGACGCCGGCGGCTGTTACGTCATGCCGGGCGGGATCGACCCGCATACCCACCTCGAACTCGCTTTCATGGGCAGCGTTTCGGCGGACGATTTCGAGTGGGGCACCAAGGCCGCGCTTTCCGGCGGCACCACCATGGTGGTCGATTTCTGCATCCCCAATCCGGGGCAATCGCTGCTCGCGGCCTATCAGGACTGGCGGCGCAAGGCCGAGGGCGCGGCGAGCGACTACGGCTTCCACATGGCGATCACCTGGTGGGACAAGCAAATCTTCGACGAGATGGAAACCGTCGTCAAAACCTACGGCATCAACACGTTCAAGCATTTCATGGCCTACAAGGGCGCGTTGATGGTCAATGACGACGAGCTCTACAATTCGTTCCTCCGCTGCGCCTCACTTGGCGCCATGCCGCTCGTTCACGCCGAGAACGGCGACGTGGTCTGGCACCTGCAACAGCATTATCTCGGCACCGGCGTTACCGGTCCCGAGGGGCATGCGTTTTCGCGTCCGCCCATCGTCGAGGGCGAAGCCGCCAACCGCGCCATCATGATCGCCGATATGGCCGGCTGTCCGCTCTATGTCGTCCACACCTCGTGCCGCGACGCGCATGAGGCGATCGCCCGCGCCCGCGCCGCCGGCAAACGGGTTTTCGGCGAGCCGCTGATTCAGCACCTCGTCCTCGACGAGGACGAATATCGCAACAAGGACTGGGACTACGCAGCGCGGCGCGTGATGTCGCCGCCGTTCCGCCCGAAGGAGCATCAGGCAAGCCTGTGGGCCGGCCTGCAATCGGGATCGCTCCAGGTCGTGGCCACCGATCATTGCGCGTTCACCACCGAGCAAAAGCGGCTCGGCCGCGGCGACTTCACCAAGATACCAAACGGCACCGGCGGTCTCGAAGACCGCATGCCGGTTCTCTGGACGGCCGGCGTCAATACCGGGCGGATCACCAAGGAGGAATTCGTCGCGGTCACGTCGGCGAACATTGCCCGCATCCTCAACGTGTTTCCCAAGAAGGGCGTGGTCGCCGTCGGATCCGATGCCGATGTCGTCATCTGGGACCCGAAAGCCACCAAGACGATCTCGGCCAAGAAGCAGGTGAGCCGTATCGACTACAACGTGTTCGAGGGTTTCAAATGCGTAGGCCTGCCGCGCGCGACCTTGTCGCGCGGCGAAGTCACTTGGCTCGATGGCGACCTGCGGGCGAGCGCCGGCGCCGGGCAATATGTGGCGCGCGACCCCTTCCCTGCCGTGCATGTCGCCAACGCCACCTGGCGCGAACTCAACGCACCGCACGGCGTCGCGCGCGCGGACATTACTCCCTGACCAGCCGGACTGAAGTTTCCGCCATGCAAAACCTGCAAATCGACGCCCAGCGGCTCTGGGACACGCTGATGGAGACGGCCAAAATCGGCGCGACCGCCAAGGGCGGCATCTGCCGCCTCACGCTGACCGACCTCGACCGGCAGGTGCGCGACTGGTTCAAGGCACGCTGCGAGGCGCTCGGCTGCACAGTTTCGGTCGACGCGGTAGGCAATATGTTCGCGCGCCGCCCGGGCAAGAACAACAATCTTGCGCCGATCGCCATGGGCTCGCATCTCGACACCCAGCCGACCGGCGGCAAATTCGACGGCACGCTCGGCGTCCTCGGCGCGCTGGAAGCGATGCGCACGCTTGCCGAAACCGGCTACGAGACCAACGCGCCGATCGAGATCGTCAACTGGACCAACGAGGAAGGCTCGCGCTACGCGCCGGCGATGCTGGCGTCGGGCGTTTTTGCCGGCGTCTTCACGCCCGAATTCGCCTATTCGCGCAAGGACCGCGACGGCAAAAGCTTCGGCGAAGAACTCGACCGCATCGGCTACAAGGGCGGCGAAAAACCCGGCGCGCGCAAATTCGGCGCCATGTTCGAGCTGCACATCGAACAAGGCCCAATCCTCGAAGACGAGGACCGCATGATCGGCATCGTGCAAGGCGTGCAGGGCATGCGCTGGTACGAGGTCACGGTCACCGGCCAGGAAGCGCATACCGGGGCGACGCCGATGCGGCTGCGCAAGAATGCGCTCCTTGGCGCTGCACGCATGATCGAGCGCATCGACGCGATCGCGCGCGAGCACGCGCCCGATGCGGTCGGCGCCGTGGGACTGATCGAGAACAAGCCGAACAGCCGCAACGTCGTTCCCGGCGAGGTGTTTTTCACCGTCGATTTCCGCCATCCCGACGACAAGGTGCTCGACGTCATGGAGGGCAAATTCCGCGCCGCGCTCCCTGAGATCATGACGCCGCTGAAGCTCACCTACAAGGAAGCGCGCATCTGGGAATCGCCTTCGGTCAAATTCGCGCCGGAATTGATCGAATGCGTACGCGTCGGCGCGGAGAAAGCAAGCTTCAAATCGCGCGACATCATTTCCGGCGCCGGGCACGACGCCGCCTATATCGCCCGCGTCGCGCCCACCACGATGATCTTCGTGCCGTGCGCCGGCGGCATCTCGCACAACGAGGCGGAATCGACGAGCTTCGACGAATGCGCCGCGGGCGCGCAGGTGCTGCTCAACGCGGTCCTGGAATACGATCGCCGGCTGGGATGAGCGCGTTACGCGCCATCCCCCCATGTTCGTCGGAGCACACGCAGCCAGTTTCGGTAGCAGACCTTCTCGATCATCGGCTCACTGAAGCCGCGCTTGCGCATCGCCCGCACCAGAATCTGCAGTCCGGCGGCATTGCCTAATTCCCCGGGGATCATGGCGCCGTCGAAATCGGAGCCAAATCCGACACTTTCCTCGCCGGCATGTTCGAGCATGTGCTCGATATGCCGGATAATCAGTTCCACGGGCGTTGCCCTGTCGTGGCGGCCGTCCGGACGCAGGAAGCTCGCCGCGAAATTGACGCCGACCAGGCCGCCGGATTTACCGATTGCAGCCAATTGCCGGTCGGTCAGATTGCGCGAATGCGGGCTGATGGCATGCGCGTTGGAGTGCGTCGCGACCACCGGCGCGTTGCTAATCGCGGCGACGTCCCAGAAGCCGCGTTCGTTCAGGTGCGACAGATCGAGCAGAATCCGTAAAGCGTTGCAGGCGCCGATCAGTGCCTTGCCGAGGTCGGTCAAACCGGGCCCGGTGTCGGGCGACGACGGGCAGCGGAACGGCACGCCGTGGCCGAACGCGTTCGGCCGGCTCCACACCGGGCCGAGCGAGCGCAGCCCCGCCGCGTACAGCACGTCCAAGAGCTCGAAGTTCGCGTCGATGGCTTCGGCGCCTTCCATATGCAGCACAGCCGCCAGCGTGTTTTCCGCGAGGCAGCGTTCGATATCGCCGGCATTTCGGCAGACGCGAACGCGGCCTTTCGACTCCCGCTCGATGCGGAACAGCAGCGACGCCATGGCGAAGACGACCCGCTGCGCCTCCGCCATGTCGACGGCGGGCGGCGCGGGATCGCTGCCGATGACGGTAGCGGTTTCTCCAGCGGTTTCTCCAGCGGTTTCTCCAGCGGTTTCTCCAGCGGTTTCTCTTGCGTTTTCTTGGGACCGCGTCTCGCCTCCGGCGCGATCTTTTCGTTTCGGCGAGGGAACGAAGATCGCGAACAAGCCGCCGACAAATCCACCCTTGCGTGCTTTAGGAAGATCCAGATGGCCCTTGTCCTCGCCTTGCAGAAACGCCGCGACCGCGCCCGCACCGGCGCGCAGATGCAGTCGCAACAGCACGTCGTTGTGGCCGTCGAAGATCGGAATGCGCTTGGGCGAGGGCACTTACAACCCTTGTTCTTCACCAAGCAAGATAGCGCGTGGAATGGATGTGCCGAAAGCGCAATCGGTGGCTTCGCGGAAAGGCCGGATATGCGCCCGCGCACGCACGATCTGTTCAACGCAATGCTGGAATTCGCTAATCCGCCCGACGCCCTAAGCGCTCAATCGTCAGCGCGTCCCTGGAACGGCTGGACTGGCGCCTCGCTCCAATATTTCTACGAGGCGTCCCAGTTTATCGTCGATCTGCCCGAGCCGATACGCGGCAAACTCCGTCGCATAGGCAATACGTTCGTCCGCGCCCGGCATTTGCTCGTAGCGCACGTTCGGCGCGAAGGAATTGGCGAACAACGTCTTGTAGCGGTCGCGAATGGCATTGGCCGTTGTGTCGTTCAGATGGGCCTGGGCCATATTGTGTCTCCCTGTTTGTCAGAGACCGAAACTCCAAACGTGACGGCGCCATGCCGACCCTCAAGTCTTTGAGGTCACCCGCCGGCACCGATCCAGCTCAACACGATGGCAAACGACTGAACGGTGACGACGATCCAAGCCGTGACGCCGGCGGCGACAAATCCGGACTCGACGGCGAGCGAAACGGAAGGGCTCATTGTCCTGCCTCTGAGTTACCGATGAATTTTCACTGCCGTGACTGGCGACGCTGACGCCAAATCCTTTCGCCCCGGTAAAATTCATCCGTAAGTAGCAACACGACTGTCCCGGCGGAAATTTCGCCCCGGTCGTTTCTGATGCGATTAAATTTAATAACGCACCTAACGCCGCGTTGTTGTCAACGTCGCTATCGGTCGTCAGTTGCGCTCTTGAGGCGTTACTGCGTCTTCTCGAAAATCTCCCGGCCGATCAGCATGCGGCGGATTTCGCTGGTGCCGGCGCCGATTTCGTAGAGCTTGGCGTCGCGAAGGAGCCGTCCGGCCGGGTAATCGTTGATGTAGCCGTTGCCGCCGAGGCACTGGATGGTTTCGAGCGCCATCCAGGTGGCGCGTTCGGCCGCATAGAGAATGGCTCCGGCGGCGTCCTCGCGCGTGGTCTCGCCGCGATCGCAGGCCTTGGCGACGGCATAGACATAGGCCTTCGCGGCGTTGAGCGTGACATACATGTCGGCGAGCTTGGCCTCCATGAGCTGGAAACGGCCGATCGGCTGGCCGAATTGCGTGCGTTGATGGACGCAAGGAATGACCAGATCGAGACAGGCCCGCATAACTCCGAGCGGCCCGGCGGCCAGTACCGCGCGCTCGTAATCGAGCCCCGACATCAGGACATTGACGCCGTTGCCGACCACGCCGAGCACGTTCTCGGCCGGCACTTCGCAATCCTCGAAGACGATTTCGCTGGTATCGGAGCCGCGCATGCCGAGCTTGTCGAGCTTCTGGCCGGTGGAAAAACCCTTGAACGTCTTTTCGATGAGAAAGGCCGTGATGCCGCGCGATCCCGCGGTCGCGTCGGTCTTGGCATAGACCACCAGCGTGTCGGCCAAGGGACCGTTGGTGATCCACATCTTCGTGCCGTTGAGGATATAGCGGTCGCCGCTGCGGTCGGCGCGGGTACGCATGGAGACCACGTCGGAGCCCGCCGACGGCTCCGACATCGCCAGCGCGCCGACATGCTCGCCGGAGAGCAATTTCGGTAGATAGCGTTTCTTCTGCTCGGCGCTGCCGTTGCGGCTGATTTGATTGACGCAGAGGTTCGAATGCGCGCCGTAGGACAGGCCGACCGCCGCCGAGGCGCGTGAAATCTCCTCCATCGCCACGCAATGGGCGAGGTAACCCAAGCCCGCGCCGCCCCACTCCTCTTCCACCGTGATGCCGAGAAGGCCAAGCGCGCCGAGCTGCGGCCACAATTCGCGGGGGAATTTGTTGGAGCGGTCGATCTCGCCGGCGCAGGGCGCGATTTTTGCCTGCGCAAACGAGCCCGCCGTGTCGCGCAGCATGTCGATGTCGTTGCCGAGGCCGAAGTCGAGGCCGGGAAGGCTGTTCGAGATCATCGCGCACGCTCCATCCCGCGGCACGGGCGCACAGCGGGGGCTAGGCGCCAACGATAGCCGTTGGGCGCGCGCCTGTCAGCGTGGCAAGGAGATGTTAGCCGACCACCGCGCGGGCCGAACGGGCCAAAGCCTTGTCGATGTCCTCGGCCGGGCCCGGCCTGGCGAACAGATAGCCCTGCATTTCATCGCAGCCGGCCAGGCGCAACAGCACGCGCTGCGAGTCGTTCTCGACCCCTTCCGCCAGCACTTTCATGCCGAGCGCGTGGCCGAGCGTGACGATCGACTGGACGATGGCGCCGACATCGCCGGAAGCGCCGAGGGAAGCGACGAAGGCGCGGTCGATTTTAAGCCGGTCGAAGGGGAATTTTTGCAGATAGCTCAAGCTCGAATAGCCGGTACCGAAATCGTCGAGTGCGATGCGGACGCCGAGCGCGCGCAAGGCTTGGAGCCGCGTCTGCGCGTCCTGCGGGTTGTCGATCAAAACGCCTTCGGTGACCTCGAGCACGACGCGCGAAGGGGCGATGCCGGTCTCGGCAATGACGGTACGGACCAGATCGACGAGCCAGGGATCGCGGATTTGCAACGGCGAGAGATTGACCGCCACCGAAAGATTCGGCCACCGCGCGCCGTCGGAAAGCGCTCGCCGCAGCACGATCTCGCCGAGTTGCGACATCAGGCCGTTCTCCTCGGCGAGCGGAATGAAGACCGACGGCGGAATAGCGCCGCGGGTCGGATGCGTCCAGCGCGCCAGCGCTTCGACCTCGACGATGGCTCCGCCCTCGGCGGCGATGACCGGCTGGTAATGCACGTCGAACGTCTGCAAGGCGATGGCGGATTGCAGTTCGCGCAGAAGGAAGCGCCGCTCGGCGTAATCGGTCTCGATTTGCGGCGCGAACGATCGCATCCTGCCGTGCCCTTCCCGCTTGGCGGCACGCAGCGCCAGACCGGCGCGGCGCGCCACTTCCTCGGCCGTCGTGCCGTCATCGGGTGCTTGCGCGAGGCCGATGCCGGCGCTGATCTGCCACATCCGATCCATGAATATCGGACGCAAAACTGCGGCACGCAGCGCATCGGTCAACGCGGCCGCGGCGCCGTTGTCGCCGCCGCTCATAATGACGGCGAACTGGTCCTCCTCGAAACGTCCGAGCAGCGCGCGCTCCGGCAGTCCGACCTGCAGATGTTCGGCGATGCTGGTGAGCACGGCATGGCCGCCGGCGCGCCCGAGCGTATCGTTGACTTCGCGAAAACCGTCGAGGTCGATCAGCGCAAAGATGACGACACCGGAGCGGCGCCGGGCCAACGCCTCGCCGAGATTTTCCAGCATCGCGCGGTGGTTCGGTAAACCCGTCAATATGTCCTGGCTGGTCAGCTTGCGTACGGTCTCGGCGCTCTGATCGAGCGAGCGGAAGAGCCGCTGCGACGCGCGTACCGCAAGTAGGCCGCACAAGGCGAGCATGGCGCCGATCGCCGCCAGCAGGGCCCACAGCCCGTCGATGGCGCCGACCAGCGCGCCATCGGCCGCCCAGCTGAACCAGCCGATGATGCGGCCGCGCGCATCGTGCAGCGACTGCACCTGGCGGCCGCTTTCACCCGTCGAGTTGGCGTCGAAGCGCAAATCGCCGAGCCCGGCACGGCGCGCGATGCGCCGCAGCTGGACGTCGTCGGGCGCATCGACGTCGGCGAACTCGGCGTGAAACTCGTCAAGCGCGCGCTGCAATGCCGCATGCTGGGCGGCCTCGAGGCGGCCTTCGCCGATCTTGGTGACGGCAAAGCCGATCGCGGCGCAAAGCAACAGGGCGCCGGCAAAAAGAAGCGGCGCGAACAGCGCGAAACGAGCACCGCCCGTGCCACGGCCGTCGTTGCCGCCGAAACGCGGCGACCAGTGCCAGCGCCGCCGGCGCGCCGCCCACCAGTTCCGGGCTGCCGCAACGGCCATCATACGCACGCCCCGCAACCAAAAACGCCTAGGAGATTTCCCGTACGTAGCTTTAAGCGCGCCGGATTAACGGCAAGGAAAGACTGAACGCGTGTAGCGGGCCGCGGTTTTCAACAGCGGCGTAATCGCGGGTTTGATGCTTAACATGACATTAACGGCCGCATCCCTTATGGTTGAGTCTCGGGGGCGGTTCCGGCGAGACGGCAACACGACCGGGTACCGATAACGGGGCATGAAAAGCCTTCGGGCATTATCTGTTTTCTCCAACTCTGCTGCTGCACTCGGCGTCGTCGCCGGCTTGGCCGGCGCGCTCACATTCGCCGTACCGGCGCGGGCGCAGGAATGTCCCGGCAATCCCGACGTTCTTGGCACCAGCCGCGTTATTGGTGCTCGAACCCGGCACGCTGACGCGAGTCGGGCTGATGCAATACCCGCAAACCTTGCCGCTCGCCGACAAGGAGGTCGTGCTGACCTTCGACGACGGCCCGCTGCCGCGCTATTCCAACCCGGTGCTCGACATCCTCGCCGCGCAATGCGTGCAGGCGACGTATTTCCTGGTCGGCCAGATGGCGCGTACCTATCCCGCGGTGGTGCGGCGGATTTACGAGGCCGGCCACAGCATCGGCACGCACAGCGAGGATCACCCGTCCGGCTTTCAGAAGTTGCCGATTGAGAAAATGCGCCAAGAGATCGACGACGGCATCGCCGACGTATCCGCCGCGCTCGGCGATCCGCAGGGCCTGGCGCCGTTTTTCCGCATTCCCGGCCTGGCGCGCAGCGATGCCGTCGAGAACGAGCTTGCCGCGCGCTCGCTTGTCGCCTTCAGCTCCGACACCGTCGCCGACGATTGGCACCACCGCATCAAGCCGGGGGAGATCGTCCGCCGCGCCATGAACCGGCTGCAAGCGCACGGCAAGGGCATTTTGCTCCTTCACGACATCCATCCGGCAACGGTCGCCGCCTTGCCTGAGCTGCTGCATCAATTGAAAGAGGCGGGGTTTCGCGTCGTGCATGTGGTGCCCGCCGCGGCCGATCGGATCGAGATTGCCGGCAAATCGGTGCGGTCGGCGCGCTATTTCGGCGGCGGCGCGACCGTGACCTCGATCGACGAGTAATAGGCGGCGAGATCGTCGATATCCTCGTCTTTAAGCGCCGGCGCTACAATCGACATCATGTCGTTCTTGCGGGCGCCAGAGCGGTAATCCTTCAGCGCTTTGCCGAGATAGACGGCGCTTTGCCCGGCGAGGTTCGGCGCTTCCGGAATTTTCGCCCTGCCGTCGAGGCCGTGGCAGGTCTGGCACATCAGCGCCTTGCGCCGCCCCGCCGCCGCATCACCGGCCGCGGCGCCATCGCGCACCGCGCAAACGGTGACCGCGCAAGCGGCGAGAAATACTGCCAAGAGATTTCGCTGCGCCATGATCGGACTCCACGGTTGCGCGATTTCGCCGGGCACCAAAAGACGGCGCCGCGCCAATCGAGCGCGGCGCCGGTAACTCGATCGTTGCAGTCTATTTGCCGTCGTACCAGATGCGATAGAGCGCGCCGGCAAAATCGTCCGACACCAAGAGCGAGCCGTCGTGGAGTTGGGCGACGTCGACCAGCCGGCCGAGATATTCGCCGTTCTCGTCGAGCCAGCCTTCGGCGAATGGCTCCATCTTTTCGGCCGTGCCGTCCTCCTTGAGGTACGTGACCATCATGCGGGCGCCGACCGGAACCGTGCGATTCCACGAGCCATGCTGCGCCGAGAAGATGGCGTCCTGATATTTCTTCGGAAACATCTTGCCGGTGTAGAAGGTCATGCCGAGATCGGCGGCGTGCGCGATCGTCTCGACCTGCGGAAACACAACGTCGGCGGGCGGCGTCTCGTTCTTGTACTCGTCGGTCCGCGTGTGACCGCCGCCATAATACGGGAAGCCGAAGTTCTGGCCGGCCTTGGTGGCGCGGTTGAGCTCGCCGGGCGGGATATCGTCGCCCATGCCGTCGACCTGGTTGTCGGTGAACCAAAGGGTCTTGTCCTTCGGATTGAAGTCCATCCCTACCGAGTTGCGGATGCCCCAGGCATAGACTTCGCGGTTTTTGCCGTCGCGATCCATGCGGATGATGCCGCCGATGCCCAATTTCTTGAAGCCTTCGAGCTTCTCGGGTGCTGGTACGTTGAACGGCTGACCGAGCGTGATGTAGAGCTTGTTGTCCGGACCGACGCGGCAGGTCCGCGCCGTGTGATTGTAGCTCTCGTCGTCCTTGGGGATGAGTTGGCCCTGCGGCACGACCGGCACCGCCACCACATCCGGGCTTTCATAGAAGAACTCGGCCGCCGGATACAACAACACGCGGTTCTGCTCGACGATGTACAGGAACCCGTCCTTGGAGAAGCACGGACCGTTGGGAATGACGAGATCGATGGTCGAGGCGAACGGCTTGACCTCCTCGGCGACGCCCGACTTCGAACGATCGGTCACGGCATAGACCTGGGCCTTGCGCGTGCCGACGAAGGTGACGACGCCTTGCGGCCCCACCGCCATATGGCGCGCATCGGGAACGAGCGCGTAGAGGCCGATATGGAAGCCGTGCGGAAGCTTGATCTTCGTCAGATTTTTCTTGATTGCTTCCGCCTTGGCGCCGCCTTGCGGAATGGTCGGAATATTCGGCGACGCGCCAGTGGTCTTGAACTGGCCGAGCTTTTCCAGATTGCCCGGATTATTCTGGGCGAATGCCGCGGCGGACGCCAGCAGGACGGCAGCCGACACGGCGAGCATCGTGCGCTTGTGCATGAACGACCTCCCCGTACTGAATTTTTTTTGCCCAGTGGTCCCGGTTGTTCATCATTGCACATCGCCGAAAAGCTCGGCAAGCAAGCAGAGGCGCGGCGGCTTGGGCACCCGCCCGCAGCGCGCCTCAAGGCTGCGTTGCCATGTAGTGCGCCAGCGCTTGCATATCGGCATCGCCGAGTTCGAATGTCACGTCCGCCATCGAAGCGACGCCGGTTCCCACTCGCGCACCGGATTTGAAGTCGCGCAGCGCTTTGAGCAAAACATCCTCGCGCTGGCCGGCGAGCCGCGCCGCCGGGCCGCCGCCGGCAAAATCTTCGCCGTGACAGGATTTGCAGCGGTGCTCGATGGCCAGATTTGCGCCAGTCTGCATCAGCGGGTCGGTTGCTAAAGCCGATGGCGGCCGAGGCGGCGTCAGCGAGGCGTAGTAGGCGCCGAGATTGCGAATTTGCTGGTTGTCCAGCGCCTCGGCAATCGGCCCCATGACCTCGTTCTTTCTGGTGCCGCCGCGAAAAAACACGAGCTGCCATTGGATAAAATCGTCGGGTTCGCCGGCGAGCGACGGGGTCAGCGGCGTCTGGGAGACACCGTCCGCGCCATGGCAACCGGCGCAGCCCTCTGCCAGCTCCTTGCCGGCCGCCGCATCCGCCGCCTGCGCCTGCCCGCATTCGAAGAACCAAACAAACGCAGCCAAAGAGAGCAGGAGCAGGTTTCGCGTCTGTATCATGTCAGGATCAAAACGTAGGGTCCAAGCCGGAGGTTCCGGCTTGGACCCGTAGGATGAAACTGCGATCGATCCAACAACGCAGATCGATCGCCGCGGATCACTTGCTGTAGCTGATCCGGTAAATGGCGCCGTTGTAATCGTCGGCGACCAACAGCGAGCCGTCTTTCGCCACGATCACGTCGTTGGGCCGGCCGAGATACTTGCCGTCAGCGCCGATCCAGCCGGAGGCGAACTCCACCTCCTTGGCGTTCTTGCCGTCCGGATCGACGGTGATGCGCATGAGCCTGCCACCCTGGTATTTGGACCGATTCCAGGAGCCGTGCTCGGCAACGATGATGTTGTTCTTGTAATCGGCCGGGAATTGGTTCCCGGTGTAGAACTTCATGCCGAGCGGCGCCATGTGCGCGCCCAGGTTAAGGGCCGGCGGAGAGAATTCCGAGCACTTGTGACCCATGGCGAATTTCGGATCCGGAATGTCACCTTGGTGGCAGTGGGGATAGCCGAAATTCTCCCCGAGCTTGGCAATGTGATTGAGCTTGTCGCCCGGAGTGTCCTGTCCGAGCCAATCGCGTGCATTCTCGGTGAACCAGTAGTCGCCGGTGCGCGGATCGACATCGCCGCCGACGCTATTGCGGATTCCAAGCGCGACGACTTCAGCAGTGCCGTTTGCCGGATTGATATGCCTGACCTGTGATGTCGATGTCGGCGGCAGGCAGATGTTGCACGGCGGACCGAAGGCCACGTAGAGCCAGCCGTCCTTATCGAATGCCAGGTATTTCCAGCCATGCGGCACATAAGGCGGCATATCGTCATAAACCACCTGCGGCGCCGGCAAGTTGTCGAGGTTCGCTTCGGCATTATCGTATTTATAGATCTTGTCGATGTCGGCGACGTAAAGCGCGCCATCACGGAAGGCGATGCCGCTCGGCATTCGCAATCCCTTGCTGATGACGGTCTTAACCGTCGTCTTGCCGCCCTCATTGACAACGGCTTGGACCGTACCTTTGGCCAAGAACAGCGAGCCGACGAACAGCGTGCCCTTATCGCCCCAGGCCATCTGCCGCGCGTCGCTCACGCCGCTCGCGTAGAGTTCGATCTTGAAGCCGGCTGGCAGCTTGATGTTTTTCAGCTTGGCTTCGATTTCGTCCTTGGTGAAGCCAGTCGCCGGCGGCAGGGTATTCAGATAGTTCGTACCCTTCAGTTCCTGGGTCTCATCGCCCATGAACCAGTCATCCGGCGGATGCGTCCAGAATTGTTTGTTGTTCGAATCGTAGTGCTTGAGTTCCTCGGTGCGAGCGCCCGATGCGAACAGGAACGCGGCGACGGCGACAGCAGTCGACGCGGCGAACATGGCACGCGTGCGCATGATCAAACCTCCCTATAAAGCCTTTTTTGTAGCCCGGTAGCCCAGAGATGTTGGCACCGGGCAAAGGCGATAGCAAGGCGCGTGACCGGCAAATATCGGCAACGACCGCCTGACAAGCGGCCAAATCCTCCGCCGGGATCGCGTGCCACGGCGGCATCAATGTTGCGTAAGAATGGTGCGGTCGAGAGTTGTCGGACAAATAAGCGAATACAATCGCTTACATAAAGGTGAGGGCGATTAAAGCGCTTTGAAGCGAAAAGATTATTTTCGCTACCGCCCTCACCTATCGCTGCACTGCGACCGCATGTCCACTGTTACTCCAAAAGCAGACAAACACGGGGGCAACTGGTCTGTCCGCTACGGGCCAACAGCGGACTCATGCTCTGCAACAAAATCGGGGCTGTTTCGAAATTGGCTGTCAGGCGTGCAGCTCATCGAGCAACGCCTTCGCCTCCTTCAAATCGCATGCGTCGAAGCCTTCAGTAAACCAGCCATAGACCGGAGCGAGAAGATCGTGGGCTTGCTCGCGTGCAGGGCCTCGGCGCTCAAGTTTTTCTTGAGAATATAGGTTGACTGATTTGGAAGGTCCCTCGATGCTACTAGCGCGAGAGGATCGAAAAAACGTCCACACATCGACCGTTTATCGACCAAACCTATGGAGGGTACCGATGGCCGAGACTAGTAGCACTGTTAATAACGGCGTGAACGTCGCAGCTTTGATTGCCGCCCGCGAAGCCCTTACTAAAGCTCCTGCTGCTGCGCAGTTTAAATGGCGCGCCGCCTGCGAATGGAAGAATGGCACTCACAGTCACTCTACAGTCGAAGGTTTTTACGGCTTAGGGCAAGAACAGCATCACAAGAAGACGTTTACCTTCGACGCCGACCACCCGGAAATTTTCGCCTCCGAGGACAAAGGTGCCACGCCAGTGGACTACGTCTTAGTTGGGTTGGCAAGTTGTCTGACCGCAGGTATCGCCGCGGTTGCCCAACACCGCAACATTCAACTGCGCTCGGTCACGGCGACCATAGAGGGGGACATGGACATCCAAGGCATTCTCGGCATAGACGACGAGGTCCGTAATGGCTTCAGCGGCGTCAAGGTGACCTACAAGATCGACGCCGATGCAAAACGCGAAGACATCGAAGCGCTGGTTGCGCAATCGCAGAAGCGATCGGCAGTCTATGACATCGTGACCAACCCGACGAATGTCACGGTGGTAGTGGATTGAGCCGCCGCCGGCCGTTGCCGCACTAGACTGAGAACGACAGCCATTCGCACTGTCACCACAGTCGTCATCGGTGCCGGGCACGCTGGTCTGGCCATGAGCCGTTGCCTATCCGACCGTTCGATCGATCATGTGGTGTTGGAACGCGGTGAGGTTGCGCATACGTGGCGCACTGAACGCTGGGATTCGCTGCGACTGCTGACGCCTAATTGGCAGAGCCGACTGCCTAGCTTCAGCTACAATGGTGACGATCCGGACGGCTACAGGACCTTAGCCGAGGTCATCGAATTCATCGCGAGCTACGCCAAGGCGATCTCGGCCCCGGTACTAACCCACACGACGGTTGCATCGGTGCGCAGCACGGAGGCGGGATACCTGGTGCGCACCGATCAAGGCGATTGGCTGTGCCGGGCGGTCGTGGTCGCTTCCGGGGCATGCAACATCGCTGACGTTCCTGTCTTTGCCAACAATGTGCCGCGGTCGATTATGCAACTGACCGCCCAGGAATACCGTAATCCGAACCAGTTCGCCGACGGTGGCGTCTTGGTCGTCGGTGCATCCTCGAGCGGTACTCAGATCGCCTATGAAATACACCGCTCGGGCCGCCCGGTCACTTTGTCGGTGGGTGAGCACATTCGAGCGCCACGCGTTTACCGTGGCAAAGACTTGGAGTGGTGGATGGATGCCGCTGGTCTGCTCGACGAGCGCTATGACGAGATGGACGATATTGCGAGGGCACGACGGGTTCCTTCGCTGCAACTTGCCGGCACGCCCGATCGATCGACCCTCGACATCAACGCCCTCACCGAAATAGGCGTGAAGCTTGCTGGCCGCCTCGGTGGTATCAGCGAAGACGGTAAGGCGCAGTTTTCCGGATCACTACGCAACATGTGCGCGCTTTCCGATCTCAAAATGGGAAGATTGCTAGACCGAATCGACGAGTGGGCGCAGAAGAACGGCTTCGATGACGCAGCCGGCCCGCCACATCGCCTGCCGCCAACCCGTGTTGAACCGGCGCCGCCACTCGGCATGAACCTGACAATCGGCGAGGTCAAAGCAATCATCTGGGCCACCGGCTACCGACCCGACTACTCTTGGCTTGAAGTGCCTGTTCTCGACCGAAAGGGCAGGCTTCGGCATGACGGCGGAGTCGTTTCATCGCCAGGGATGTATCTGATGGGGACTCAGTTCATGCGCCGTCGAAAATCCGCCCTGATCGATGGTGCTGGCGACGACGCCCGCGACCTCAGCGCCCATTTAGCGTCTTATCTCGACAGCCGGTAACCCGGGCTCGCGGATAATAGGACCGCTCAGGCTCGTCGGATTCCCGGTTCGGGCGCTGATTTAAACAAGACATGTTGGCGCATCGGCCGCGCCGACCGGGTCTAGGCTTCGCCCCGAGTCTTTGCCTCGGCCTGCGTAATCGTCGGTGTCTGATCCCGGTGGACCAGAACTCCTCGCCCCCACCTGCAGCGAACGACGTTCAGAGCCAATAGCCCACATTGGCTTATCTAACATTTTTTAACAGTCTCGCGGGACGGCGCGGCGAGCGCAAGTGTCATCGACTGCTCAAGAAATAGGTTTCCATCATTCCCTTGCCCTTGACCTCGATGATTCCGCGTCTTTCGAGCTTGAAACGATCGCCAAGTGCGGCTCGCGTCGCTGCCGAGACCTGAATGCGGCCAGGCAGCGATTGAGATTCCATGCGGCTCGCGGTATTCACTGTGTCGCCCCACACATCGTAGACAAACTTGTGCGTGCCGATGACCCCGGCAGTGATCGGGCCGGTATGCATGCCGATGCGCGCCGCAAGCGTGAGATGCGTCGCCTCCGCAATGGCGGCCACGGCATCGAGCATGCGCGGCGCAACCGCGGCGATGCGCTCGGCATGGTCGGGTTGCGCTTCCGGAATCCCAGCGGCGACCATGTAGGCGTCGCCGATGGTCTTGATCTTCTCGACGCCGAATTCCGCGGCCAGCTGGTCGAAAGCCGAGAAAATCTTGCTGAGGAAGTCGATGATCCGGTCAGCGGCCAATTCCTGGCTCAGCGCCGTGAAGCCAACGAGATCGCAGAACAAAATTGTCGCCTCCGCGACCCGGTCGGCGATCACCATTTCGCCGTTGCGCATACGATTGACGATGCTTTGCGGCAGGATATTCAGGAGCAAGGTCTCCGACCGCGCTTTTTCCTGTTCCAAGTCGGCGACAAATTTCTTTTCCCGGTCGCGCAGCCACTTCTTCTCCAGTGAGGCGCCGATCCGCGCGTTCAACAAGATCGGATTGAATGGTTTGGTTAGATAGTCCTCGGCGCCGGCTTCGATACAACGCACCACGCTGTCCAGTTCGTCGAGCGCCGAAATCACGATGACCGGAATATGACGGGTATGCTCAGCCGCCTTGAGCCGGCGCAACACTTCGAAGCCGCTCATTTCCGGCATGATGAGGTCGAGCAGGATGAGATCGAACTCTTGCCGGACGATGAGCTCCAATGCGGACGCGCCGTTCGCCGCGCACACGACGCGATGCCCCTCGCGCACCAGCCGTCGCTCAAGCACGTCGCGATTGGAGGCATTGTCGTCGACGACGAGGATGCGGCTCGAGTACGCGGCCGCGCGCACGCCGTCCGCGGGCAGCGGCTGGACGGTCCGCAGCACGTCGGCGACGAGATCAAGCTTAATCGCTTGGCTGCCGCTGTCGGTTGTTTCTGCGTCGCCCCGGCGCGCCAGCGCAGCCATGGCGTCGATCTGACCAAGAAGCCGATCGGCGGACTGCTTGAGCTTGGTGAGATCGCCGCGTAGCGGATGCGCGCCGTCGGCATCCATGTCCTCGATGAGAAGCTCGCTGTAGCCCTTGATGGCGTTGAGCGGCGTCCGCAGATCGTGACGGAGCCGCCGGTGGAAAGCTTCCAGCGTCTCGTCCTTCTGCCTGTCGGTCAACGAATCTTGGATGAGACTCTTCACGAACGCGTTCAACTGCAGGCTCGCGCTGCGCATCCGGTTGAGATCGGCAAGCATGCTCTCGGGCTGAGAGCCGCGTGCATCCTCGATGATAATATCGAGAAAATCGGTGATGGCGGTCGCCGGCGCCTGCACTTCCTGGCGCAGGAACGCTGTCAGGGCCCGGCTCAGGCGCTCGTCCAGCACGATCGTTGACAAAACCCCTCCTTACGTGCCGCCAGCGGCTAGCCTTTCGCTGCGCCAAGAAGCCGCTCGATCTTGCCGACCAGGCGATCGATCTCCACCGGCTTGGTATCGTAATCGTCGCATCCGGCCTCGATCGCCTTTTCGCGGTCGCCGCTCATGGCGTGCGCCGTAAGCCCGATCACCGGCACGCCGCGGGTGGCGGCGTCGGCCTTGACGCATCGAGTTGCCTCCCAGCCGTCCATGACGGGTAGGCTCATGTCCATCAGGATGATGTCGGGCTTTTCGCTGCGCGCAAGGTCGACGCCTTCCTTGCCGTTCACCGCGAAGACCACTTCGAAGCCGCGACGAATAAGGCGACGAGACAGCATGTCGCGGTTCATTTCGTTGTCTTCAACCAATAAAACCTTGGCCATTAACATCACTCCTGCCCATGCGGCTCATTCTATTTTGCTTCTACCACGGCCCGCGCCGGTCGGCGCCGCACCGCCTCGCTGACGGCCGCCGCGATCTCGACCCTCGTCGTCGAGGCCTTTTCCATAACATTGCGCGCTTGCCGCAGCAGACGCTCACGTTCGGCCGTCGTGAGCTGCTTGGCGGTGACAACGACGACCGGGATGTCGCGCCAATCCGCCCGGCCGGCGATGGCATCAAGGAATTCGAAGCCGTCCATTTCCGGCATCATCAAGTCGAGCAGGATCATGGCCGGCGGCGGGTGCTCGCCGAGCCACGCTAGCGCGCGGCGGCCGTTGGCTGTTTCCGCGGCCGCCATGCCCAGTTTCTCGATCGTCTGCCGCATCATCTCGCGGGTATCGGCGTCGTCCTCAACGATCAGAACCGGACCTTCGCGCCGGACAAGACGATGAATAAGCGCCGTCAGCCGCGCCCGATCCACCGGCTTGGTCAAGACGTCGACGGCACCGAGCGAAAGGCCAATGCCGCGCTCCGGCGCGACCGTGACCATGATCACCGGAATGTCGCAGAGTTCGGAGTCGGCCTTGAGCGCGGTCAGCACATCCCAGCCGTCGGGCTTGGGCATCATCACGTCGAGCGTGATGGCGTCCGGCCGGATCGTTCGCGCCAGATCGAGAGCTTCGGCTCCGCTCGCGGCATGCACAAGCCGGTATCCAGCGTCTTTCAAGCTCGCGGTCAGCAGGTCGCGTGCCGCTGCATCATCGTCGACGATCAGCACCGTGGGGGTATTGTTCACCTCCGCCGCAATGCGAGGGGCATCGGCACGCTTGATTTGCGCCGGCGCGTCGCTTCGGACCGGTAGCGTGATCGTGAATGTCGAACCTTCACCGGGCCGGCTCGCAACCGTAATATCGCCGCCGAGGAGCTGGCAGAACTGGCGGGAAATCGCCAAGCCAAGACCGGTACCGCCGTATTTTTTGGTCGTCGACGCGTCCGCCTGGCTGAACGCCTGGAACAGCCGGCCGAGTTGTTCCTCGGTCATGCCGATGCCGGTATCGGTGATGGCAAACCGCACCATCGGCCGATCGGTCTCGAAGCGCTCGGCCACCAGGGTCAACCGGCCGTTCTCCGTAAATTTGCTGGCGTTGCTCAGGATATTGAGCAGGCTTTGCTTGAGCTTGGTGCGGTCGGTACGCATGCTGCCGAGATTTTCGGCCGGCTGCATCTCGAGCATGTTGCCGTTCTTCTCGGCCAGCGGAGCGATAAGCGTACGCACCTCTTCGAGCAGCGGCACGATATCCACGTCTTCGAGAAAGACATCCATCTTGCCGGCTTCGACCTTCGACAGATCGAGAATGTCGTTGATCAGGCTGAGCAGATGTCGGCCCGCGCCTTCGATCTTCTTGAGATCGCGGACAAGATTTTCTTGGCCGGGATCGACCACGTCTTCCTGGAGAATTTCGCTGTAGCCGATAATGGCGTTGAGCGGCGTGCGCAGCTCGTGGCTCATATTGGCGAGGAACTGCGATTTATGCTGGCCCGCCACTTCGAGCTCCCGGCGCTTGTCCTCGATCTCGCGGAAGAGCCGCGCGTTCTGAATGGCCAATACCGATTGCGCCGCGAAAGTCTTGACCAGATCCACGGTGTTCTGCGGGAAGGCGCCCGGCGTGCGGCGGCGGACCACCAGTAGGCCGACGACATCGTCGCCGCGGAACAGCGGCGCCGTCAACCGCGCGCGGAAACCGGCGCGAATAGTAATTTCGTTGATCGGGTTCGGAGCCTCCGCCCGCAAGTCGGCGACCTGTATCGGGTCGCGATGCGCCAGGGCGGTCGTGACGACGGTCTCGTCGAGGCCGATGTGCCGCTGCGACAGCGCCTCGATCAGGTCCCGATCCATGCCGTAGGTCGCGCGCAAATGAAACTCGCGGTCCGCCGCGTCGAATACGTAGATCGCGCCCGCGTCAGTAGTGGAGAGCTGCACCGCTTTGGCGACGATGGTCGAGAGCACGGTTTCGAGGTCGAGCGTCGAGTTCACAGCTTGTGAGACTTCGCCGAGCGCCCGCAGCTCACCGATCGACCGGCCAAGCTCGTCGGTGCGCTGCCGCAGCTCGGTGAGCAGCCGGGCGTTCTCGACGGCGATGACGGCCTGCCTCGCAAAGTTCGTCAACAGCTCGACTTGTTTGTCGGTGAACGGCGATGGCTCCATGCGGTAGATAACGAGAGCGCCCACCAGCTCGTCCTCTTTGAGCATCGGAACGCACAGCGCGGCATGCGCGCCCGCGACCTTGACCAGGGCCGAGTTGGCGTAAATCTCGTCGGCCTGGAGATCACCGATGTTCACGACCTCCTTGGTGCGAAACAGGCGGCCAAGCGGCGATCGGTCCAAGGGAATGACCGGGTTGCCTTTTCGAAGTTCCTCGAACTCGGGTGGGGCATTGTGCATGGCGACCATGCGCAAGCCTCCACCCTCGGCTAGCGACATATTCCCGAACCGGGCCCCACAGATGCGCACCGCGTTCGCCAGTATGGCGTCAAAAACTGGTTTCAAATCGTCCGGCGACGAGCTGATGACGCGCAGCACATCGGCCGTCGCGGTCTGCTGCTCGAGCGATTCGGTCAGTTCATGGGTACGCAGCTCGACTTTTTGCTCAAGGTCAGCGTAGGACTCCTGCAGCCGTCCGGCCATGTCGTTGAACTGATCGGCCAGCGCCTCGACCTCGTCGCCGGTCTTGATCGCGATGCGCTGGCCGAGGTCGCCTGAGCCGATGCGCGCCGCGCCCGCGCGCAACGCCTGGATCGGCACCACCATTCGCCGGGCGAGGAACAGGCCGGCACCGAAGGCGAGCGCGAGCGCGCCGAGCAGCACGAGCCCGGTGCGTTGGATCGCGGTATAGAGCGGTGCGTAGGCCTCTTCGATCGGCGTTTCAACAAAGACGAACCAGCCGAGCGAGGCGACCTGCGCCGAGGCGGTGAGCACCATGTGGCCCTCGATGTCCGCGGCCTCTTGCACCCGCTCGCCGCTATTGCCGGCAACCGCGGCGCGCGCACTGCGCACCTGTGCAAGCTGCGACATATCGGTATTGCGCAGGACCAGGCTGATGTCGGGGTGGGCGATCAATCGGCCGCCGGCGTCGACCACATAGGCACGGCCGTGCCCGGCGAATTTGATCTTGGAGAGGACGTCCCAGATGAGTTTCAGGTTGACCTGGGCGATGCTCAGGCCGGTATCGCGCCGCGTTCCCGAAAGCGACAGCGTCATGTACGGCTCGGATTCGCGGCGGAAATAGACCGGCCCGTAATAGACTTTGTGCGCCACGGCCTCGGTAAAAGCCGGATCCTTGGAGACGTCGTTGCCGCTGCCGACCACCTCCATGGCGAGCCGCGACACCCGCAATTGCTCGTGACCGGTTGAGTCGATCTCCGCGAGTTCGGTGATGGCTGGGACCTGCCGTAACAGCCGCAGCGCGTCGAAGCGACGCTGTTCCAGGGTGCTGGCGGACCACGGCAGCTGCGTGGTCCAGCCGACTTGGCTTTCGATCTCGCTGATGAATTGCCCGATCTTGCCGGCGGCGGCTTCCGCCTGCTCGCGCTGAATGCGGACGAGCGACGTTTTCTGTTCCTGGTACGAGAAGTAAACGTCGAACACAGCATTGGCGATGAGCGCAACGCTGACCACAGCGACAAACAGGACGACGTATTTGATGAACAGCCGGCTGCGCACGATCGAGGCGCCGGCCGCCGGAGCGCCGCCGATGCGCTTTGTCATCGGGCGCTCGCTGCCATCATCTGTATCCGCCTTCATGAGATCATCTTAACATTTTCGTCTCATTCGATCACCTCGTCGGCGAGCGCGAGCAAGTTCGGCGGTAGTTCCAGGCCAATCGATTTGGCAGTCTTTAGGTTGACCACGAACAGATAGTGTGTCGGTTCTTCGAATGGCAAATCGGCAGGCTTGGCGCCCTTGAAAATCCGGTCGACCAGGGCGGCAGCGCGTCCCAAGGATTCCTTTGAATCGGCTCCATAGGACATCAAGCCGCCGTCGCGCACAAACGAATCGGATTCGTAGATTGCCGGCAGGCGATGGGCGACGGCGTAGCTGAACACGCGCTTACGATTAAGGATAGTGAGCGCGTCAGAAACCATGAGGATTGCGTCAGGCTGTTCGCGATCCATTGTGGCGAACGCTTCGGCGAAGTCGTCCGGCTCGCGTACGCCTAGCGGCAGAACAACGGTGCTGAGAGATTTGGCGGCGTCCGCCGACGCCTGATAGCGCAGCGTCATGCCGAGGTCGTCCTTGTTCCACAGCATCGCAACCTTGCGAATGTTCGGCACCGCCTGCTTGAGCAATTCAAGCCGCTTGGTGCTCAGTGTCGTGGCGTTGTCCGATATGCCGGTCACGTTGCCTCCCGGCCGCGCCAAACCGGCGGCCAGGCCGGTTGCCACCGGATCGCCCGCGCCAAGGGCGACGACTGTCGGAACGCCGGTGTCCTTCATCGCATTGGCCGGCGGCCAGCCGGCAACGACTACGGCGTCCGCTTTGCTTGCGGCAATATCGCGCGCCAGTTGCGGCAACCGCGTAAGTTGCGCATCCGCACCGTACGACTGGAATTCCAGGTTTTGGCCGAGCTTGTAGCTATGCTCCGCCAGGGTTCCCAGAAGGATCTTCACAGGTGGGCTCTCCGCGGGGAACGCCGGCCCAGAGGTGAGCATCGCAAGGCGATAGGTCTTGGCGGTCTGCGCGGCGACGCGGTAGGGCGCCCCGATCGCGGCCCCAGCAAGCAATTTAACGACATCTCGGCGTCTCATGGACTACTCCTTGTTGCCAGCCTGATCACACAGGGACACAGATCGTCGGTTGATTGAGAGCTGATGGCCACCGACGGCGCGCGGCCGACCGGGTGCTGCGCCCGAACGGCGCAGGGAATTCCCGCCGCCTCATGAACTTCCTCTCCGCGCCGGGCGTGGTTGAGGTATACTACATCTGAGAGCCACAACCGTATCGAAAGAATGGCTAGAATGGGCTATGATTGTTGTCCGGTCGAACAGTAAAAAAGCGTACAAGGTGATGTCATGAAGAAGATTCTGATTGCACTCGTTGCAGCAACAACAATTGGCGTGACGGCGTTGGCAACGTCCAGCACAGCGGACGCACGCTACGGCTGGGGTCGCGCTGGTTGGGGCTACGGCGGCTGGGGCCGAGCCGGTTGGGGCTATGGTGGCTGGGGTCTCGGCGGATTTGCGGCTGGAGCCGTTGTCGGCGGTGCCTTGGCCGCTGGCTCCTACTATCCGTATGGGCCTTATCGCTATTCGTCCTACGGCTACGCACCCGGCTACGCTCCCGCATATTACGGATACGCTCCTGCGTATTACGGATATGCGCCCGCCTACTACGGATACGCACCCAACTATTATTTGGGTGGTTGCGGCTGCTGAGAAAGAGCGAAAGTCCGGTTGACGGCTAGGAGCGGCGGCTTGATTGGCTGAGGCTGTCGGCCATGTTTCCCATTCGTCTGACTGAGGAGGATGCACATGGGCGAGGGCGAGAAACGATCAGGCAATGAGCGGCGCGGTAAGAAAGAAAGACGGAGCGGCATCGACACGCGATCAGAAAAGGAAAAACGGCTAATTGGTGAGCGGAGGACCAATACGGATAGGCGATCTGGAATTGACAGGCGTTCCGACGTTAAGAAAATTGATAAGCCGAAAAACGACTGATTGCCGGTCGGCCGAGGCCTCCCTCAGTTGGCGGCGGCGTCCGTGATCCTGCTGACCGGGAACGGCATCGCGAGCATCAGCCGGTTACATACCATTCGCGCCCTAGTGAGTTTCGTCAGTTTGGGCGGTATTTTTGTCGTAAAATCTCTGAATCCAATCTGATCGTTCCGCTGAGGCCAGGGCGGGCTTAAGCTATTTAAACTTTGTATATAGATGTCCGATCGCGTCGGAGCCGAACAATGAAGGATCACCACCTCCGGGAAAATTTCATTGCTCGTGCAAAAGCGCTTTCCAAAGAGCCCGAAATATTCCGATGCACGCTGCTTACATCCCTGATCTGCGAATCGATTCCATTCGGCGTGTGCACCGAGGCGGATTTCTTTGATGCGACTTATGGCGATCCGGCCGGACGCGATTATTGGAAGAGCTACCTCTCGGAGCCCATGCGTGTGGGCGCCTTTGCTTACGTGCTATCGGTGCATCTAAATATTAACGCCGATCAGCTGGAGTGGGCGAGGACCGCGATCTCATTAGCGCTTCGGGATGCAGCTGAGGCAGGCGAACCCTTATTTATTGGCGACACAGATGCTTTGTTGTTGCCCTTTGAACGACATGCAGTCGATTTTGAAAAGCTAGGCGATGTCAAGGTGCGACCACGTGCAGCAGCGAAGTGGCTGTTGGACAAGCCAAAACGCCAACACCTTGTGCCTGGGTCTCTTCGCGATTTTTTAGACGACCGATCTGCAGCCGGGACTACACAAAGGCATCTTTCTGAGAAAGCCGCCGAGCGTCTCGTTCGTGAATTTATCGATCAGGAAAAAAGGGCCGGAAGACGGCCGACTATCACGGGTGCTGAGACAGCCGCAAGGCAAGCCAACTTTATTGGCGGGCGGGACTTTGTACGCGCCGCCTTTCATCGTTTTTCGGATGTTGCAGTGAAGCGCGGCCGGCCTTCGAAAATCGCAGAAAAATAATTCGCCGCGAATTCGCGATTTTAGGTCAGCAAGATTCAGCACGCTATAATGCTCCTATTCCGCCCCCGTGAACGATGGAGCAACGATGTATGAGTGACCGAAAACACAAGCGCCCCAACGCACAAAAACACGGAGTGTTCGCCGCGACTGCAATTGTCCCCGGTGAAAGTCGCGAGGAATTTGAAGAACTGCACTCTGGCTTAATCGAGGAATGGCAGCCCGACGGCGCATCAGAGGAAGACGCAGTGCTAACTATTGCAAAATGCGTGTGGCGGAAGCGTCGAGTGCAGAAATTCATCGATGTCCAATTGGCGAAAAACAATTTGGATCCTAGTCATCCCTCTTATAATCCAGTCTTGGGCCTCCTCGGGTTTGTCGCCGCAATGCAAACTAAGCCGGAGATTGCCTTTGAGCAGTATGCAAGCCGTTGTCTTCGCGCCGATAACATCCGTTATTTGACGAGTAAGTTCCGGCGCTCAACATTTGATTCCACGGCAAAATGGGCGGAGGCGGTTATAAATGAAATCAAAATGGTTCTTCTGCCGGAAGTTGAGATTCAGGAGCCCGTCATGGAAACAATAGCCGCGCTGCTTTCGTCAGCAGCGACTCATTCGGGTGATGCATTTAAACAAGAACTTGCGCTGGACGAGCGCCTTGACGCGATGATCGACCGAGCGGTCAAACGCCTGGCCCAAATTAAGGCGGTGAAAAAGATGCTCATCCAGGCCGGCATGGAGACGACACACGTGCAGCCAACACCGACCATCGCGAGACATGCTTCTAGCGGATCAGGAGATTAGAACGTCTCTTCGCCAATCAAACATCCCCGCTCACGCCGCGATCACGGTTGATCCGAGGTCATTTCCTTTAACTTGAGCGAGGCGTCTAAACTGAGAGAAGGCCCTCGCGCGAACATGTAATGGAACGCGATTCTTACAATTGAATCAATTAATTAGAATTCTTGCCTGGAAGGCAGACTGAGTGGTGCGGTCGAGAGGACTCGAACCTCCACGGGTTGCCCCGCTAGCACCTCAAGCTAGTGCGTCTACCAATTCCGCCACGACCGCATGTGGGGTGGACGCGCGCTGGAACCGGCGCGCGACCGCGCGGATGTAACAGCTAG
>JARLIY010000155.1 GCA_031291475.1 Xanthobacteraceae bacterium
CCTCGGCGCCGGGGAACTTCTCGAAGGCGAAGCGCGGGATCTTGGTGACGATGTAGTCGATCGTCGGCTCGAACGAGGCGGGGGTCGCGCCGCCGGTGATGTCGTTGGCGATCTCGTCGAGCAGGTAGCCGACCGCCAGCTTGGCGGCGACCTTGGCGATCGGAAAGCCGGTCGCCTTCGACGCCAGGGCCGAGGAGCGCGACACGCGCGGGTTCATCTCGATGACGATCATGCGGCCGTCGGCCGGGTTGATCGCAAACTGCACGTTGGAGCCGCCGGTCTCGACGCCGATCTCGCGCAGCACCGCGATCGAGGCGTCGCGCATGATCTGGTATTCCTTGTCGGTCAACGTCAGCGCCGGCGCCACCGTGATCGAGTCGCCGGTGTGCACGCCCATCGGGTCGATGTTCTCGATCGAGCAGACGATGATGCAGTTGTCGTGCTTATCGCGCACCACCTCCATCTCGAACTCTTTCCAGCCCAGCACCGATTCTTCGATCAGCACCTCGCTGGTCGGCGAGGCGTCGATGCCGCGCTCGACGATCTCGATGAACTCCGCCTTGTTGTAGGCGATGCCGCCGCCGGTGCCGCCGAGCGTGAACGACGGCCGGATGATGGCGGGAAGCCCGATGTCGTCGAGCGCTTCCAGCGCCTGGATGAGGGTCTTGACCTGATGCGAGCGCGGCGTCTCCAGCCCGATCTTGTGCATCGCCTCGCGAAACAGCTTGCGGTCCTCCGCCTTGTCGATGGCGTCGGCGGTGGCGCCGATCATCTTGACGCCGAACTTCTCCAGCACGCCCATTTTGCGCAGCGACAGCGCGGTGTTGAGCGCGGTCTGACCACCCATGGTGGGCAGAAGCGCGTCGGGACGCTCCTTCTCGATGATCTTGGCGACGATCTCCGGCGTGATCGGCTCGATATAGGTCGCGTCCGCCAGGTCCGGATCGGTCATGATGGTCGCCGGATTGGAATTGACCAGGATGACGCGATAGCCCTCGGCCTTGAGCGCTTTGCAGGCCTGCGTGCCGGAATAATCGAACTCGCACGCCTGGCCGATCACGATCGGCCCCGCGCCGATAATCAGGATCGAGGAGATGTCGGTCCGTCTGGGCATCGCTTCCGCGTTTTTGAGCACAAAAAAAGGGCGCGCATTCGCGCGTCCTTTTGGCCGGCGCCGGGGCTTAAGCCCGCGCGCGAGCGCTGTTTAGACGAGAAATCGCGGGCAGGGAAGGGGTTCGTTGGACCCGCTGGGTTTTCGCATCACGCCGGCAATTGCGCCTTAACGAGCGCGGCGCGGTGGTGCTCGCGGTCGCTCTCGTGTTTGTAGTGCTGCGTCGCGATAAATCGCTCGATCGAAAAGTCCGGCGCTCGTTGCAGCACCTCCCGGGCCGCGCCGCTGGCCGCCGCGGTGTCGCCGAGCTGCGCGTGGCAGGCGGCGAGAAACGCCAAATGGCTGTGGTCGGCGCGGCTAATCCGCTGAAACGCCTTGACCGCCTCATCGTAGCGCCGCGCGACAAAATACGCGCGGCCGAGATGATTCCAGAAGCGCTCGGGATGATAGGGGTTGAGGCGCATTGCCTTCTGGATCCATTCGATGCCTTGTTCCGCCTGGCCGATCCAGGTCAGCAGCTCGCCCTGCTGTACGACAATGAGGTCGTCGTTCGGATTGAGCGCCAGCGCCCGTTCCTGGTGGTAGAGCGCCTTGTCGTGGTCGCGGCGCACCGCCAGGTTCACGGCAGCGAGAACGCGGTGAACGTCGCTGTCGTTCTCGTCGAGCGACAAAGCCAACGTCAGTTCCGCGATCACGATGCGCGTTGTAGCGTCGAGGTCGGCGCACCAGCCATAGACGCACGATTGTCCGAGCACACAACCCTTCCAGGCATGTGCATGCGCATAGCCGGGATCGAGCGCGATCGCGCGCTCGAGCATCCGCAGCGCCTCTTCATTGTCCGCCCGCGTGGAACGGTGGTGGAGCAGCTTGCCTGCGAGCACGCATTCATAGGCCGCGAGGTTTTCCGGCAACTTGCGCTGCACGCGGTCGTGCGCCGCGGCCGCGACGCGGCCCGGCAGGATCGAGACGATCGACGACGTCACCTCGTCTTGGATGGCGAATATATCGGCGAGTTCCCGGTCATAACGCTCGGCCCAGAGATGGCGGTCGGTTTCGGCGTCGATCAATTGCACGGTGATGCGGACGCGGCTGCCCGCCTTGCGCACGCTGCCTTCGACGACGTACTGGACGCCAAGCTCATTGGCGACCTTTTGCACGTTGATCGGCTTGCCCTTGTAAACGAAAACGGAGTTGCGCGAGATCACGAACAGCTCGCGGAAGCGCGACAGCTCGGTCAGAATGTCCTCGGTGATGCCTTCGGCGAAGAATTCCTGCTCGGGCTCGCCGCTCATGTTGACGAACGGCAGGACGGCGATCGCCGGCTTGTCGGCGACGACCGGAGTCTGGACACGAGCCCCGGATTGAGGTGCCGCATTTGGCCCACCGAATTCGACGCGATAGACGCGCACCGGCCGCGCAATATTCTTCAAGCTCTGCTCGCCGAGATCGATAAAGTCGACCGCCACCTTGCCCTGCACCTGCCGCCAAGCGTCCTCGGAAATCGAGATGCCGCCCGGTTCTGCGATTCCCTCCAGCCGCGCCGCAACGTTGATGCCGTCGCCGAAGATACGGGTATCGTCGTAGATGACGTCGCCGAGATTGACGCCCATGCGAAACTGCATGCGCCGCGGCAGTTCGATCGTGGCATTGCGCTCGGCCATCTTGCGCTGAATGGCAACCGCGCATTCGACCGCGTTCACGACGCTCCCAAACTCGGCAAGGATGCCGTCGCCGGCGATATCGATGACGCGTCCGCCAAACTCGCCGACCATCGGCAGCACGACGGCCTGATGGCCCTTAAGGTCCGTGACCGTGCGCCCCTCGTCGGCGCCCATTAGGGCGCTATAACCGGCGATATCCGCGGCCAGGATTGCTGCGAGCCTGCGCGAGTGGCTCTCTGGTATGACGGTTCTCTGGGTCGGCACTGCCTAAGGGCTCCGGGAACACTGGATTGCGGTACCAAAGATTACCACAGCCGTCGCCGGTCCCGGAACCCTCAGCGCGGTTGCGCGTAAAAGGCCGTGCGTGCCTGGTTATGGCCGATGTTGCGCGGCAGGCGGTGTGCCGTATAGCCAGCCGCAGCGAGCTTCTCGATCATTTCGGCTTCGGCATAACGGGTGAGCCCAAGGCGCGCACGAAGCCTCCAATAATCCGACAGCAATGTGCGCAGAAGGCCCCAGATCGCGGCGAAGAAAAAGCCTTTGGCCTTGCCGAATTGCAGGAGCGCCAGCGCGTCGGCTGCGGCCGCGACCTTCGGCTGGAGCACGTCGCTGACCACCAGCAGGCCCGCGGGCTTGAGCAGCCGGCGAAACAGCGCGAATAGCGCGCCGGTGCCGGCGGGGGTGAGATATTGCGCCACCGAATGCAAGACGATGAGGTCGAGCGAATGTTCCGGCAGCCGTGCCATGTCGTGCGCGGCGATCACGTGGATCTTGGGATTGTCGGCGAACCTCTTTTGCAGGCTCGCGCGCACGCCAGGGGCGGCTTCGCAGAGGAACACCTCGGCGGCGGCCGCCGCGACGAGGTCGGCATGGAGCGCTTCCCCGCAACCGTAATCGAGCACGCGCGCCTCGCTACCTGGCACCAGCGCGACGATTTCCTTCGCGATCAGCCGGTAATGCACGTCCTTGTGGCGCGCGTTGACGTAAATGAAATGTGGAGTGTCCCAGAACGCGAGCCAATCGGAGATCATGCGCGCCACAAAGTCTCGCCCGCTCTCACGCCCGCTTGAATTCGCGCACATGGGCGACAAACCGCTTGAACAAGCCGTGACTGTCGCGCGGCCCGGGCGAAGCCTCAGGATGATACTGCACCGAGAATACCGGCCGGTCCTTGAGCGCAATCCCGCAATTGGAACCGTCGAACAGCGAGACGTGGGTCTCCACCGCATGCGCCGGAAGGCTTGCGCGATCCACGGCAAAGCCGTGGTTCATCGAGGTGATCTCCACCTTGCCGGTCGCCAGATCCTTCACCGGATGGTTCGCCCCGTGATGGCCCTGATGCATTTTTATGGTCTTGCCGCCGACCGCGATCGCCAGCATCTGATGGCCGAGGCAGATGCCGAACACCGGCTTCTTCTCGATCAGCGCGCGGATCACCGGCACGGCATAGGCGCCGGTGGCGGCCGGGTCGCCGGGGCCGTTGGAGAGGAAGATGCCGTCGGGCTTGAGCGCGAGAATGTCGGCGGCGGAGGTTTGCGCCGGCACGATCGTGACGCTGCAGCCGTTGCCGGCGAGCTGGCGCAGGATGTTGCGCTTGATGCCGTAATCGACGGCGACGACGTGGAAGGCCGGCGGCTCAAACTGTTCGCCATAGCCCTCGTTCCAGACCCACGGCGTCTCCCGCCAGGTGAAGCGCTGCCCGGTCGTCACCAGCGGCACGAGGTCCATGCCGACCAGTCCCGGCCACGCCTTTGCCTCGGCCCTGAGCGCGGCCAGATCGAAGCGGCCGGAAGGCTCATGGGCGATCACCGCATTGGGCATGCCTTTTTCGCGGATGAAGGCGGTGAGCGCGCGCGTGTCGATGCCGGCAAGCCCGATGATGCCGCGGCTTTTCAGCCATTGATCGAGATTCCGCGTGGCGCGGTAATTCGAGGCCGGCGTGATCGCCGAATGCAGAATGACGCCGCGTGCGCCCGGCGTCGCCGCGAGGTTGACGGTCTCGATGTCCTCGTCGTTGGTGCCGACATTACCGATATGGGGGAAGGTGAAGGTGATGATCTGCCCGGCATAGGACGGATCGGTGAGGATTTCCTCGTAGCCGGTCATCGCCGTATTGAAGCAGACCTCGCCGACGGCGTGGCCGGTTGCGCCGAAGCCGAAGCCTTCGAGCACGGTGCCGTCGGCGAGCACCAACACTGCCGTCGGAGAGGGCTCCGACCAGCCGGAATCGTCTTGTTCGTGCGTCATGAGCGGCCTACATAGCCACAGGCTTAAGCGCCGTCAAAGAGGTCGCAACCCCCGTGGACTGGCTGTCGGCATTCGGTCTGTTGGCGGTGACGGCGATGCTAATCTGCTATGCGCTCGAGGACCGCCGCGGCGCCGTGTTCGTCCTGGCCTTCGCCGGCGCTTGTGCATTGGGATCGATCTATGGATTTATGCAGGGTGCCTGGCCGTTCGGATTGGTCGAGGCGGTGTGGGCGGTGATCGCAGCACGGCGGTGGTGGTTGCGGGCCAACTCCACGCCCGCGCAACAATAATGAGGTGGATGTGCTCCGCGACGAGATCAACAACGCGCTGAAGGCGGCCATGAAGGCCGGCGACACCCGCCGCGTGTCCACGCTGCGGCTGGTCAATTCCGAGATTTTGAAGCGCGAAACCAGCGCCGCCGCGCGCCTGACGCTCACCGATCCCGAGATTCTCGACGTCATGGGCAAGATGATCAAGCAGCGCCAGGAATCGCTCGACATCTACGAGAAAGCCGGCCGCGCCGATCTCGCCGCGGCCGAGCGCGAGGAGATCGCGATCATCTCCGCTTACCTGCCCAAGCACCTCTCGGACATCGAAGCTGGCGAGGCCATCTCCGCGCTGATCAAGGAGCTCGAAGCCGCCACCATTAAGGACATGGGCCGCACCATGGCGGCGCTCAAGGAGCGTTTCGCCGGCCGCATGGACTTCGGCAAGGCCAGCGCCATGGTGAAGAAGCTGCTCGCGGGGTGAGCGTTAGGTCTGTGGATAACCGGGACAAGGGCCGCCGGGCCTGACGGCGGGGCAAGCGGCCCCCATTAAGCCCATGCAAGCGCCATGTTCCGCGGCTATGGTCGCGAATCACCATGCGATTCTCGCCGCAATTTCTCGACGAGCTGCGGGCGCGGCTTCCAGTCTCGGAAGTCGTCCGCCGGCGCGTGAAATTGCGCAAGGCCGGCCGCGAGTTCAAAGGGCTTTCGCCGTTCAACAAGGAGAAGACGGCGTCGTTCTTCGTCAACGACCAGAAGGCGATGTGGTTTGACTTCTCCTCGGGCAAGAACGGCAACATTTTCGATTTCGTCATGCTCACCGAGGGGGTGAGTTTCCCGGAAGCGGTCGAGCGGCTGGCCGGGCAGGCCGGCGTGCCGATGCCGGTGATGACGCGGGAAGCGACCGCGCATGAGGAGCGGCGAAAGACGCTCAACGACATCGTCGAGCTTGCCGCCAAATTCTTCGAAGCGAATTTGGCCTCGCGTGCCGGCGCGCGCGGCCGCGGCTATCTCGCCGACCGCGGCATCGCGCCGGCGACGCAGCTGAAATTCCGGCTCGGCTGCGCGTCGGCCGAACAATACGCGCTCAAGGAGCATCTCGGCGCCGCCAAGGTTTCGGTCGAGGACATGGTGGAGGCCGGGCTTCTGGTCGCCGGCGACGACATCGCCGTGCCCTACGACCGGTTTCGCGACCGGGTGATGTTTCCGATCGCCGACTGGCGCGGCCGCGTGATCGCCTTCGGCGGCCGCGCGCTCGACAAGGACGTGCCGGCGAAATACCTCAACTCGCCGGAGACGCCGCTCTTCCATAAGGGCGCGACGCTCTACAACATCGCCGCGGCGCGGGCCGCTGCGCATGCCGGCCAGCGGCTGATTGCTGTCGAGGGCTATATCGACGTCATCGCCATGGCGACGGCGGGCTACGAAGCGACGGTGGCGCCGCTCGGCACCGCGTTTACCGCCGAGCAGCTGGCTTTGACCTGGCGGATGGCCGACGAGCCGATCCTGTGCTTCGACGGCGACGTAGCCGGCCGGCGGGCGGCGTACCGCGCGATCGATCTCGCTTTGCCGCTGGTCAAGCCCGGCAAGAGCCTCAAATTCGCGGCGCTGCCGGACGGCCAGGACCCGGACGACCTGGTGCGCTCCGGCGACCGCGAGGCGGTCGAGGACGTGCTCGCGGCGGCGCGGCCGCTCGCCGACATGCTGTGGGCGCGCGAGAGCGAGGCGGGTCCGTTCACTACGCCGGAGCGGCGCGCGGCGCTGGAGACGCGGCTCGGCGAAATCATGGCGACCATCGCCGACGAAACCGTGCGCCGCTATTACCGCGCCGAATTCGGCGCGCGGCTTCGCCAATTATTCGCGCCGATCGAGGTTTCGGCCCGCCGCCGCGGCTTCGACGACAAGGCGCGCCGGCCCGGCCCCGGCGCCCGCAAGCCTTATCCGCGCACGGCCTTCGACCGCGACGAGGGCTACATGGCGGCGAGTCCGCGCCTCGCGGAAAGCCCGCTGCATCGCGGCCATCGCACGGCGATCCCACGGCGGGAGGCGCTGATCCTGCAAGCCGCGCTCAACTATCCGTGGCTGCTGCACGATCATCTGGAGGAGCTGTCCGAAACCGAGTTTCGCCACGCCGACACCAGGAAGCTGAAGGCGGCCCTGATCGACATCCTGGCCCATCATGCCGGTCAGGGCGCCGAGCACGAGGTCCAACAGCGGGCCGGGCAGCAGGCCGAACTCGACCGGATGGAACTCGCCGCCGAACTGACCCGCCGGGGCTTTGCCGACCTCATCGGCCGCATCGAGCGCACCATCACCACGCTGTCGGTCTGGGGGGCCCGCCCGGAGGCGGCCGCAGCCGATGTTTTGCATACGTGGAGGCAGCTTCTTGCCTTGCATCGGCAATGGCATTCCCTAACTAGGGAACTGAAGGACGCGGAAATGGCGCTCGGCCAGGACAATACCGAGACCAACTATTCGCGGCTGCGCGACGTGAAGGCCCGGCTTTCCTCGATCGACGGAACTGAGGCCCTGATCGAGGGCTTCGGCGAGCAGTCCGGCCGCCCGGCACGATCGACGTAAAGAGGGTCAAAGGGCGTCGGCACGCGCGCTGGACGCCTCGCGGGCGAGGGAATATGAGAGCGCTCGCGCGGATAACAGGGTTAGTCGGAGCTTAACGGAGTTCCGCGACAAGTGAGGGGCTCGATTCGGGCGGTGTCGGAGCCGGCGCTGCCCCCTTTTGGGCGTTCTTTTGGCCTTGGGACGAGGCTTTTGAGCCGGATACTGGGCCCGTAGTGGACGTTCGCCTGCCCCCCATGGACAGTCGCCATAGGGTAGGGGGACCGCAATGGAAGTCCGTCTGCCCGGGCGCGGCGAGCTTCAGGGCAGGCGCCGGACAGTGCGGTGAGGTCAGAAGCCGCGCGGCGGTAGGGACAGGCGTTCGTGGAGAAGACAATGGCGAGCAAGAGCGCGGTCACCAAGACGATGACGAACAAGGCAAGGGCTGCCCTGCAAAAGCTCGCGCCGCAAAAGTCCCCCGCGCCAAAGGACGGCGAGGCTCCGGAAAAAGAGGCCTCCGATACCCCCGACGCCCCGCTGCCGCTGCTCGATCTCTCCGACGCCGCCGTCAAGAAGATGATCAAGCAGGCCAAGAAGCGCGGCTACGTCACCTATGAGCAGCTCAACTCGGTCATGCCGTCGGAGGAAGTCACCTCCGAGCAGATCGAGGACGTGCTGGCGATGATGAGCGAGATGGGCATCAACGTCGTCGAGACCGAGGAAGCCGAAGCCGAGGAAGAAGGCGAGGCGCGCGAGGAGCCGGAAGAGGAAGAGACCGAGTCCGGCGAATTGGTCGAGGTCACGCCGAAGGCGGTGGCCAAGACCGAAGCCAAGGAGCCGTCCGAGCGCACCGACGATCCGGTGCGCATGTATCTGCGCGAGATGGGCTCCGTCGAGCTTCTGTCCCGCGAGGGCGAAATCGCCATCGCCAAGCGCATCGAGGCCGGCCGTGAGGCGATGATCGCGGGGCTTTGCGAGAGCCCGCTGACGTTCCAGGCGATCATCATCTGGCGGGACGAATTGAACGAGGCCAAGATCCTCCTGCGCGACATCATCGATCTCGAAGCGAGCTACACCGGCCCC
>JARLIY010000156.1 GCA_031291475.1 Xanthobacteraceae bacterium
AAAGAGCTTTACAACCCTAGGGCCTTCATCACTCACGCGGCATGGCTGGATCAGGCTTGCGCCCATTGTCCAATATTCCCCACTGCTGCCTCCCGTAGGAGTCTGGGCCGTGTCTCAGTCCCAGTGAGGCTGATCATCCTCTCAGACCAGCTACTGATCGTAGCCTTGGTGAGCCGTTACCTCACCAACAAGCTAATCAGACGCGGGCCGATCCTTCAGCGATAAATCTTTCTCCTTACGGACGTATCCGGTATTAGCCCAAGTTTCCCTGGGTTGTTCCGAACTGAAGGGTACGTTCCCACGTGTTACTCTCCCGTCTGCCGCTCCCCTTGCGGGGCGCTCGACTTGCATGTGTTAGGCCTGCCGCCAGCGTTCGCTCTGAGCCAGGATCAAACTCTCAAGTTGGATGAGATTGATTCTGGCAGATCACACGTTTTGACGAGGTCCACCACTCCGACCGATCACTCGACCGGTGCGATGTACCTTAAACGTTGACCGCCAAGTCTCTTCCATGACCGCCCTCTTCGCGAAAAAGCCCGAACCTTTTACGGTTAAGCCTTCTTCGTTCGGGGAAGCGGTCCGCAAGGACTCCGCCGTCCACGTTTCTCTTTCTTCCGATTCACTTTTCAAACATCCCGGAACCTCGCGGTTCCGTCTCCGGCAAATGCCGGAGCCGCCGAAACCCGCACATCCGACATGGCCATAGGTCATGGCCGGATGATTCACCGCGAACAGTGAGGGGCTTCGCAGACGCGCCATCGCGCCGATGAGCAGCGGCGGCGCGCCAAGGAAATGTATATAGTCTTCGGATCCGGGCATTGTCAACGGTTCGACCGGCAAAATGGGCCCTGTGGATCGTCGAAAAAGCGGCAGTTTTTACCAGGTTTGCACCCCTCGCGCTTAACGCCGGCAGAGCGCAAACGGTCTCTCCGGCGCCGCGCCGTGCTCCGGATATCTTGCGCCGCACTGCGGCCACATTCCTCCGCCGTTCTTGCACATCCGCGCCGGGGATGCCGCAATGCGGGGGGAGCCCCATCGTCAGATAAGCTTTGACCTCGACGGCCTAGTCGCCTTGACCGGGCTGGCCTGAGATCGTGCTTCGCCTTTAAGTCAAGGCGTCGGCCGACTCGTCCGGCGGGGCGGACGTTGCGAACTCGGCGAGCCGCGGCAAGCGGCACCGAGTGCGATCGCGAGTGCAGGGGACGTTGGTCTTGGACCAGACACGGTTGGACCAGGCAAGGCTGCGCGGCGCAAATCGGAGGCTCGAGGCCGAGGCTATCAGTCTCGGTAACGAGCCGCCGCTTTCGGCGGACGGCGGATCCGGCGGTCTGGTCGATCGGCGCCGGCTTTCGGTGCAATGGTTCAGCGGTACGATCCTGACCGGTCTTTGCGGCGCCGCGCTGATGGGGGGCGCCGTTTTTGCTTCGCTCGACGGCGAAACCAATTTCGCCGCGGCGCCGGAACGGGTCGAGATGGCGTTGCGCGGGGCGATTGCCGGCATCGGCGGCCGCCTGAGCGGCATCCGCAAGACCGACCGGCTTGCCGCGATCAGCGAGCCGAGCGTTGCCCGCCAAATCCTGCGCGTGCCGATCAGCACCAAGGTGCGCGAGCGCGAACTTATCCGTACGCGTTCCTTTGTGTGCGTCTCCGGCAATCTTTCCATGACGCTCTCCGAACTTTCCGCCAACATTCCGCCGTTCAATCCACAAAAGCTGCTGGCCGATGGCGCGGCGAATGCCGATGACGCGGCGCCGCCGGCCGCCGAGCCCGACGCCGAAGTCTCCTTCGTCACCTGCGATTTCCTCGGCGCCGGCGCCAAAGGCAAGGTGACGCCGGCGGTTTGCGACCTCAATTCGCTGTTGCCGAAGGTCAAGCCCTCGACGTTGCTCTCGTCCGATGAAATCGTCGCGCGCGTGCGCGACGTTGCCAACAAGGCGGCAGCCTCGCCGCTGCTCGCCAACGCCGGTGCGAGCGCGACGCCGGGCCTCAAGCTCAGTTACGCCGCTGAAGGCGATACCGACCCCTATATCGGCTTCGAGGCGCGCGTCGTGCCGGAGAATATTACGCTGCGCCCCAAGACCAATGTCGGGACCGACTGGAGCGAACACGTCGTCCTGGTGAAAAAGGGTGAGACGGTCGGCTCGATCCTGCGGGAACTCGGCGCCATACCCGACGAGATCAAAAACGTGCTCGCGGTGCTCGGGCCGCGCGCCCGCGAAGGCGGCGTGAAGGAAGGCCAGAAGCTGCGGGTGCTCACCGCCGCCGCCGGGCTCGGGCACATGCAGCCGTTGCGCATCGTCATATCCGGCGACAGCGGGGTCGAAGCGGCGGTGGCGCTGTCCGACCGCGGAACCTACGTCCCGGTCGATATCCGCAACGTCGAGGCCGACCTTGCCGAATCGGGCGGAGACGATAACGGCGAAGACGACGGCAGCGGCGTTCGGCTCTACCAGAGTATTTACGAAACCGCCCTGCGCAATAACGTTCCCGCCGGGGTGATCGAGGAACTGGTCCGCATCTACTCCTACGACGTGGATTTCCAGCGCAAAGTGCTGCCGGGCGATTCGTTCGATGTGCTCTATTCGGACGACGAGAATAACGACGGCCGGAACGAGGTGCGTTACGTATCACTAACCGTCGGCGGCGAAACCAAGCGATACTATCATTACCAGACGGCGGACGACGGCTCTTACGACTATTACGACGAGACCGGCAAAAGCGCGAAGAAGTTCCTGGTGCGCAAGCCGGTACCGATCGGCATCATGCGGTCGGGTTTCGGCGAACGTAACCATCCCCTGCTGCACTATCTGAAGATGCATACCGGCGTCGATTGGGCCGCACCGTTCGGCACACCGATCTTCGCCGCCGGCAACGGCACCATCGAGGAGATTGGGCTCAAGGGCGGCTACGGAAAATATGTGCGCATCCGCCACGCCAACGGCTATGAGACCGCTTACGGCCACATGACCGCTTTCGCCCGCGGCCTCAATGTCGGTAGCCGGGTGCGTCAGGGCCAGATTATCGGCTTCGTCGGCTCCTCAGGACTCTCGACCGGCAGCCACGTGCATTACGAGGTCCTCATCAACGACCGCTTCGTCAATCCGATGACCGTCAAACTGCCGCGCGGCCGCGTCCTTGACGGCGTTACGCTCGCTTTGTTTGAAAAGAGCCGCGAGCAACTCGACGCCCTGATGGCGCACGTGCCCGGGCGGGTCGCGCAAATCCGCTAGCAAAGAGAGCGCGAGGAAGCGCCTTCACGCGGCCGCCGCCGTCACGGCCTCGCCGTTGAATTTCAATCCCTGCTTGCCGGCGCCGATGACGACCTTCTCGCCGTCCTTGATGCGGCCGGCGAGGATCATTTCCGCCAGCGGGTCCTGCACCCACTTCTGGATCACGCGCTTGAGTGGGCGAGCGCCATAGGCGGGGTCCCAGCCCTTCTCGGCCAGCCAGTCGCGCGCGCTCGGCTCAAGCTTGATGGTGATCTTGCGCTCCTCGAGAAGATGCGCGAGCCGCGCCATCTGGATATCGACGATGCGCGCCATCTCCGACTTCTGCAGCCGGTGGAACAGGATGATTTCGTCCACCCGGTTGAGGAATTCGGGCCGGAAGCTCGCACGCACGATCGCCATCACCTGATCGCGCACGGCCTCGGTGTCCTGGCCCTCGGGCTGGTTGACCAGAATCTCGGCGCCGAGATTCGACGTCATGACGATCAAGGTATTGCGGAAATCGACGGTGTGACCCTGGCCGTCGGTGAGACGGCCGTCGTCGAGCACCTGGAGCAGCACGTTGAACACATCCGGGTGCGCCTTCTCGATTTCGTCGAACAGCACGACTTGATAGGGCCGCCGCCGCACCGCTTCGGTAAGCGCGCCGCCTTCCTCATAGCCGACATAGCCGGGCGGCGCGCCGATGAGCCGCGCCACCGAGTGTTTCTCCATGTATTCCGACATGTCGATGCGGATGAGCGCACTCTCGTCGTCGAACAGGAATTCGGCGAGCGCCTTGGTCAGCTCGGTCTTGCCGACGCCGGTGGGACCCAAGAACATGAACGAGCCGATCGGCCGGTTCGGGTCCTGCAGCCCGGCGCGGGCGCGGCGCACCGCCGTCGACACGGCCTTGACCGCCTCGGCCTGGCCGACGACGCGTTTGCCGATCTGCTCCTCCATGCGCAGGAGCTTTTCCTTTTCGCCTTCGAGCATGCGGTCGACCGGAATGCCGGTCCAGCGCGAAACCACCTGCGCGATGTGGCTGGCGGTCACCGCCTCCTCGACCATGGCGCCACGGCCTTCGCCGGCTTCCATCGCCTTGAGCTTTTTCTCGATTTCCGGGATGCGGCCATAGGAGATTTCGCCGGCGCGCTGATACTCGCCGCGGCGTTGCGCGTTGGCGAGCTCGATACGCAATTGGTCGAGCTCGTGCTTGAGCTTCTGCGCGCCGGAGAGTTTTTCCTTCTCCGATTTCCACCGCGCGGTGAGATCGGCGGATTCCTTCTCCAGCGACTTCAGCTCCACTTCGAGCCGCTTGAGGCGCTCCTTGGAGCCCGGATCGCTCTCCTTCTTCAGCGCCTCCTGCTCGATCTTGAGCCGGATGATCTCGCGATCGATCGAATCGAGCTCCTCGGGCTTGGAATCGACCTGCATTTTCAGCCGCGCCGCCGCCTCGTCGACCAGGTCGATCGCCTTGTCGGGCAGGAAGCGATCGGTGATGTAGCGATGCGACAAAGTCGCCGCCGCCACCAGCGCACCGTCGGTGATGCGCACCCCGTGATGCGCCTCGTATTTGTCCTTGAGCCCGCGCAAAATCGAGATTGTATCCTCGACGCTCGGCTCCTCGACGAAGATCGGCTGGAAGCGGCGCGCCAAGGCGGCGTCCTTCTCAACATGCTTCTTGTATTCGTCGAGCGTGGTGGCGCCGATGCAGTGCAGTTCGCCGCGCGCCAGCGCCGGCTTGAGCAGGTTCGAGGCGTCCATGGCGCCGTCGGCCTTGCCGGCGCCGATCAGCGTATGCATCTCGTCGATAAAGAGAATGTAGGCGCCGGCCGCGGACGTCACCTCGGCCAACACCGCCTTGAGCCGCTCCTCGAATTCGCCGCGATACTTCGCGCCGGCGATCAGCGCGCCCAGATCGAGCGCAAGCAGCTTCTTGTCGTGCAGGCTTTCCGGCACGTCGCCATTGACGATGCGCAGCGCGAGTCCCTCGACGATGGCGGTCTTGCCGACACCGGGCTCGCCGATCAGCACCGGATTGTTCTTGGTGCGGCGGGAGAGCACCTGAATGGTGCGGCGGATCTCCTCGTCGCGGCCGATGACCGGATCGAGCTTGCCGTCGCGGGCGGCCTGGGTGAGGTCGCGAGCGTATTTCTTCAGCGACTCGTAGGCGTTTTCCGCCGACGCGCTGTCGGCGGTGCGGCCCTTGCGCAGCGCCTCGATGGCGGCGTTGAGGTTTTGCGGAGTCACGCCGGCCTGGCTGAGAATCCTGCCGGCTTCGTTGCCCTTTTCCAGAGCGAGAGCGAGCAAAAGGCGCTCAACCGTAACGAAACTGTCGCCGGCCTTCTCGCCCGCCTTCTCGGCGGCGTCGAACACCCGCGCCAGCGCCGGATCGAGATAGACCTGGCCGGCGCCGCCGCCGGAAACTTTGGGTCGCTTGGCGAGCGCCGCCTCCACGGCCACGAGCGCCGCCCGCGAATTGCCGCCCGAACGGTCGATCAGGCCCGCGGCGAGCCCTTCGGGATCGTCGAGCAGCACTTTGAGCAGGTGCTCGGGGGCAAATTGCTGGTGTCCCTCGCGCAGGGCGAGCGACTGGGCGGATTGGATGAAGCCGCGGCTGCGGTCTGTGTACTTTTCGAAATCCATGTCCTTCCCTTGGCCTATCCCGAACGCCCTTGCGGCGCGATCGGAACATCGTCATGGGGTTGCTTAACGGCGGGCGTCCCGCGGGTCCCTGATCCAGATCAAGGCGGATCGGGCAACGCCGGGAAGCCGGTGAACCCATAAAGGCATCCACCGCTGGTAAATATGGGAATTGGATGGCCCGGCGGAAGAGCCAAAGGGCCGTTCCGGGCAGCAAAATCCTCCGGTAAGGCGGCCTTAACTCCGGCCGCCGTAATCTTTGCCCCGCGCGTTCGGTCGCGGGGACAAAGATGGGCGAACGCCGCGGAACCAGACGAAACAAAAGCTTCTTGCGCGGCTTTGTCTATTTCGACAAACGGCGCGGGGTGATGAGCTGCCTCGTCCGCGATCTTTCCGAAAACGGCGCGCGCATCATCTTTTCACAGAGCGTCAACATTCCCGGCACGATCAATCTGCACATCCCGCAACGGGACCAGACCTTCCGCGCCAAGGTGACGTGGCGCCGCGGCGACGAGATCGGGCTTGCCTTGACCTCCGCCGTTCCCGTCGTGGCGGCGTCGGCGGAGAGCGAACTGATCCAGCGCGTGGCGCAGCTCGAGACCGAAATCATCGCGCTCAAGCGCACCATCAAGCAGCTCAGGCGCGAGAATCCGGGCGACGGCGAAGTCGAGGCGGCCTGACGCCGCCCTTCCGCCGGCCTCCCGCGTATCAGCCGAACATGCGCTCGCCCTGCAGGTCGACGAGCTGCCGCGCCTTGGCGAGCGAAAACTGAACGGCGTCCTCGTAGCTGGCAAAGGCGTCGGCGCGGATGAAACGGTGTTCCTTGCGCTCGCCACCGATCTCGCGCTCGATGACCCCCGCCGTTTGATATCGGCCTTCGCTCTTGTAGGGCGCGGCGCGGATGAGAAAGCCTTTATATTCGACCGGCTCGGAGACTTTTTCGCCCTCGCCGGAACGAGGCCCGCCGAACAAAGCGCGCACCAACGACATCACCCGCCTCCCGGGCTTTTATCGAGAGGAGGCAGGTTACTCCTTGCCGGCGCGATGTCGAGCCGGCGGTCAGCCGACCTTTCCGACGGCCGCGGTTTTCGGCGCATCCGCCACCGCGGCGATTTCGTTCGATCGACGATCGAGCCGCAATGTCAAGCAGCAGGCCGAGCCGCCGCTGCGCAAAAACACCTCGAGCGGCGTGGTAACGACCGTGTAGCCGCGCTCGGCAAGCGCGCGCCGCAAGACCGCGCTGCAACGCGACATGATGATGGTGCGATCGACGCAAACCGCGTTGGCGGCAAAGCGCGCGGCGTCGGCGCGGCCGAGCGCGATACGGTATTCGGGCGCAACGCGCTCGTGGATCGAAGCCAGCGCCGCGGGCGTGAAGGCGTCCGGATAATGGATGACGCTGCCGCATGGGAGCGTGCAGAACGCGGTATCGAGGTGATAGAAGCTCGGATCGGCGAGCGGCAGCGGCACGCAGGGCGCGCCGAGGCGCCGCTCGATAAAGGCCGCCGCGGCGGCGTCCGAGCGAAAGCCGCAGCCCATCCAGAAGTGCCCGCGGCGCGCATCGAATATGCAATCGCCGGCGCCTTCGAGCGTCGTGCCTTCCGGCAGCGTCACGATCTCGTCGAACAGCCCGCGCGCCTGCAGCGCGGCAAAGGCCGCCGCGAATAACGGCTCCTCGTCACGCCGCTCGCCGTGACGGAACCGCGCCAGCACGGCTTTGCGGTCGAGCACGACCGCGCCGTTGGCGGTGAAGACGAGATCGGGCAGGTCGGCCGCCGGTTCGAGCATTTCGACCGCGGCGCCGGCGGCGGCGAGCGCACGGCGCAGCCCGGTCCACTGCCGGCCGGCCTCCTCATGCAAGGCCGCCCCGCTATCGGCCCAGGCCTTCGGGTCCATCCAGGGATTGATGCTGTAAGTGACCGCAAAATGCCGCGGCGGGCACATCAGGAAGCGAGGCTGCGAATTCTGACCGAGCGTCGCGTGGATGTTCATCGCGGTTTGAATCGTCCCTTCAAGGGTCGAGCGTTTGCCCGAAGCGAATCATTGCGCCAGCGAATGGTACCACGCGCGGGCAAAATCGCATTCAGGTCCGGCGCGGAAGATAGTGGTCGGTGCCGCGCGCGCAAGAGGCTGCGCGCGACGTTGCGTCGTTAATAGCCGCGCGCATACAGCGCGACCGCGCGGGCTTCATTGCCACCGGCGGCGCGATAGGCGCCGGCGAGATAGCGCACCGCGTAAGTCATGTTGGTTTCGGCATCGAGCAGGCCTGGGGCCCGTCCATAGCCCATGGCGCGCGCGGTGCCGGGCCGGATCTGCATCAGTCCGTAATTGCCGGCGTTGACGGCGCGCGGATTGTACCTGCTCTCGCGCAGGATCACGCGATGCACCAGCGAAGCCGGCACGCCGTTGGCGCTGGCCTGCTGCTCGACCAGGCCGTCGAGCTCCGCATGCCCGTTCACAGTCGGGCCGGACGGTCGCTCCGTGGCGGAGCCGAAATAGTGGCGCGCCTTCGGGCCCGCATATTGCGACGCTCCAAAGGGTCGGCATAGCCACCAAACGGGCCGTAGAATGGCGAGCCGGCGATGTCTTGCGGCGCCACATGCAGCAATCGATGCTGATACGCAGATGTTGCCGCGTGACGGCGAACATGCGCCTGCGTCAGTCCGGTTTGCAAAAGCAAGGTGGCGGCGCCGGCAGCGCATGACAGGTAGTGCGGGATACGCAGCATCAATTCGACTCCGTTTTGGTAAAAGCCCTCACCGGGACGCCTTGTCTCCCGCAAATCTCCCGCAAATCCGGCGGCGGTCCGACGCTACGACGCTCGCGCAGCGGCCATGTTGTGGCAAAACAAGTGCGCGCCGCAGCAGTACGAACAAACATACAAATATATAGAGGCAGCGCCCGGCGCTAATAACCGCGCATGTAAAACGCGACGGCGCGCAGCTCGTTACCGCGGGCGGCGCGATAGGCGCCGGCGAGATAGCGCACGGCGTAAGTCATGTTGGTTTCGGGATCGAGCAGCCCGGCAGGCGGGCCACGATAGCCGAGCGCGCGGGCGGTGCCGAGCCTGATCTGCATCAAGCCGTAATTGCCGTGATCGATAAGGCGCGGATTAAAGCCGCTTTCGCGCCGGATGATGCGGCGCACGAGCGCGACCGGCACGTCATTGGTGCCCGCGTGCTTGGCGATCAGCGCTTCCAGCACCGCATCCGCGGCGCGTGCCGGCTCGGCCAGCGGGGCCAGCGTCGTCGCCGCCAACAAACAACAAACAAGCGTGCGCAATTCGATCATAGTCCCCCGCGATGCGGCCGACATGGCAAAGTCGCCGCTTTCTGTGAAATGTCCCCGCGCTCACAAAGCGTTAACCTGCGCGCCAGGGGCCGGCGCCGCCGCATTGCCAAGCCGCTTAAGCGCCATTATATAGTAGGCTTATTCGCGATTGAGCTGAACTTGCCGTCTCGCCCAAAAGGGCCTTTCCCAAGAATCACGCAAAATCCGGATTTGGACCGAGCGAATGGTTCGCACGGCCACAAAAACGCATGAAGCGTTTTTCTGAAAGAGAGACCACCATGGCTACAGGTACCGTAAAGTTTTTCAACGCGCAGAAGGGCTACGGCTTCATCGTGCAGGACGCAGGCGGCCCGGATGTGTTCGTTCACATCTCCGCAGTCGAGCGCGCCGGCATGTCGAACCTCAACGAGGGACAGAAGCTGTCCTTCGACATCGAGCCCGACCGCCGCAGCGGCAAGACGACGGCAACGAATCTGCAATCGGTCTGATTGCCCGATAGTCAAGGCGCGCGATCGTCAAGATCGGCGCCGCGACAATGCACCGGTACCGGCGCCTTATTGGCGCCGGTATTTTCGTCTTTCTCCGGCGCCAAAGCGCGATCCCCGGGATCGCGCGCGACAGAGCAACAAGCGCGACAGAGCAACAACAAAAAAGCGAGACGTGTCATGCCAAGAAAGCCGGGACTGAATTCCGAATTCGTCATGTTCGACGTCGTCTACGAAGACGGCACGCAGCGCTCGAACCGCAAGGTGCCGCGCGCGCTCACCGGCGGCATCGACGGCGACACGCCCGCGCACGGCTTCCTGATCGAGCAAGACCGCGACATCGCCGAAAAGTCCGGCAGACCGCCCGCCAAGATCAAGAGCATCGTGCGCTCCGGCGCGAAGAAGAAAGAGCGCGATTACTCCGAGCGCCGCGCCGGCTGACGTTTCCTTCATCCTGCCCCGCGAAGCGGGGAAGGGGAACTACCCGACCCGCCTTCGCTCGCTCGGCGAGCTACGGCGGGTATAAGTCCGCCGAAGCGCACAGCGCGTTTGTCATTCCCGTACTCGGGTGCCGGCCCGCCCATAAACTCCAGAATGAATCCAGACGCCCACCACGGGCACAGGCGGACAAACCTTAGATATCCAAAAGCTCGCAGCTCTGCGACGGATCCTTGATCCCCGAGTCAAGCCCGGGGACTAGAGGGCTTCAATTGTCCAGAAAACTTCGCAGTTTTCTGGACCGGCTCGGATGCTTGAGCTTCCTCAGCGCCTTAGCCTCGATCTGGCGGATGCGCTCGCGGGTCACCGAGAATTGCTGGCCGACTTCTTCGAGCGTGTGGTCGGTGTTCATGCCGATGCCGAAGCGCATGCGCAGCACGCGCTCCTCACGCGGCGTGAGCGAGGCGAGCACCCGCGTCGTGGTCTCGCGCAGATTCGACTGGATGGCGGCGTCGATCGGCAGGATGGCGTTCTTGTCCTCGATGAAATCGCCGAGGTGGCTGTCTTCCTCGTCGCCGATCGGCGTTTCCAGCGACAGCGGCTCCTTGGCGATTTTCAGCACCTTGCGCACCTTCTCCAGCGGCATGCCGAGCTTTTCGGCAAGCTCCTCCGGCGTCGGCTCGCGGCCGATCTCGTTGAGCATCTGGCGACTCGTGCGCACGATCTTGTTGATGGTCTCGATCATGTGCACGGGAATGCGGATGGTGCGCGCCTGGTCGGCGATGCTTCGCGTGATCGCCTGGCGGATCCACCAGGTGGCGTAGGTGGAGAATTTATAGCCGCGGCGATACTCGAATTTATCGACCGCTTTCATCAGGCCGATATTGCCTTCCTGGATCAGATCGAGGAATTGCAGGCCGCGGTTGGTGTATTTCTTGGCGATGGAGATCACGAGGCGCAGATTGGCTTCGACCATTTCCTTCTTCGCCTGACGCGCCTCGCGCTCGCCCTTCTGCACCATGTGCACGAGCTTGCGGAACTCGCCGATCTCGAGCCCGGTCTCGGTGGCGAGCGTGTGGATCTGGGTGCGCAGCTCCTTGATGCGGTCCTTGTCGCGAGCGACGAAATTCTTCCAGCCTTTTGCCGAAAGCTTCGACACGCGGTTGAGCCAGCGCGGATCGAGCTCGTTGCCCTGGTAATTCTTGAGAAAGTCCTCGCGGATGACGCCGTGGCTCTCGGACAGCCGCATCAGCCGGCCCTCGTGGCTGACCAGCCTTTTGTTGATGTCGTAAAGCTGCTCGACCAGCGCGTCGATGCGCGCCTGATTGAGCCGCAGCGATTTCACTTCTTGAATAATCTCTTCCTTGAGCTTCTTGTATTTGCGCTCCTGGGCCGGCGACAGCGATCCGGTCGAGTGCAGCTTGTTCTGGATGTCCTGCTCCTGCAGGCGCCGCAGCCGCTTGAACTCGCTGGCGATGGTGTCGAAGGTCTCGAGCACCTTGGGCTTGAGCTCGGCCTCTATGGCCGCAAGCGACATCGAGTTTTCCAGATCGTCCTCGTCGAGGTCGGGCTCGCCCATGGCGGCTTCGAGATTTTCCTCGCCGTCGGCCGCTGCGCCGTTGGTGGCCGCGGGCTTGAACGGCGTGGCGGCGGGCGGCGCCGAAGGCGGCGCCACCGCCTGCGGCGGCATCGGCGCGAAA